>JBCCHY010000018.1:0-19424 GCA_039028495.1 Patescibacteria group bacterium
CGAGCAGACACTTGATATACTGTTTGATGCAGAGGCTGACAAGTTCGCGACCGTTCTCCGTCAAGAGGCAGGCGAGCTATACGACAACAAAGAATCGGTGTTCGGTGCAGATATCCTGCGCGAAGTAGAGCGCGATATTTACTTCCAGGTTCTCGATACACTCTGGATGCAGCACCTCGAGAGCATGGAGCATATGCAACAGGGGATCAAATGGCTGAGTGTTGGCCAGCGCGACCCGCTAGTAGAGTACAGACGTCAGGCACAAGTCCTCTACGATGAGATGCAGATCACACTGCGGAGAGAGGTTATACGCGCACTGATGCACGCGCAGCCCGTTACCGAGGCACAGCTCAATCATCCAACCGAAACAGAACTAACACGGGCAGCCAGGGCCGCTGTAGATAACGCCGACCAGATTCTCGACCAACAAGAAGTCGACGAAAAAGATTTCAAAGAAACGCGCAAAAAAGAACAAGCAGTGGCCAAGAAAAAGGCGGCAAGGAAGAAAGCTGCTCGTAAAAAAGAAAAACGCAACAAGAAAAAATCACGCAAGAAATAAACAGTAGCTTTACTCTCGGTTAAGATGGTTTGCGGAGTTTGTGAATAGTAGCTTTCTTGCCATTAACAAGGATGCTTAAGTCGGAAATATGCTCCATTTGATTTGTATTTAGCTCTTCAAAGCCCGCCCAGCCAGTAAGTACTACTAGCACTCCTCCCGGCTTTAGTGCATGCATGGATAGATCTAAAAGTAACGAATACAGTTCATGTAGGTGGGCGTCTGATTGATCACGGTAGTTGCCCCATGGCGGGTCGGTAATAATCTTGTCTATGGATTCACTTTTTATACTGCCACTAATCTCGCTGACATCTTTAGAGATCCAGGTGATATATGTGTGATCAAAACGATTAATAGATGCATCAGGATCACTCGCGGTGATATCGGTTACTCCAAAAGACGTTGCTGCCTGGTAAGGAATGGCGCCCGTGCCAGCGAATGGATCTAGTAGCGTGTGTTTGTGTTTGAGCCCGGCGTACATACATAGAATCTGTGCGACCTGTGGGCTAAGCCGCCCATCCTCGGAGGGAGTCGAGCCACTTAGTTTGATGCTGACTGTAGGCTCTAGGTTCGGTCGTTCATGGATTACAAAGTGATGATCAGCACGGTGAGTTTCAGACATCAGCTTTTTATTGGCATTGATTTCGTCTAGATGTGCGGATGCGTTTGTCGGCATTTTTACGGGTGAACCATCCCGCAGATAGTTGAGCCTGTAGCTGCCAGTCATGTTACGTGTAGCTCCCGGTTCAACCGCCTGGTATAGATTTGTGAAGTAGCTTATACCGAGTAGTTTTGTCTGCGGCAAATTGCTCTCAATCATTAGCATGCTATCGTCATGCCAGATAATATTGAGCTCTTCTTTGGGACGAGCATTGATGTCTTTTCGGAGAATAGGTAGTGACCCTGGGACTATTCCAGCGAGATATTTCATACGTCAGAGTATAAGCTAGTGAGCCCTTTGCATAAAACCTGAATTACGAAACAGAACCTGCCGCATAAACCGCTCATGCTTGCACTGTGGGTTGATTTTGTTATCTTGTAACTACTTATGAGTAAGAGTCTGTTAGTTAGAGCAAGCATACCAGAGTCCGCGCGAAATGTAGCGGGTGCTATAGATATGTGGCCAGCAGGCCACCAGTTTCACAAAGACGATCCCGTTATCGATGGTTTTACGGAGATAGAAGGAGCTATCGGTACTGGATCAGCTGGGTTTAACACAGGCCGCTCCTCACGGCAGCTAGTTGTTGCGCTTGCACTACTCGCAGAGCTGGATGACAAGATGCTCAAGGGAGACCATAACAAGGTCGTGGCGCGCTTACGGCAGAGTAAAGTCTTGGGTGGAAAAAGGATACTTGACGCTAACTATTCAGTACAGCCTACATTTGCAGTGGCAGCAGCGGCATTAGGTGCTGAGGTATATTTGTTAAAAGGTGCCATATCTCAACCAGCCTATGACAGTAAAGTTACGAGAGTACACGAACTAGATATCAGAGCGACAGATGTTAGTGGTTCAGCGTTTCCGAGTAATTTTGATCTGGCAGTTACTGGTTCAGTGGAGCCTGGGCTAGGCATGACTCTACTGGGTGAAGCCCCGAGGGCTAGTTCGATATCAGCCCTAGCAATACATTCGTTAAGGCCGGGTGGTTATGTGTATAACGCTAAAACCTTGCGCCAAAAACAAACTAGTTAGCCTTGCCAGCGAGCTGATACAATACACTCATGAAAGATTGTGTGTTTTGTAAAATCGTTGCTGGTGATGTGCCTTGCTATGAGATTTGGCAAGATGGGGACCATTTAGCTTTTTTGACCCTGTGGCCAAATACAGAGGGCTTCAGCGTCGTTATACCCAAAGAACACCACCCAAGTAACTTTGCAGAGGCTAACGAGCAAGTAACCACCAAGCTAGTCGCAGCTGCTCGGCAGGTCGCTCAGAAAATAAGTTCGGTCTACAAAGAGGTGGAACGCTGCGCTATGGTATTCGAGGGTTACGGTGTCGATCACCTGCACGCCAAGCTAATACCTCTGCATGCAACTGCTGGTAGTGAATGGAGGCAGTTTAATCATCATGACGATAAGTTTTTTACAGAGTACGAGGGCTACATCTCGACCCATGAACCTGCAGATATGGCTGATGCCGATTGGTTAAAAAAGACAGCTGAAAAAATCAGGGAAGCTTAGGACTAATTCGCATCTCTCTGCGGGCTAGTCCCTGGTTTAATAGCTCCTACGCTTTTGATGCATCACCGCCTCTGGTAGAATTGTCGCTTAGATATGAAGCATAGTGTACGCGAAGTTACGTTAAAGAATGGAGCCAAAGGCCTGCTAATACATGTACCTGACGCTCCAGTTATGGACTTTGATATTGTCTTTCGTGCAGGACATAGGTACTGTCCCGAGGATAAAATAGAGCTGGCACATCTCATGGAGCACATGGTACTCGGTGCAAACACAAAATACAGATCCAGCCCGAGATTCAATCAAGAGCTGGAACTGAACGGCGCGTATAGCAACGCCTATACGAGCTCTAACTATGTTGGGTATGTTGCGCAGTGCGCTGATTTTGAGTGGGACAGAGTTCTTGATCTGCTTGTGCTTGCGATTGGCAATCCAATTTTCCCAGGCGAAGAGTTTAAATCAGAATTTGGCAATGTCGAAGAGGAGCTAGTTGATCGCTCGAACAACCACTCGGTTGCTCTGATGTTCGCTATGGCAAATAAAAATGGGACCGGTAGATACAATTATCAAAAAGGCAAAAAATCACTCAAAAACATAACCCTCGAAGATGTCAAAAAGTATCACAAGAAAACTCACTTTGCAGGCAACATGCGGTTTGTTATAGCCGGTAATGTGCATTCTAGATCGAAGCAGATTATCCGTAAGCTAAACTCGCTAAATCTAGAACCTGGTGGCGAGAGGTTCACTATAGGTAAGGCAAACGTGTCTAGCATCGGTGAGCCGGTTATTGTAAAGAGGTCGTCGGTGCCTAACATATTCTTTAGATTTGAGACCTACAAAGACAAGATGATGCCTCAGGCAGAACGTGACGCTCTTTGGATTATGAATAAAGTCATGAACGAAGGCTATACCTCGAGGATACTTGGCAAGGCCCGTGACCAGGGACTCGTCTACTGGGTGGATGCGGGCAGAGGATTCGGCCATGATCACACGGTATGGATGGTTGGAGCACAGGTGTCTAAAAAGAATATAGAGGCGCTTTTTGACCTGATAGTTAGAGAGGTAAGACTGGTTCTAAGTAGAGGCATAACCCAGAACGAGCTCAAGCATGCTAAGCAAAAAGCCCTAGGTCAACATCAGCGGGATCTACAGACCGTCGGTAGTTTAGTGAATGGTTATGGTGGCTGGTACTTTGACGATGACTTTATAGATCATCATGATTCGTACCCGGATCGTATAAAAGCTGTTACACGCACTAGGGCGCAGGCAGCTTTCCAAAAAGTATTCGAGGAGCAAACTTGGTCTCTCGGTTTCTTGGGTAATGACATAGACAAAGAGCTTGCTGACAAGCTCTATAGTAAAATGTCTACTATATGGCAGTAGAACGGATTACATCCAAACTAGAAGACATCTTAGCAAAGCTCGATAGTGCAATGAGCGCTCTCGGTGTGCATGAGATGGCCGAGGAGCTGATTGAGCTGGACAAACTGATAGCCAACGCTGACTTCTGGTCTGATAGCAACAAAGCACAAACAGTAACCAAGCGAGCGGCCAAGTTACGTAGCTCGGCAGAGAAATGGCTGGACCTCGAGTCACGGGCCAAGGATCTGCAGCAGCTCGTACCTATCGCATCAGCTGGAGACTTGCAGCAGCTAGAATCTGACGTCGATGAACTGCACAAAGAGTATGATGAGCTCAAAGAGCTACTGAAGTTCAACGGTCAGTATGACGACTACGATGTAATACTTAGCTTGTACGCAGGTGCTGGAGGCACAGACGCACAGGACTGGACGCAGATGTTGCTGCGGATGTACACCAGATGGGCAGAGCAAGTAGGCGCAAAGGTAGAGCTACTTGATGGATCTCGCGGTGAAGAGGCCGGCCTAAAGAGCGTTAGTATGAGTGTTTCAGGCAGTTCGTATTTATACGGGCACTTACGATCTGAGCACGGCGTACATAGGCTCGTGCGACTTAGCCCGTTTAACTCTGATAATCTGCGGCAGACGAGCTTTGCTAAGGTAGATGTGCTACCCATGATTGACCAGCCTGGTGAAGTAGACATAGATGAAAGTGAGCTAAAGATAGACACATACCGCAGTAGTGGTAACGGTGGCCAGAGTGTCAATACGACAGACTCCGCGGTTCGCATTACGCATACTCCGACAGGCATAGTAGTTGCAATCCAGGATGAAAAATCACAGCTTCAGAATAAGGAGACAGCTATGAAGGTCCTCAGGTCTCGTCTGGCTCAACTTCAGCAGGAGCAGCACGCTGAAAAGATCAGCGACCTAAAGGGACCAAATCAGGCAAATGAGTGGGGGAGTCAGATACGTAACTATGTGCTTCATCCCTATAAACTGGTTAAGGACGTGCGTACAGGCCAGGAGAGTAGTGATCCTGACAGAGTGCTGGATGGTGACATAGGGGATTTTATGGCAGCCTATTTAGAGCAGACACTTGGCGAAAGCTAACCCGACCCCAAGTCTTACATAATGTATACTTAAGGCCATGGATGACAACACAAAGAAATATATTCAAGCGCAGCTGGACTCTGGCCAGCTACCAACACAGATAGTAGAGGGTCTAGTGGCCAGTGGGTGGCAAGAAGCCCAAGCAACCATGGCCGTTCAGCAAGTTTCCGGAGTGACACTAGCAACGACAGGAGGGTTTAATGGTTACACGAAGCCGCCAATTATCCTTCAGATACTGTTTGCATTATCTATACTTGGTCTATTATTTGGGATTTTCTATGGTGTTGTCGCAGTATCAATCTTCGCATCCGATTCAGAGCTCGTCCTTGATGAGTATAAGAACGTGTTCGCTGGCATAACGGCAATGGTTTCGGTGATACTTATAGCAGGCTTTTTCCTGGTAAAGTCAATGCGCGCGGGCAGCTTATCAGCGCTCAAGATCTATACGGGTCTGGTTCTACTTGGGCTGGTACTGAATATTGCAGGTCTAGCTCTGGCCGAGAATAGCGACGAAAGCACTGGCCCTGTGGCATCTTCTGTTATCCTCTCACTTATAATCTTGTACATTTGGAAAAGACACAGGCTTTATTTTAGATAGGAGTTTTATATGAACAAACAAGACGCAACCACGAAATACATACGTGATCAACTAAAGGCCAAGCAGTCGCCGCAGGCTATAATTCAGAACCTCGTAACTAGTGGATGGCAAGAAGCGGAGGCAGCAAAAGTTGTTAACGCGGTCGCTGCCGTGCCACCTCCGCCACCATCTCAAGGAGTGGCAAACAATACGGCGCAGACAGGTAATGAGGGCAAGCCACTGCAGGTTGAGGGTGTTCAGTACAACATGATGATGTCGCCAGTTGAATCACGTGTCGGGTTCTTCTTGCGACTTGCTTCTGTTGGTCTGTGGTTCACGGTGTTTTTCCTAGGATTCACACTGGCTGCATTAATTGCTGCTGCGCAGGGCGATAGCGAGGATGTGGCTGGGCTTGTAGTGTTCACAATATCACTCAGTTTTGCCTCAGTGCCAGTATTCCTAATTGCTAACAGTAAAATGCATAAAGAGCTCGATAAAAATCCTGCATTTGTTGACGACCTATTCTACAAAAAATCTACGCGGTCAGGACTGTACGCTGCAGTTGTACTCACTGCTATAGCATTGATAGCAGCCGTGTTTAACCTGCTTGGGGCTGCGTTTCTCGATGATGCAGGCAGCATAAGTGGCTTCTTCCAGTCGGTTGGATTTTTGATACCTTTTACTGGAGCTCTATATTACTTCTGGCAGCTTCACGCCAAAACCCGCCGATAAGTAAGGAAGGAGGAGACCTCCCTCCTTAGACGCAGGCAGGGCAGGCCCTGTCTGGTGATCCACCCACCAAAAATTGAGTGGCTTTATGGCAAACAAGTCACCATAAAGCCGGACTTTTATTGAAGAGCTGTAGTACATGGTGCATTGAGTATGTAGAACCACACGAAGGAATTGAAGCAGACATAGTCGCCTTGGTTTGTTGACTCCTTACGCCATTAGTCTAATCGCTGAGGTTTTGTTCGCGCAGGAATTTTGACAGATACTGGCCTGAACCTGTCAAATAGCCGAGATTGTATAGTTTGGTGGCGTTCTCTGGTCCAATGTAGCGGATGTGCCAGGGTTCGTATAGATAGCCTGTTTGTTCTTCCAGGCCTTCTGGGTAGCTAATTACGAATCCATAGATATGCGCAAATTCTTCGATCAGTCCATAGAGTTCTGCATTTTGGGCCTTGTCAAATGTAGTTGTACCGGCAGTTTTTATATCTAGTGTTGTCCCGAGCTGATGTTCTGAATGACCGGGTAGTGCCGAGATCTTGTTGGCCTCTTTTATGGCTGTACCGTAGCTCAAGCCTCTTGATTCATAGGTCTCGATCCAGTCGTTGTATACATTTTGCTGTGACTGGGATGACCTGTACGATGAAATGACTTCTACATTAACCCCATGCTCGTTTCTGAGTGCATCTAGTAGCAGGTCAGCTTGGGCAGCTGCTTCTGGGATCATTGTGCCCCGTCCCTTTAGCAGGCTGATCATTCCGGCTGGGATATAGTCCGGCGGTAGTCCATGCTGCTTGTCTACTGCTGCCAGTGTGCAGCCTGAGCTGCAATCATAGACTCCGAGCTCAGTGTTAAACGACACAAGTGGCTCAGGCTCAGTCGTTTGTAAAAGCTCCTGGGGAGAGGCAAGCACTATTTCTTCGACTGGCGGTGGCTCATAGGGGGCTTCTGTTACCCGAGAATCAATATATAGGGTCATTCCTACCATCAATATCAAACCCAGCACTGTGCTAAGTAGAATTTTCGCAATGTCGTTTCTTTCCATCACGCACTATTCTAGCAAAGTAAATTCGTTTGGTTCTGCAAGCATAAGCAGCTAATTTCGGGTATAATATGGTGCGTATGATTCTTTTGGATAGGGTAACAAAGTCTTATAAAAAGCGCGGTGATGCGCTGGATAAAGTATCTCTGCATATTGAGCCAAAAGAATTTGTGATTGTTATCGGGCCAAGTGGTGCAGGCAAGAGTACGTTACTCAAACTGCTTACGAGAGAAGAGCGACCAACCAGCGGCAAGATAGTTGTCGGCGGTATAGACTATGATAAGTTGCGAGACCGTGACATCCCTAAGCTCAGACGCAAAATAGGCGTTGTTTTCCAAGACTTTAAGCTCCTACCGAACAAGACGGTATTTGAAAATGTCGCCTTTGCACTTGAAATCACTGGTGCTAGCAACAAAGAAATACAGCACACAGTACCAAAGGTTATCGAGATCGTCGGGCTTCAGGGTAAAGAGAACAATATGCCGTACGAGCTATCGGGCGGAGAAAAGCAACGAGTCGCTATCGCCCGGGCAATAGTCCGTCAGCCCAGAATACTAATAGCAGATGAGCCTACCGGCAACCTTGACCCCAAGCACGCCTGGGACGTGGTGAAAGTTCTGGAAAAGATCAACAAATATGGGACGACCGTCCTACTCACCACTCACAACCAGCAAGTGGTTGATAAATTGCGCCGCCGGGTAGTTACTGTTGAGGACGGTAAAATAGTAGATGATAGAGCGCATGCTAGCTACTCCAAGCCGGCTACCAAAAAGAAAGGTAAAAAGAAATGATTACCTTTTGGAGAATACTGCTATCTGGGGCAACTAACTTTATACGTAACTCATGGCTGACCATAGCAGCCACTGCCGTAATGGTAGTTGCTATTATGATTTCGCTATCAGCAGTCGTACTTAATGTGACTGCCAAAAATGCGATTACTGAACTATCAAAGAACCTACAGGTTTCAGTCTATTTCACAGAAGACGTGACCGAGGACCAGCGTTCGCAGCTGACACAGCGTATTGCCAGCAACGAATATGTTGATTCTGTTGACTACATATCAAAGCAAGAGGCCCAGATCCGTCTCAGCGCTAGTTTTGGTGACGATGATGGGATAGTTGAAGGTCTGGCCCTAGTAGGCGCTGATACACTGCCTGAGTCACTTGAGATAAGCGTCTCTGATCTGGACAAGATAGAAGAGGTGGGCGGTATAGCCACTAACGATGAGTACTCCGAATTCGTTGATTCAGTTAGTTTAGGACGTATTGATGCCAAAAAAACGATTGACAGAGCTAGTTCAGCTCGTGACTTCATTGTATCTGCCAGTATTGTATCGGCGCTCGCGTTTGGTGCTGTGTCGGTGCTAATAATCTTTAACACGATCCGTATGGCGATATTTACTCGTGCAGAAGAGATACGAATTATGAAGCTAATAGGCGCAACACCTAGCTTCATCAGAGGTCCGTTCTTGGTCGAGGCATCTCTTTACGGAATTATCTCAGGGTTAATAGCAGTTAGCTCAGTCTATACAATGATAGTCTCACTGGGTAGCAAAGTGTCTACGCAGGCTGAGTTTGAAGAAACGTACGCGTTCTTTTTACAGGATGGAACGATGTGGAGAATGGTCATCGGAGCGATTCTGGGCGGTATCTTAGTAGCGGTTGTGTCGTCACTACTTGCGATGAACAGGTACCTACGGCTGAAGAACTGGTAATCCTCTTTTAAGCAGAGTGTTTATCGCGTAGAATTAAGTGTAAGCAGTTATGGAAAAAAACACAGATAACAAATACCTTTTGCTTGGACTAGTCGGGTTTGCATCGGTTACAGCTGCTCTGCTGCTTGGGATATTTCTAGGCCAAAGAGATATTGTAAACCTCGGCACAGAGGAGACTGCGCAAGTAGTCAGTAATACAGAGTCTAGTGCTGCTGACGATAATCTGCCAAAAGACCTCGACTATAGCTCTGTAGAGGATGTCTACGACCTATTGAGGTCACAGTACGATGGAGACTTAGACGAACAGGAGCTACTCAGTGGGCTGAAGGCAGGTCTAGCAAGAGCTACGGGTGATCCGTATACGGAATTCTTTGATGCTGAGGACGCAGTAGAATTCAACAATGAGCTCGAAGGTACATTCACAGGTATTGGCGCTGAGCTGGAACGAAAGAATGGCAGTGTCGTTGTGGTCTCGCCGCTGGATGGCTTTCCTGCTGAAGCAGCGGGCCTGAGGGCAAATGACATTATAGTTGCAATTAATGGTGAGGACTCGACTGATATGACTGTTGGACAGGCAGTGTCGTTGATACGAGGGCCTGAAGGAGAAGATGTGACATTGTCGGTTGTGCGTAACCAGAGCGAGCTACTAGACATTACCATTACCAGAGCAGTTATCGATGCTCCTAATGTACGCTGGCGAGTAGAGGATGGAGTGGGTGTCATACGTGTTTCCCGCTTTGCTCAGGATGTACGCGAGCTGACAGAGCAGGCAGCTGAAGATCTGAAGAAACAGGGTGTAACAAAGTTCATCCTAGACCTACGGGGCAACCCTGGCGGCTTTTTAGACCAGGCAGTCTATCTAAGTGGCCTATGGATTGATGATGGCCAGACAATCGTAGAGGTTCGACGTGGGGGTGAAGTCCAGCAGACACTGAAGTCAGAAGGGAATCAAGAATTATCAGGACTGCAAACTGTGGTTCTGATCAATGCAGGTAGTGCCAGCGCTAGCGAAATTGTCGCCGGTGCCTTGCAAGACTATGGATTAGCGACAGTCATTGGTCAGACGAGTTTTGGTAAGGGTAGCGTTCAAACACCGCAAAAGCTAGATGACGGTGAGCTACTCAAGGTTACGACAGCTAGGTGGTTTACACCAAATGGACAAAATATCGATGGTGAAGGGATAACCCCGGATATTGAAATAGAGCTGTCCGAAGATGATTACGAAACCGGTAACGACCCTCAGCTTGAAAAGGCAAAACAAGAGCTCAAGCAATAGCTCTTATGGTATATTAGGCTCTATGGAAGAACAACAAACACCAACAATAGCCCAGAAAAAGATTCTTTTAGTTGAAGACGATAACGGTCTGGCATCTGTATACCAGACGCGTCTCGAAGCCGAGGGGTTCAGCTGCAAAAGGGTAGAGAATGGTGAGCTAGCACTGCAGGCAGCACTTGATTTCAAGCCTGATCTCATACTGCTTGACGCGATGATGCCAAAACTGAGCGGGTTTGACGTACTCGATATACTTCGTCAAACGCCAGAGACTACTAATGTGCGTGTGATTATGCTGACAGCACTATCACAGGAGAGCGACAAGCAACGGGCTAAAGACCTAGGAGTGGATGATTATCTAGTTAAGTCTCAGATAGTTATCGCTGACGTTGTCGAAAAAATACGTCAACATTTGGCTAGCTGAAGTATAAGCATAAGCTTTACAAAAAAGCATCTATATGCTATTGTTTAAAGCAATGTTTAGAAACAGAAATAAACAACCTATAGAAAAGCGTCCATCGGAAGAAGTTGCTGATGCAATGGCGAGAATGGACGCCCATCATTTTACTGGCCAAGGGATGGGGACGTATGTTTCACCAAATGCAGGTCTGTCCGAAGAAGAAAGTGCACGCCTAATAGGAGTTCAGCAAGGCATTCGAGTCGCGGCGATGATAGAGCTAACTTCTCATGCAGTAAAGCCAGGTTCTGATGAAGCAAGAGCCGACAGGATCTATGTTTTAAGTATGCCTCATGAGCCTGCTCATCCACGTCAGGTTGGGGACTTAATTGATTCGGGAGTTGTTGACCTAGATGTTTATGATGGGAGAGTACTCGCTTTACCAGAGAACACCAGATATCTGGTGGTTAATAATGCGATGCTGGACTCTATAAAAAACTCTCATGATGCTGGTGTACCTTGCCTAAGTCCTTATTCCGGGGGTACTTCGTGGAGTGCTGTTAGTGATGAGCGGGATGCAGTCGTTGGCCGGAGTAACAGGGGGTATGGTTACGGGAAAACTATATCTAGAGAACATATTGGCTTTAAGATGGCGGAAGATGGCCGTTTAATCGTCAAGATTAAGTCTGAACACCAAGACAGTGGCGCTGTTGTCTACGGCGGCAGAGAGATTAGTCGGTCTGCTGAAGATGATGGAACTGTTAAGAGGTCTTCAAGACGCTTGGGTAGTCGGGCCTTGGGCGGATTTACAAACTAAACAACGCGGACTTCGGTGCGGGGGACTGAGCGGCCGGTGAACCTTTTGACTCTGATTTGCTTGAATTCGACAGTGCCATCTTTTTCAGCGTGGATAGAGAAGTTACGGCTCATATAGGTACCTGTGCCGGCGCGCTTTGTCATGCCTACTTGGCGGATGATGACGTCACCTTTTTTAACTGTTTGACCGCCGTAGACTTTAACACCTAGTCGCTTACCAGCTGACTTGCGGTTGTTTTTGGAACTACCTTGGCCTTTAACTTTTGACATACGCTTACTTCTTTTCTATCAGTATTATTTCTCTAGCGACTACCTGACCAGGCCTGCTATATATCAAGCTGCTCGAGTTGGTACCCGCAAAATCCAGACGATTGTACCCCAGATCTGTTAAGGAGTCAAGGCAGCCTAAGCTGTAGCGACCTCCGTTATCTAGTTGCCAGTTCGGGACAGCAACACATGCTCGTTGCCCTGGGTGCATTTGTCTAGCGAGATTCTCAAAGAATCGGTGGTGTAGGTCGTTGACAGGACCAGCTAGTGATGCAGCTTCGCTGGAAGTTGGTTTTTTAGATTGTGGTGGGCCGAGGTATGTCTCGCAGGCAACATAGTCAAATTCTGGCCAATCTACATCTGTAGCATCACCTATTGCCACGTCATAAAAGATCTCAGAACTCTGTTTGCTAGCCAACCATGCGAGGTTTTCTGAGCTGTAGCTGGCCATCCTAGGCTCTATGTCTCGGCCAATGACCGAGTAGCCCATAATGGCTGCCTCTTGCAATAACACACCTGTACCACAAAATGGATCGAGTATGATACCGGGTGCCCCGCCAGTAGATAGGTTTATCAGAATCTGTGCGAGTTTCGGTGGCAACATGCCTACGTATGCATCACGGTTGGGTCTACCGTGGTCACGCTTGGTGTACGCCTCAATATCTTGGACCCACTCAGTTATTGCTAGGTAGATACGGTCTGCGTAGTGCACTAGATTGAGTTCGATCTTATTTGGTTTGAACAGTTTATTGTGTAGAATTTGCGCTGAGCTTAGCTGGTTACTACGACTCGGGATCAGTCTGATACTCTTTTCTGTCTGCTGCTTTACGCGTTTTTTAAGCTCGCTGCTATTCAGCCGTAAAGATCTGTTTATTCCGTACTGGCTAATACCAAGAGTTAGTTTTGAAGTCTCCATAGCCCCAGCGTATTCACATATATATTCAGCTAGAGAGTCCTCTAAGTCCGATCCATTAGTAATCTTGGATGAAGCAACTATCCTGGCTAGTTTAATAACACCGCCCATGCGCTCTACAGGCGGTCTCGTTGTTAGAAATGAGAACTCTGGTGAGCTGGCTAAGACATTGCCAGGCCGCAGTGACCCTATCTCTGCAATGCTAATCTCGGGCTGACGCCCCAAAAAGGCGAGGTACTTAGCATTGTCTAGGTCTTTGTTCATAGAACAAGTATAATCTATTCTTGATACAAGAGGGGTAGCCGCTGCTTATGAATGGCAATCGATTAAAGCTGTTAATAAACCTCGTCACGTTTGTGGCTCTGGGTATTTTGATATATGTGTCCAGGGGGCAGGTGAAAGATGCCTTTGGTGAGCTTGCGGGGCTATCTGTTGGGATACTGCTGCTCATACTGCCACTAAGGTTTCTGAGCTTCGCATCTGTTGCCAGTATTTACTACAGCTACTTTAAAAACACCGGCCATGTAGCAAAATTAAAGTTCAAAGAGATGTATAGGGTGGCTCTAGAGCTCAATTTTATTAATAGTGTGTTTCCAAGTGGCGGTGTGAGTGGGTTTTCCTATCTGGGACTACGACTCAAACCATATGACATTAGTGTGGCTAACTCCACATTAGCGCAGGCAATTAGGTTCTTAATGACATTTGTTAGTTTCCTCGTATATCTAGCGGTTGGACTGCTGTTACTCGCCGCTACGAATCAAGCGAGCGGCCTCGTCATACTAATTGGTAGTTCGATATTCTCAATCATTATCGGTACAGCCGCACTGGGTTGGTATATCGTCAGTAGCGAAGAGAGGATCAAGGCATTCACGGCATACCTACCAAAAGCCATCAATAGGTTCTTTGTGTTGATTCATAGAAAGCCAGAGAAGCAGGTTATAAATATAGGGAGAATCGAATCTGTGTTCGGTGAAATGCATGACCGCTACATGGAGCTGTCGAAGGATTTTGGACAGTTGAAGGGGCCATTCTGGCACTCACTAGTAACCAATTTTTGGGAGCTGCTCACCATTTATATGGTCTACCTAGCATTTGGAGAATCCGTAAACCCGGGCGCAATCATCCTAGCCTACGGTGTCGCTAATCTGGCTGGGCTTGTGGCCATATTCCCGGGCGGCGTTGGAGTGTATGAGGGTCTCATGGCATCTGTACTGATAGCATCTGGTATAGATAAGGATCTGGCAATTGTAACGACAATTATATATAGAGCATATAACCTACTTATATTTGTGCCGGTAGGCTTTGCACTGTATCAAATGGCGCTCAACGAGCACTTAGTTAAGAGGCCCTATGCTGGCACAAAGTGACCTCCCTGAACCTGTCATATTTAGTCCTTCTGATTTTGTGGCGTCAACTAATCAGGTGCTCGAATATGCGACTGGTCATATTGTGATCGAAGCAGAGCTGAGTGAGTACAGGGTCCGCAAGAATAAATGGCTATATTTCAAACTCAAGGACGATCATGCTGTTGTCGACTGTTTCGGGACTGTCTATATGACGCCTGGCCCGCTAGAAGACGGGATGATGTTACGAGTATCGGGTACGGCTCGTCTGCATCCACGATATGGCTTTAGCTTCCAGGTTAGTAGCATCACGCCGATTGGGGAGGGGAGCCTTAAGAAGTCTCAGGATCTCCTGCGCGTAGAGCTAGAGAAACAAGGTCTTTTTGATGAGAGTAAAAAGCGAGCACTACCATCATACCCGCGGGATATAGCAGTAGTAGCCTCAGCAGAGAGTGCTGCCCTAGTAGACTTTCTAAAAATTGCCGAAGCCCGCTGGCCAGATATCCAGGTGACTATATATGACACGCTCGTACAGGGTGATTCTGCCCCTGATGCTTTGGTCTCAGCTCTTAACAAGGCAAACCAGGCCTCGCATGACGTTTTAATAGTGACAAGAGGCGGAGGTAGTACGGAAGATTTGTCAGCATTTAGTAGTGAGCAGGTCGTGCGGGCAGTTGCTGCTAGTAAGACGCCGACTATGGTGGCGATAGGTCATGAGATTGATGAATCACTTGCTGAGCTCGCTGCAGATGTTCGGGCCAGTACGCCTAGCAATGCAGCTGAACTTTTGCTGCCAGACTGCAATGAAACAAGGCGTGAATTACTGCAGATCAGTAGCTCACTACAAAACTCGCTTGATAACTACACAGATAGGGTCACGGACTATATAACCTCGAAGACAGAAGAGATGAAGGCATCTGTAGATCGTTGTCTCACACGGCATGATCTGGGTGTTAAGCAACTCGGGGCGCTCCTTGCATCTGTAGACCCGTATAGGAAGCTTCAGGGAGGGTTCTCTTATCTGACCAAAGACGGCGTAAAGATTACTTCAGTCAATGATGTTGCCTCTGGGGATACGGTAGAATTAAGACTAAATGATGGTAGGCTAATAGCGACGATACATGACAAGGAGAGGCGCGCATGAGTACTAAGAAACATAAGTCATTCGCTGAACTAAAAGACGAGCTAGATGGCCTGCTTGCAGAGCTTAACTCGGCTGACATAGGCATCGACGATGCGATAGCCAAGCATGATCAAGCAAAAGAACTGTTGAGCCAGCTCCAGAAGCGGCTGGATGAAGCCAAGATAAAAATCAAACAGGCAAGCTAAGGCAGGGTTACTGTGGTCTGGATCATGATATCTGCGATGATTATCGTAGTGTTATTCGGATCTGTTTTACTCATCGGTGCACCGTACCTACCAACACGACGTCTCCAGGTAGAGCAAGCGCTACATCTGCTTGATCTGCAGCCTGGTCAAAAACTGTACGAGCTCGGTGCGGGCACAGGTGGTTTAAGTGTCGCCGCATCTGAGCAGGGGGTCAGAGTCATCGCTATTGAGGCAAATCCGATAGTTTTTACAGTTCTCTGGGTGCGAGCACTGCGACGAAAGAATGTACATGCCAGGCTAGCTAATTTTTGGAATGTTGATGTTTCAGATGCTGACGGAGTCTACGTGTTTCTTATAGACCGCTTTATGCCCAGGCTAGACGGCAAGCTATCTGCGGAACTACCGAAAGGGGCAAGACTAGTTAGCTATGCGTTTAAGATCCCGGACAAAGAACCCGATGATCAAGACGGCCCAATGTTCCTCTACGAGTATTAGCTTATTGAAAAAAAGGGATCATAGGTTTAGCATAAGGGTAATGAAAAAGCTCAATCAAAAAGGCCTGGTAGATGTCTACGCGATTCTGTTCGGGATGAGCACGCTGCTTCTTCTGGGTGCAGTGGTCTTTAGTGTGTGGGCTTTCATGGAGAGAGCGGATTATAAAAACAATGTCGATGAAAAAATAGCCCAAGCTACAGAAGTCGCCCTAGAGGACCAAAAGATACAACTAGAAGCTGAAGCAGCAGAAAAAGCCAAGTCGCCTTATGACGAGTACACGACGCCAGCAGATTTTGGTTCGGTAAAGATTGTATATCCTAGAACGTGGTCGGCATTTATAGACGAGGAGCTCTCAGGCAATACACCGATAGACGCCTATTTTAACCCTAATTTTGTACCGGGCTCTTCTGCTAAAGCTTCGCTTGCTCTTAGGTTTCAAGTATCTGGCCGTAGTGCTGATCAGATCTTGAGCTCGTACCAGTCGTCAATAAATAGCGGCAAAGTTACCGCCAAAGCCTACGAGCCACAAAATGTATCAGGGGCTAAGTCTGGCTGGCGTATAGACGGTGAAATTGTCTCTAACAAGCAGGGCGCACTAATCATACTGCCACTCAGAGATAAGACGATTAGCATCTGGACAGAAGACCGCTCTTTTATCCCTGATCTAGAGAAGGCAGTGCTAGAAAATCTCACCTACATCCCCTAAACCCTCAGACCAGCTATCCATTCTCTGCCGACTGGCATAGCCAGTCGTACTAGAATGTCTAGCTTCACAGGCTCTTTTTGATATTTTACTTTGCGGTTCTCGTTAGGGCAGTACTTTTTGTACAGCCACTAGCTGAGCTTCCGCAGTAAAATTCAAAAATAGCTCTGTGTCTGAGGGTTTAGGGAGGGGTGGAGTCAGTTGAGAAGTGTGGGTAACATGGCTGGCTTTTACGGGCTTGTTAGCACGCAGCATAAGCGTTCTTGAACACATAAAATATACAATGTATTTTCGTTCAGATTTATAGCTCAGGTTGCTATAATTTTCCCTCATGAGGGATACATCTAGCGACCTACAATCTACACAAGGGCTTAGTAGCTTCAGTCTGTTATCAGACCTTAGAAACCCCATCCTAGAAGTTGCCTTACAAGCTGAAAAATCTGACAACAGAGAGCAGTATCTCGTAGCTCGCAATGCGCTAAAGCTGATTGATGGGTATCTATATGCTGAGGAACTAGCTAAGGCAGATCAAATAGAGCTATTCCCATGCTCGTTAACTGCTTTGACTAGTGATGCCGTCAAGGCAATCGAGCCTCTGGCAAAGCTCTACGGCATCAAACTTAGGCTTAAGAAATCAAGATCTACTCGACTGGTATCACTAGACAAACAGGCGTTCATGCACGCTACGCACGGACTGCTATACACAATCATAGGTAGCCTGCAAAACAACCCTGGTAATGTCGACATCATAGTGGAGATGAAAGATAAGAGCCCCAGCATTAAAATCTACTCGGAGCTACTCGATATAAATGAGCAGGACATAAAGACAGGATCAAAGCTCAAGAGCAGGCTAAACACAATGACTACCGGTCCGCATAGCGGCATCAGCCTGGCAAGTACTCTGTATGGGATGATAGGGGACGGCCTGAGTTTTACTAGTAACCAATACGGTAAAGGTTTGGCGGCTAGCTTCAAGCTAACGAAGCAGATGTCATTAACTGAGGCAGTTGCCTAGCTCTGTTTCACGCACCTGGCCTACATTTGCTATACAATAACTAGTCAATGAGAGTGTTGATCCTAGAAGAAGATAGTCGTATTCGTGATCTCTTGGCACATATAGCGACTGATGATGGCCACGAAGTGGTGGTTTGCTCTGATTCTCAAGCAGCGTTAGAGCTTGTCGACAGTGAAGAGCCAGATGCACTAATTATTAGCCCGAACATATCCCGCAACAGCGGTCTGGAATTACTGTATGAAATAACCAGCCATCCTGATCTGCGCAATATGCCCTCTATTCTAGTTGTCGATAGGCCATTGATTTACACCGATCATCAAAGCACTCTCGTGGAGCTTGGCGTTGTAGCTGTCATTTCTCGGTCTGATTTGTCTAAACAAACATTGCTCCATGCAATTGACCATGTAAGCGTGGGTCGGTAGATGAAGCGTGTAGTAGACAAGGCCATAGTTCTCGGTAGAGTCAACTACGCAGAGGCTGATCGCATTGTGACAATGCTGACCAGTAATGGCGGCAAGCTCACACTAATAGCAAAGGGTTCTCGCAGGCTAAAGAGTAAACTAGCCGGCGGGATAGAACCACTAGCCTTAAACGAAGTAACATATATGCCAGGTAAATCGGGCATGGGTACGCTGGTGAGTTCCAGGATGAAAGAAAACTATTCGGCGTTCGTCGGCTCGCACGACGTGAGTAGGACTGTGCTTGCGTTTTCAAAGTGGCTGAATGATCACCTAGAAGATGGAACCGGCGAGGAGTATTTTGATGTACTATACGGCGCGTACCGTTTACTGCACCTCGGTCGCTCGTCCAAGCTTGTCTACATTTATTTCTACACTCGTTACTTTCTGTTGAGTGGGCAAGGAATAGACCTA
Source organism: Patescibacteria group bacterium (assembly GCA_039028495.1). Taxonomy (GTDB): domain Bacteria; phylum Patescibacteriota; class Saccharimonadia; order Saccharimonadales; family VXPC01; genus JBCCHY01. Next base: position 18,685 of record JBCCHY010000018.1, read on the forward strand.
TCCAGCGATACTAGTGGTAAGCCATTATCTGCAGATATGCAGTATATGTTTGATCATGACAGTTCAGGATTTGTAGCTCGTGATGGCGCTGTATACGGAGCTGATCATATCAAGCTGCTACGGCTGGTAGTGGCTTCGGACCCGGAAGTACTATCTCGACTAAATGAGAATGCCGCCGTTGTCGGAGAAGTAAAGAATCTTGTACATGAGTACATGTCCTATCTATAGCCAATAGAAAATCGTCTAAAAAAGACAAGATTCTAGAATGGTTATATAATAGATCTTAATGAGAGAGCTAGTTTTTACGTACAACGCGGATAGCGGCATTGCCAATGCCCTGATTGATTATGGGAAGAAGTATCTTGCTCCTGGTAGCTATGATTGCCAGTTATGCATGCTTAGCTATGGCCCATTTGGCATGAAGCGTGACTGGAAAAAGTTTATTGAGTCCTTGGACGCTGATGTTAGATTCTTGCACAAAGACGAGTTTGAGTCGGAGTTCCCAGACTGGAATGTAGATCACCCAAGCTTGATAGATGCTGTACAGCGTAGAGTTCTTATCAGCAGTAATGATTTCGCAAACATTTCGTCCATGGAGGACCTTAAAACTAGGGTGAGTAAAGTACTATGATCGCACCTGTAATCTCACATGCGGTCCGCAAACGGAATGGACAACACAGCCAACATGACGAGGGATGCCACGAAACCGTAGAGGGTCCATAGCATCCAATCTTCTCCGC
>JBCCHY010000019.1:0-19217 GCA_039028495.1 Patescibacteria group bacterium
GAGAGGGGCGAGAGGGAGAGGGGAAGCAGAGAGATAGACACACAATATTCCCAGATTAAACGTCCGGTTCGCGGGCTTTATGGAGAGTGTACATTGGCTCCTAAATATCCACGAACTCAACATCGTCCAGAGTGGGGCTGGAGTTGTCTTCACTTCATGCAATCCAGGACTCGGCTGTGGATATTTAGGAGCCAGTTTACGTACACCTTGGGAGTTATCCGCTCTCGACTGAGAATACATCGATAACATGACACCAGTTCAGATGGGTTTGACCGCAACTCAAGTGCTATAAACGGGGTGAAGTAGATTTTTCTGCACGTGGCAAGGATCAAGGAGAGCATTGCCTGAGCTCTATTCCCCAATGGAGGGAACTGAGGGACATGAAGTACCCGCAGACGCAAACAGCTGCATGCAGCGCGTGTGACTAACCGGTCAACAGTAACTCAGTAGTAATATTCGAGTGCCAGAATATAACTCACCAACAATTCAGTCGATCCATCTCTGTGATCCGTTGTGTGTGCGTCTGCGTTGTCTTCTGTGTGTGCATCTGCGTCTGCGACGGTGCGTTCTGTGTGAACGGCGTCTACGTTTGATTCGCCGTTAGGCACGGTATCCGTGTTTGTAGCGGCATCTACTCTTTGATGCGACGAATGTCCATTTGCGCCGCTGAGTCCATTTATTCCATTTTTGCTACTAGGTGCTACGAGTGACTGGCCGTTACTAGCTGGAGTTGTGTTCTCAACGCTGACAGCCGGTCAGAGTACCTCCGTCTATCTTTGACATATCGAGCATGTCGACCACGATACTCGACATCCTGCCAAGCCCTTCGTGGGCATAGTCGAGCAGCTCTTGTTGAGACTTCTTCAGTTTGACGTCTTTGTCCACTATCAGCATGCCTACGAAGCCTTTGGAAGCTGTGATTTGTGGGCGCAGTTGATGAGAGGCCATGGATATCAGGTCGCTCTTAGCCTGGTCGCTTTGTTCAAGTGCACGGTTTGTTTTCCGGAGTTGCTTGGTCGCCTCTTTTACTTCGCTTGCTAGGCGGGTGTTAAATTCTTGTATTTCCGCGAAATTAAGACTGTTTGTGATAGCGACGCCTATATTGTTACCAGCTGTGTTTATTAGTTGCAGGTCTTGGCGAGTGTAAACAGAGCCACTAGATTTGTGCCCGTATAGTAGGTAGCCGATAATGTTACCCTGATTCTCAATAACCGACACGATTTCTATTCCATTACGAATAAGCGCCAGTTTAACTTCTGTTTCTTCCATGAGGTCTACTATCTGCGGCTCCCGTATCTCTTGCAACAGGGTAATAATTTTATTTGGTAGTTTAGGGGCACTCCCAAAGCGCGCTTTTTGTACAAGGTTTTGACCGGACATCACTATGTAGCTGTGTATTGATTTTGGCTTCAGTGCCTCTCCAAGCACATGGAGACCATTATTTAAAGTTGTTTGAATTTCAATCTCTTTCACCAGCTCTTGAGACAATTCGGCTAGAACGTCTCTGGTTACGTAGGCTGATTGATAAAAGAGTTTTAGCGAGAGACTGTCAAACAATCTTTTAACATAGGGGAATACGGTTATCGATAGGGCAACCACAAGGCCTATCGCCAGCGTCCTTTCACGGTCGTTGCTTATGCGTGTGTTGATTATCTGACTAGACACAAATGACACAGCAGACACAATGAAAACAACACTGAACGTATGGGCGAGTAATCTTGATATGGTCCGTCGTATATCGAACATACCATGCCTGATGATCGCGGTTGAGATGAAGCTAATAAAAATGAGAGCGGAAGCCCCTGTTAACAGTGCGTTCAGGGCTGAAGGTATATCTTGACCGAGTAAAATGAGACCAACTATGCCATTAACTGTCAGGATGGAGGCAATTCCATAAAAAACCATTCTAATCTGTGCTTTTTGGCGTATGCTCGCCCTCCCTCTCTTCCTTACTAGTAGCCAGAGACTTGCTAGTACTTGCCCGATAACAAATAGACTCTGTAGGCTATAGAGTACACTGGCAGCTTCTATGTTCACCCCACTAGAATCTAGAGACACACCCGTTATTAGCAGCCCTGCAGTAGCGGCCGCGATGAAAACAGCGTTTATGAACGCAATGATCATGAGCATAACTTTTGAAAAGCTAACACTTTTGTAAGGGAAGTAATTTGAAAACAACAAGAAGACAGTTCCTACTGGCGTACCTACACCAAGAGCTATATTGAGCCAGACACTTGCTGTGCTTTCGCTACTGGCAGTGTCGCTGAGCATTAGTGCTAGTAACCATGCTGCGAGGGTCGCTGACAGTAGTCCAAGTAGTCTGTTGGAGGTAGCTGTTGGGTTATTCTGATAGACAAGATAGCCCAGTATAGTTAGGCCTATGATTGATGGCAAGTATGAATAAACTATGATGTCCATTTAGTATTTTTCAGTTATTTTTCAGAAAATGAAAACTGATCCTGATTACTCTTTACGTAGTAAAGCATAAGGAGGATGTAAATGGTACCTTTATTTCCAGCGTTTACCTACATAGGTCCAGAGCAGCTAGTGGATATCCAACGAATAACTCGAGGTCATCCATCGTATTCTGACTATAATCAAGTAAGTCTATTCTCTTGGGATATACATCAAAACACACTCGTCTCAACTCTTTATGGTAACTTGGTTGTTATATTTAGTGATTACGTTACATCTGATAGGCAGGTTGGGCTCCTGGGGAGTAGCAACCTCAGCAAGTGCATATCTGTGCTTAAAGGATTCCTGCCCTCTATTGGCTGCGGTGACCGCATACACTATGTACCGCATGAAACGGCAAAGTCACTAGAAGATAGCTTTGATATAGCCGAAGACCCAGACAATCATGACTACATCCTTGTACTGGATAGGGTGATTCAGTCAAGGGGGAAAGACTACCGGAATTTTCGCAGAAAAATAAAGTCTTTTCGGGCTTATGACTCTTTGAGTGTGTTCCAGCAGATTGATTTAGAAGAGGAGAGCCAGCGCTCCAGCATACTCAAAGTCTTTAGCCAGAGAGAATTGTCTAAGGATAATGATCATGGGAACGAGCTGTCTGCAATGATGAGGCTACTCAAAAACAGGGATCTTTTTGAGATCGAGGCCTATGGGCTAAGGATCGATGATGAGCTGCAAGCTTTTATCATTATCGAGCTCGAGAGCGATGATATGGTTGTAGGTCATTTTTGGAAAGCGAATATTGAGTTTTCTGGCATTTATCACTCATTGTTGCTGCAGACCAGCAAGACTCTATGTGATAGAGGCTACAAACAGATGAATATAGAACAGGATCTGGGCATACCGGGTCTTCGTCAGTCAAAGAAGTCCCTGTGCCCCAAGATTCTGAAAAAATATTCAGTTACGCTAGCGTAACTTTGACGAAGCTCTGTCGGTAGTCTACTTCATTAAACTCAAGCGACATCAACTGTGAGCGTGAAGTTGCGAACCTAGCAAGGGTTGGTATCTTTTGATTACTCATCTGATTGCACTCTATTAGCATCGTTGGGTTCAGTCTAAAAGCATCAAAACTACGAACCATCTCTACGAAGCTGTGTCGTGTTAAATAGGGTTTCTGCCCGGGTACAGAAAAGACCAGAGGACATGCGAAGTGCGGCTCCCTATCAGACTTGGGGTGCCCGGCTAAGAAATCATCGTTTAACCAGTCACACAACGCCACATCACATATGATCATCAGGTTAGCTACTAAGCCATCTACCCGATGTACGTACTTAAGGTACTCAGGGTCTCGTAATATATGTGTAAAATCGGCTTCTGTGAGTGTCGCCTGCACAGGGTCTTCGTCTACTATCTGCATGAATGCTGCCTGGTATGCTTCCCAGGCGTACTCTATATCTGCCTGACTCATACTGATTTCTCTGTATGTGTGCGGGCTATGTTGTGGGTAGTTATCTGTATAGATAGATCCACTAGCTTCTGGGCTTGTACGATTCAATATAGTAAATCTCTCTTTGTAAAAATGGTGGCTTGCCTTAGTCCCCTGTACAAGGGCGGTCATACCCAGCTCATTCGCGGCACGAGAGATTTTATCTACTCGTTGATCAAGATCTGAGAAGTCAGTCTCTATAACAAATGGCCGAGCCCTTTCAGCGAGTACTCTGACAATTTGGGTGTAGTCATCTGGCGCCAGGTCAATATCTAAGAGGTGGAGGAAGTCAAGACGTTTTTTATCTGGACCATAGTACTCTGGACGCAGCCATGAGTGCGCAGTAACATCCGAGATAACGCAAATTGAGCTACCTCGTAGCTCAATTTCAGCAACACCCTCCCTTTTCTTTGCTTCTGCCAGCTCAGGTCCAGTAAGCCCTAGTAAAACAGGAAGACCCCTGGAAGCCATCCTCCGATTTTTCTCGTAGTTAGCACCAAGGCTCATGCTCAAACACAGCCATTACGATAGCCGAGGTACATTTTTTACGGCATTTTGTTTCTATGATTTCCATGTTTATGTCTGCGGGGTCTAGTCTTATCGATCTGGAGACGCACATATCCGATAGGCTTGCTGTAATTAAGTCACGACAACTTTCCGCGCTATCTGAGTGATGTTCAACAAACAAACCTCGGTTGTCCTCACCGTACTGTATCCAGCCTATGCCCGAGCTGATAGTAGATCCGGGTACACAGCTATCCGCTCGAGCCTGTACGACGTATAGCCTGTCACCATGAGATCCCACATTAGAAACTATCTCGCTTTCACCGAGTGTCCTTACGATGCTATGAGGTGGTATGACAGAGCTTAGTAGCACCAAGTTAAAGTTGTGAACGCCTATTTTACTCAGAGCTGAGTCATAGGCAGATATATCTGTCTCACCCACACCCGCACCGCTCTTCACCTGTATATCTGGCATCTTAGGGGATTATATACATCTGCCTTCGTAGAATTATGATTTATTTATGAATACCGGCAATCATGTATCCGACACCATGCTTTGTTTTGATGATACTGTCTCCGCCTGCTTGTACAATCTTTCTGCGCAGGTTTCTTATGCAGGACTCTAGTCGGTTACTTGTGTTGCCAACCTCAACACCCCAGATTACTTGCAGCAAGTGTTCCCGCTTAACAACTTTCTCTTTATGCCGCACCAAATACTCTAGGAGCCTGAATTCTAGTGGGGTTAAATTTAGTCTCAAGCCGCCGTACATTGCTCCTTGAGAAGATATCTCAAGCACCAGTTCACCGACTTGGATTTTTTCTTGCACAATACCTGGAGGTCTGCGGTTTAGGGCTTTAATTCTGGCAACGAGCTCTTCATGGTTGAATGGTTTTACCAAGTAGTCGTCTGCCCCCGCCCCTAGGCCATCTACGCGGTCTTTATGAGAGACGCGAGAAGAAACTATTATTATGGGTGTAGCAATTTTTTGCTTTCGTACTTTGCGGCAGACAGCTAGACCATTGTCGCCAGGCATTTCGATATCCAAAACTGCCACGTCGTAGTGATTCTTTTGCAATAAGCGCAGTGCTTCACTGCCGTTGTTAGTAGTGTGAGAGGTCATGCCAGCTTTGTTAAGACATAGCCGCATAAACTCACTTAGCAGCTTGTCGTCCTCTGCTATGAGGATTTTCATACACCCACCTTATTTCCGCTATATTAGCATAAGCTGAGCATGTTTTCTTTTCGTCAGCTTCTTTAGAACTTTGTTAACTCCCAGGTAGGGTGCTGCGCATACTTCTATAATGGTTATCTATGAGGGTGGATTTAACTTGCATAGTAAGAGCCCAGAACATAAGAAGTGTGCTAATTAGGTGCGGCAATGCTAAGTACAGTTGATAATACCTCCGGAGGCGCCAGCCCGTACGGACTGAATAGTTCGGGATGTCACTTTGACGGTATCTTCAGAGCGTCTATAGCCAGCATAGCAGATGGGTTTATAGTGACGGACGATCAGAGACGTGTCGTCTACACTAATGAGTCGGCCGCTAAACTGCTAAACGCGCCGATCCAGGAGGACCTGGTTGGTCAAGATATAGAAAAGATTCTGCCAGTCACTGACGTCGATGGGAACAAACTGCATGCGGCTCACCCCGTGCGATATGTGATTGAAACAAAAAAGAGTATTGTCAGCTCGTCTTCCTTGTCAAACTACTACTATTCATATAATGGTTCTAGTCCGATTCCTGTCTCGGTGACGATTTCTCCGATTTACATGGGCGACGAGTTTTTCGGGACAGTACAAGTTTTTCAAGACAGCACTTGGCAACAAGAAATTGATAGAACACGCAATGAGATGGTCTCGTTCGCGTCCCATCAGCTAAGGACGCCGTTATCAGCGATTAACTGGAACAGCGAGGCCTTGTTAAAAAAGGATAGCTTAGCTAAAAAAGACAGACGAACTCTAAACTACATTTACGAATCGTCGAAAGGCATGACAGAGCTAGTAAACGCCCTCCTGAATGTATCGAGGTTTGAACTGGGCACGATAGAGCTTGATGTTTGTGACATCGATCTGCCAGAGATAGTCGCGCAAATATGCGAAGACTACGAACGACTGGCATCACTTAAGAATGTGACACTGGAAATCACATCTAGAGGCTCCAGCATGCCACTCTCGGGTGATAAAAGGTTCGTAAAGATGCTGCTTGATAATCTTATTTCTAATGCAGTTAAATACACAAACCAAGGGGTTGTTGGTGTGTATATGGATTTTTCAGCTACTGAAGATCAGGTCCCTTTTGAGGCGGTAACCATGCCGGGTGTGCTAATTAGTGTCTCTGATTCTGGGATAGGTATACCTGAGCAACAGCAGAGTCAGATTTTCCAGAAGCTTTTTCGTGCCGACAATGCTAGGCAAGAAGATGTCAGCGGGACAGGTCTTGGACTGTACCTGACCTCTCTGATAGTCAGGGAAATGTCTGGTCATGTTTGGTTTGAGTCGTTTGAAGGCAAAGGAGCAACATTTAGTGTGTTCCTACCTATAAAAAGGTAGATAAATAGGAGGATATATGAAAAAAGTATTAGTAGTGGAAGACGAAGCAGCGCTGCGAAGTGCCCTCTGTGATGCACTAAGGGACGAAGGGATTACAGTGTTAGAGGCGAGTAACGGAGAGGAGGCGCTGCAGCTCCTGCGTACAGAAGAGCCAGATTTAATGCTTTTGGACAACCTGATGCCAGTCATGGACGGTGCCTCTACGCTCCAGGCGATGAAAGATGACGATTCGTTACCACGCTGCCGTGTCATCATGCTGACTAACCTAAATGAAATCGAAGCGCTTAATGAGTCGCTGGTTGGTGGGGCGACAGATTATCTGATCAAGTCCGACACTGGGCTAGATGAGGTTGTCAAGATTGTCCAGGGCTGTTTCTCCGAGTAGTTTATCCTCTAGTACAGGTACTGTGACGCTAGCTCTACAATCTGTTCACACTTGGTATCGTTTGGTTTATCTACACTATAACGACTGTAGTAGCTAGCACTCCCCCAATTGGTATCACGGCTATAGACGCACATCATTAGGTCATCTGCTATAATCTCGTTCCTTTGATGGGAGCTGAGGTGAGACACGTCGCGTAGTTGTTTATAGTCTATGTCGAACTTTCTGTACTGCCCAAATTGAAAATGCCTGCAGTGAGCCAGTTCGTGTGCGAGGATAGCTAGCTTGTTGGGCGAGTTTGCATTGTATACGACGACACAGTTGAACCCGGCAGGCTTGTACGCATCATATATTGGTTGAGAGCCATCTGGACAAGCTGGGTAATGGGCATGTGTCTTTATAGCAAGCCCGGAAGTAGATGTTGTCTGGTTGCTGCCCGAGCTGCATCGTTTGGGTATCCTTCCCTTGTGTGCCAATACCTCGATACCGACACTGTTAAGGGTGTTCAGATCCTCGCTAAGCTGCTTAAGATCTGAGCTAACATTCTCTTTAGTCAAACGATATGGAGTCTCAGTAGCTGCCTCGGCTACCCTAGCGGAGCTGTTTGTTGGTACTAAAGTAGACTGCTGCTCACTTGGTGTGCTATCAGCTTCTATAACTGGCCCTGGTTCGATTGCGACAGTCGTTTGCTGCGCCACGACTAAGGGTGCAGTATTTGCAGATGCTGAGGCATCGGCCTCGATAGCTCTAGCTAAGTGTAAAAAAGAGCCCAAAGCTAATATTACTAACAGCAGGATAACTCGAATATAGCTCTGTTGATGCTTTAATAACAAAACGAAACCTCAGACATAAATCTAAAGTGTATAATAACATTTTATTGACTACATATCAATAGAGTGAATAGCTACTCTTCTATATTGGGCTTTCACAAACCCTGATGGATTTCTAAGCGAAACAGATGAGTCTCAGATCTTGTTTTATCTGGCTAAGGCGATGCAGAGGTATCGACGCAGACAGAAAAACAGATATGAGACCAGTTGTTTTGGATAGGGCGCCGTCAGGGTTTGTGGGAGCCCTGTATACTTACAATATTTGGGTAAAAAGCAACGTAATTAGTAAAATCTGTACCTACTTTTTCGACACTGCCCTCTTTTGGCTCTGGGTAGTACCAAGCTGCGTCTGTGGCCTCTTCATCGATAGCCTTTAAGTTGTAGTAACTTGCCTCACCTTTCCAGAAACACGCTGTATGCAGGTCCGAATCCACCAGTATATCTCTGTTAACTGATTCTGGTGGAAAATAGTGGTTGCCTTCTATAACAATAGTATCGTTACTATCAGCGGCTATATGACCGTTCCAAACTGCTTTCATTAAGAGTTATTTTACCCCATCCATCTTCTAGGCGCTAAGCTCTAGGTTGTGCAAGGCCATCCTCTTTCTAAGAATCAGCAAGTATTGATCTGGCTGGTCATCAATGTCTCCGTTTCTGGCTATATCCCCATCCAGGAAATCACCGACTAGTCCGACACCAGCATTGTTTACTAAGATCTCTACGCCTTGTTCTTTTAGCCGGTTATGTAATTTCTTGCCTGATCCAGCTTTTGATAAGTCTATCGTGACTGTATCTACAGATACACCGTAGTCCTGCTCTATGTCTGCCTTTACTTTCTTTAGCTGTTGGCGATCACGTGCTGCCAGGACTAGATCATGACCATTATCAGCCATTATCTTGGCTAGCTCTAGGCCAATCCCGCTAGATCCACCCGTTATTAATGCTTTCTGCATATCTTTAGTATAGCTTTGATTATCGGAAGCGTATATGCTTTCTTGACTATCTAAGACAAAAACCGGTCACTAAGACCGGTTCTTATTCTGGTGACCCCACCGGGAATTGAACCCGGATTTCCAGATTGAGAATCTGGCGTCCTAACCGTTAGACGATGGGGCCTCACCGCAGACGATTATAAATCTCATTCACTATTTAGCAAGCAAAATAGTGAATATAGAGACTATCACCAACTGCTCTTCATCAAGATTGGCAACCAACTTCTTCAGTATCAATAAGGGCAGCTAACTTTATGGCGACTCTTCGCTCCGAAAGACTGTACACCACTTTTCTAGCTCCACCCTTCCCTGTTCTTTTGCCAACCTTGGGCACAAGGACTAGGCCGTCTTCTAGCGCTGCAAGGTGGGAATACACTACTTGACTGTGTAGATCTGAGCAGTTGGCAATTTCTGCACCGTGAGGCTGCACATCTCGAGCTAAGTGGCACGCAAGACAAGCAAGCATTTTTTGTCTAGATTGTGAGCGATTACGAAAAATGTCTGAACCTATGAGTACTTGCTCAATCTTTTGGCCAACATGTGGGTTACTATTTGACATATTGGGTACATTATACTTAAAAATAAGATAAGTAGATAATTTTGGCTATGCTTTTTATAGGGCGTGTTTAGTGTCAGAATATATCTGACATGAAAATATCTCAAGCGACGAAACACCTGGAATCGATTGGTTTTAGTACTACAGAGTCAGAGGTGTATTTAATTGGTTGGCAGCATGGGCCTAGGCTATCGGTTTCGGATTTACAGAAGTATACAGAAATAAAACGACCAACTATCTATCATGCGTTAGGCACATTGGAAGAAAAAGAACTAGTAGAAAAGACTACTAATGGCAAAAAGACAGTCTTTAGGTTTGCCAGACCTGAGAAGTTGCGTGAGCATCTGAGACTACGGCTTGATCAGGCTCGAAAAGATTTGTTAAAGGTAGAGTCTCTGATCAAAATACTAAACCAAAGCCAGTCTAGCAGCGGTATATATATAGGTTCTGCAGATGTCATGTCTGTCCTTCAGGGCTTAGCACTAGAAGTAGGTAAAGATAGTTTGATTATACTGCCTACAGAAATAAGTGATGACCTACTTATGATACTAGAGAGCTACATGCTGATATTGAGTGGGTCTAGTGTGGCTACTGACATTGCGATATCTCCAAGCTCCGGTTTTATGGTGGCGAGCACTGATTGGCTAAATGTCATAAACATTGACGAACCTACGGCTAATCGCATAGGAGAGGTGGTGATTGGTCGTGGTGATATGTACGTTTCTATTTCTCAGACGCCACAACTCGTAGCTCGCAAAGCTGAGTCAGCCGACTATATGGCTCTTCTAGGGAGTATAGCTCGGTCTTCTAGCAGAGATCAGCAATAATCTTGACTAGTTCCTTTGGAGTTATCTCAGCCTTTATAAGGTAGCCGTCAGCTAATCCATTGACTCTATTTCTGTTTTCATCATCCTGGTCCAGATTGGTCGTGATAATTATTTTGGCTTTGATCTCGGGAGCATTTGGACCACGGAGTGATTCTAGGATCTCGAACCCAGTTATCCCGGGCAACATTAGGTCTAGTAGAATCACGTCAAAGTTGTCAGTCTTTGCTGCTTCAAGCCCGTCATCACCACTAAGCATAATGGTTACTTCGTAGCCATCTTTACGAAGAGCACGAGCATAGAGCTCGCTGATGAAGTGCTCATCTTCAATTATCAGTATTTTCTTTGATCCATCCATGTGCTGTCCTTTTAATACCATTATCCTCTACCAGCTCGTCTTTGGCAATTGGTTGATCCAGGGGTATTGTGAAACCGAACGTACTCCCCTTGCCCTGCTCGCTTTTTACCCATATCTGTCCACCGTGTGCAGTGACAAGTGCCCTGCAGAGGTATAAGCCAATGCCGGTACCAACCGCAACGTTTCGTGACGAATGTGAACGATAGAATTTTTTGAATAAGTGCGGTATGACGTCTTCGGGGATACCTACGCCATGATCGGATATAGTTGTTTCAATCGTATTGCTGTCTTTTAAATATGTTTTGATGAGCACATCTTGGTCTGTGTGCGTGTACTTGATCGCGTTATCAATCAGATTATTGAGTATTTCATAGATGCTAACTCTGTCGACGATAGCCTGACCGATATTCTCATCAATATCTACTACGAGACGGACGTCGCGTACCTTTGCTCTAAGCTGCATATCATCAACAGCCTTATTGACGATGGCAGGCCAATCTTCTTCTCTGAGCTTGACCTGCAAGTGGTTCTCTTCGATTCGAGCGACGTTCAGTATGCTGCTGACAAAATCTGTTAGTGTCTGAGCCTGCGCACTGAGGTTGCCCAAGAATTCTTTTTGTTCTGAGTCGAGACTGCCCTTAACTTCGTCTTCGAAAATCTCTATGTAACCCCTCATCACGGTAAGCGGAGTTCGTAGTTCGTGCACAGCAAGCGCCACATAGCCGACGTCGTTATCTTGGCCCAAATAGCGTGCTGTGTGGTCAATAAATATAAGAACCGCCTGATATTCAATGTCTGGGTCCGGTGTATAGTGTGCAACCATGTCAAACTCACGGTAGCTGCCACTTGGCAGCTCGTGTCGGACCCGCTCCCAGCTCTGGGATAGGCCCTGCTTATCTTCGAATCGGCAAGCCCTAAGCCAGTCTGTCAGAGTCTCTTCGCCGACTACATAGGAGAGCTTTAGCACGTCAAAAAGCCCAGTTGTATCTATATCGTCATTACTGAAATACGCTTTTGCGGCTGGATTGGCAAAGATAACTTGGTTGTTCTCGTCAATCGCAATTGCAGGTACTGCCAGAGAGTTCAGTCTAGGGTGAGAGCCCGTGTTCCCCGGAGCAGCTTCGTGGTGTTTCCGCGAAGCCATGTAGCTATAAAATGCAGATAGAACTATGACGAGCAAGGCCCCCAAGGTATAGGCAATAGCGCTAGTTGTATAGCGAGAAAGTATCGTGGCTAAAAACAATGGGGTAATCGATACAAGACACACCCCAGCAAAGACACCAAGTCGCCCACCCGGTAGGTTCATTGCCAATCAACCCCGTTAACCATACTGATCCACACCACACCCGGGTTTAGTTTGATGGATTCACCACTTTCGGTACTAAATGTAATCTGCTCAGCGACTGACGATTTGTTCCAGCGGCCCTTGGTAGCTTCTCCATCCTGAAAGATGTAGGCTACCCCACTACCAATATTGTTATATCTGTATCTCGGGCCATCGTCAACGAAACTACTCCCAGAAACTATCATGCCTATGACAACATCAGCTGCCAGCTGCTCATCAGTATTAGCATCTCTGTGGGCGACCTGCCCGAAGCTTCTGAAATACGAGTTGGAATCTGAATCATACGAATAACTTGGGTTGTATATGTTACTAGAGATCCGCATATCTATCTGAGTTGCTGTCGGCTCAACGGCTGGTTCACTGGGCTTTCGTTCAAACGATTGCAAGTTGTCTGAATCATAGCCTTGCTGCTCCGTGTATTTCAGAATTTGATCGAATCCAGTAAAAACATTGTGGGGTGCAGGTACACTAGAAATCCTTTCGTATACTGGCCCACCTATTTCGTACTGGTCCATCGACTGATCAACGTATGTTGCTAGCGCTGCGCGACCAGCATTGTCCGCACCGACATGGCCATGCACTGCGTCAAAGGGCTCGAGCCACTCAATGAGGTGTGGTCGACTACTTCTAATCGGTCCGACTTTGTCTGGGGTGTTTGTTTGGAATATAGCGAGTAGTTTGGTGCCGCCAGCTTCGGAGATAGATTCAATCACTACCTCGGCATCTGATAGACCACTTTGCGGCCTGACAGACGGTGTGTTGTCGATAATCAGACCCGTTACAGGGTTGGCGGCACTTGATGCAGGTACAAGTAGTCCGGAAAGTGGCGATGTAACCTGCTCATCGCCAGACGCGTCACTGCTAGTCTGCGTTCCCAGATCCTCTATTTTTGGTGAGTTGTCGATCTTTTCTGGGTTGTTGAGGACAATGATACCGACCACTAGGATGATTAGCCCGAGCATCGCTCCTGCAATGGGCTTAAAAAGTTTGTTGGATTGTAGTGTTCTGAGTCTTGCTAAGACCCGTGCCATTGGTTTTTTAGGGCTAGTCCGTTTCTTAGCCGCTTCTTTAGATTTAGATGGAGTATTTTTCTTGCTCATGGCTATAGACTATTCTACCAGCTAGTAGTCTGTTTCAGCCAATCTGCTAGCGGGCCAAACGAGCAAGTACTTCATCCTTGCCTATAACATGCAGAGTCTCGAAGAGCCCGGGGCTAAACGTGCTACCTGTTACGACAAGCCTAATTAGCATAAAGTATTTGCCAACTTTTAGGTCGTTGTCTTTTGCATACCCATAGAGTCTTTTCTCTAGGTCTTCTTCGCTAAAGTCCGAATCTTGCAGTAGTTTAAGCGTGTCACTAATGAGCTGGCCTTGTTCTTCTGGCATAAACTTTGTTTCTTTGACAATTTTGTCTTGGCCTAAAGGTTCTGGTTTTTCAAAGAAGAAGCTACTGAGCATCGGTAGTTCAGACCATTTTTTGAGTCTTTCATGTACGAGTTCTAGGACGGATTGCCTATAAGAGTCGTCATAGCTCGTCGCAGCTTCTGGCCACCACTCTGATGAATGCTCATACCTTGAAGCTGCTGACAGCGCCCTGATGTGCATTCCGTTCATCCAGTCGAGCTTAACTGGATCGAACCGGGCGCCTGACTTTTGAATTTTGGATATGTCGAAGGCTTCAATCAACTGCTCTCTGGTGAAAACCTCTTGCTCCGTCCCTGGATTCCAGCCAAGCAGCGCTAGAAAGTTAATCACCGCATCAGGCAAGTAGCCCTCTTCTGCGTAGTCGGCGGCATTTTTTGCCCCGTCTCTTTTACTCAGTTTTTTCTTGCCGTCAGGCCCCAGGATGGGCGGTACATGCACGTATGTAGGCCTTTGCCAGCCAAGCTGATCAAATAGATATAGGTGCTTTGGTGTGCTGCTGAGCCATTCGTCGGCTCTGATGACATCAGTTATTCCCATTAAGTGGTCATCAACGACATTTGCGAATTGATAGGTCGGATAGCCGTCGCTCTTGATAGCTACAAAGTCCCCGATGTCTTTACCAGACCACTCCTGCGTACCCCTAACGGCGTCATCCCATGAGATTGTTAAGTCATCAGGGATCGCTATTCGTATAACTGACCCTCCTTCTGGGCCCTCTAGGGTAGCCATTGATTTTCTGAAGACGAAAGGTCTTTTTTCTGCCTGGGCCTGCTCTCTCATGGCGGCGAGATCGTCTGTGCTGGTCCAGTCATGATAAGCGACGCCGGAATCAAGCAAAGGCTGGATGAATTTTATATAGTCGTCTTTTCGCTCAGATTGTACGCATGACCCGAATTCTGGGCTGGGTTTGTCTGGGCCGAAGTCCCAATTCATGCCTAGCCAAGCAATACTATCCATTATTTGTTCACGGGCACCCTCGACGACGCGCTCTTGGTCTGTATCCTCGAGTCTGAGAATGAATTCGCCCCCGTTTTTGCGAGCCCATAGCCAGCTAAATAGAGTTGTCCGCAGACCACCAATATGTAGCATGCCTGTAGGGCTTGGCGCAAACCTCGTCCTTACCACTCTGGACGTAGACCCCTGCTCGAGAGGCGAGCTCTCGACACTGGGTCTACTATTGGCCAATTTGTCATTTTTCGAACTCATAAAGCAGTCACCGCACCAGACGTGCGCCTCCTTTGCTTTCCGAGCACGAGAAAATGCCAACTTGACTCAATCCAGAGTGGTAAGCCTCCATATAGCCAAGCATGACTCGAGTGAGTAGCCTGTGGCCCGTTACTGCTAGATCTGCTGTTGTTCATGGGGAGTATTGTAGCAAAAGGATGTTTATATAGAGGAAACGAGTTCAAGAATTTGCGTTGTCGACAGCCCTGATTCACCGTCGAGTGTGTAGCGTACGCCACCGCTAACCCACGTTGCCGAAGAGGTGTCATATATGAAGACTTGTTGACCGCCTACGACATGCTCTGTGTAGGCTACATCATTTGCTTGTAGCTCTCCCACCTCTAGGCTTTCTGAGTCGAGATTACTCTGCTGTTGAGTCAGTGAAGCATTTCTCTGGTCTGTGTTAGAGGAGAAGTTGATGACAACCTTCCCACTAGCAAAGGCTATTGGCCCGTTAACTTTAAAGCCTGCTGGAGTTTCCGGAAGCCTCGCATCAAAACCTGCTCGGCCAGCAGCTAGGCGCATAGAGACCGCGGGAACCTGCTGATAAATCACGAACCCAGCTATTAGGACTGCCACTAATACAGACGGTATGGTAAGTATTTTTGTAAACGGCAGGAGCGGTTTTTTCTTGAGCTTCTCCTGATCTCCTACTTCGATTGAGTCAAAGTGCTTATCGATCAGACTGGTTGCAGGGGTTTGGTTCGGGCTATAGACAGGTGGTGCGGCTTTTGGCTGATGGACTGCTAGTGGTGCAGACTGAGGTTTCAGCTTGGTATCGTCAGCGAATTTACCTATACGAGGGCTCCGTGCATGCGTCTGAGCGCTCTGTGAGGTAGTAGTTCTTTTAACAACTGTTTTGGAGGGAGCTTTCTTTGGCGTTGATGGCTTAGAGACAGACTTTCTATGAAGTGTGTGTGATTTCTGATGTGTTTTTTTGAGAGCTTTACCTCTAATAACACCGTCGATATTCCTAGGGGTATTCGTCTGACTATTTTTGGGAGTATTGTTTATATGGCTCATGATTTACTTTAGCTACTACAGGTAGCTGATTATTCGAGTTATAATATAATTGTAAGCTTTCAGTCCAGCATAAGCAATAACTACTAAAAGTCAGCTATAGTGTCTGGACGCGGCTTAAGTAAAGCGCGACTGTCAGCTCAAAGTTTTAGCAAATGGAATATTTAGACCCAAACTACAGTAAAAAACACACACGCATGCTCTTTTTAGGGTATGCGCTAATTGGCATTCTGATTATTATGGTCACTACTCTATTCGTTCTTGAGTCTCAGGGCTACTACATAAACCAGGGACAAATAATCCAGAATTCTCTGGTTGTAACAGATTCCAGCCCAGGCAGTGCACGTGTTTACGTTGATGGGATTCAGGACGGCGAAACAGCCAAAAGGCTAAAGGTCCCAGAGGGAGAGCACAATATAGAAATAATCAAAGATGGATATAGGAGGTGGAATAAAACACTCAATTTTATCGGTGGCAAGGTCGAGTATTTATCGTATCCGCTACTTATCCCCAATAGGCTAGAGCCTGTGCAGCTGGAAACGTATCAGCTTATCCCGGAGATTTATCATAATTCGAACGCAAAGCAGATTGCTATTGTTGAAGAGCTAGAGACTGGTACGGCTCAGCTGTCGCTCGTTAAGGACTATGATTTTCAGAATACTGAAATCATTTCGATTACCCAGGATCAATCAGGAGCAGGCATATCTATAGTGGACTGGGCTGAGGATCTGATGCTAGTTCTGGTTGAATCAGACACCTCCAAAGAGTATGTGGTGATCGATATTTCAGATAATAATCAAGTAAACACAATTGAGCTGAGGGCTCGGGCAGAACCAAAACAGCTAAGTGTTGCAACAGACAACAGCCTGTTTATCCTCTACGATGACGGGCAGCTTCATTTGGCAGATGTAGGTCAAGAGGCAGCTCCGAGCTCAGTTCTAGCTACCGATGTCGATAGTTATGACAATAATAAAGATAAACTGCTATACACCAGACACTCCACCGCAGCAGACTCAGAAGAGGACATCATCTCCACCAGTGTCTATATGCTAGAGGATCTTGTCGAGTATACGCTCCTGGAAGTTAGTGGACCCGCCGGGCTACCGCACATAATGATAAGCGAGTACGACGGAGACGACTATGTATCTGTGGTGTCGGCAGATGACGGGCGTATACGAATCTACAAGAACCCGCTCCAGGCACTGGCTGTGGATGCGTCTCCAGAGATAGTTAGTAACGCTCCTTTGTCGGGAGTCAGTAAACTGGGATTGAGCGTCAACAATCGTAGTATCCTGGCTATTCACGAGGGGGGACAGTTTATATTTGATCTACGGGATGCGCTGCCATTTAGAGCTCAACTACCTGCGGTGAACCTAGACACTGTTATGTGGGTTGGCGACCATCATTTGGCGGCTGTCGATAGCAACAACCAACTAGTTATGTGGGAGTTTGACGGGAAGAACCAGGTAGTGTTAGGCGAGTATGGTCAGCACAGTTTGCTGTTCGAGCATGACAGAGAGTTTTTTATCAGCCTCAAGCCACTTGGGAGTGGGACAGTGCTCGAGATGATTGATCTCTCGCCTATTTAAAATCCGATCACGGACTAAAACAGCCAGTTCCAAAATCTTTTTAGCATGTTGTCTGGCTGCCCTGGAACTTGGCCAGCATCGACGTTACTGGGGTTACGCTCTGGTGCAGCCGCTAAGACGTTATCAATAGGATCTGGACTGATCTGCTCACCTACCACCACGAGTCTGTTGATATTCCGTCCCGGTGGATCACAGGTAATCAGCGTAACTGAGTTTGGTCTGCTAGCGGCCCCCAACACTTCTACCTCAGTTGGTTTTATGATCTTTTTTTCGTAGATTTTATATACGTATTGTTTGCTGTTGTAGTTGAGCATGATGGTATCGCCTTCTCCCAGCTGCTGCAGCTGCATGAAAGCAAATTTGTAATTACCACGCCTGAAGATGTTGTTGCTGGAATGGCCGACGATAACGGTGTTGCTGTTAAAACCCTGCCCTGCCTCGCCTGGTCGCTGGCTAGTTGGGTAGTGGACTACCCCACCCTCGAGAGCTGTTTGTACGCGTTCCTCAAAGTCATCTTCGGTCTCGCCTGGCTGGATGAAATTTACGTCGTAGACTACGGGCGCTTCTATGTTCAGTTTAGGGATAATGATGCGCGGGTCACTGCTAACCGTAGCGTCAGGCGTGGTAATTATCTGACTGCTGGCGTAGAGGGTGCCTGGCCGGACGAATGGTGTTATGAATCGTTCATTGAAAAACGTGAACATGCTGACTAGAAGGAATAGTCCTGCGAATGCTAGACCAAACCCGAGTGATTTGAGGTGCTGCCTGAAGCTTAGCTTTTTCTTTGGTCGTGAGCTAGCTGTGCGTGTCTTACGAGGAGAATCTTTTTTATTGGCGTGTTTTTGCTCGGCCCGCGCTCGTCTTTCAGCCTTTTTGCGGTCGGTCTCTAGATCGGCCAGTTTAATCATGCCGCTACTTGGTTTATGCGGCGTAACTGTTGCTTTTGGTTTAGGATTGGCAGTGTTTTTTGAACGGGCCGGCTCTGTATCCGCCCCTGTCTCTATCTCTTTCTGATTGGCGTAGAATTCTTTCCAGACTTCCTTTTTCTCTACATCGTTTAGCGAGGCGTAATAGTCGTGCCACTGCACCTGGATCTCCTCCATACTCAACCCGCTGTTGTGGAGTTTTAGTAGGTGCAACTGATGCTTACTGTGTTTGCCTGGCTCAAGAGCTTCTTTCAGCTCCTCTTCTGCATCTGGCTCATTCGCGTAGAGCTTGTCGATCTTGCTTCGAACCATATCAACGGCGTTTTTACGATCTTTGTGGTCGTTATTTTTAGTACTCATGCTTGATGACTAGTATATCGAATATAGTCAGCCATATCTATGGCTGGGTGCTATCAACCAGAAACCATGTTAAAACCAGCCTATAAAGACCGGCTCTAGCATGGTGCCGCGGGAGGGACTCGACTTAATAACCCGTCTCGACAAAATTTTGGATAAATCCAAAATGTCGGCTGTAAATACAGACTCTCAATATGCCACTGGCATATTTCACCTATCGGGTTCGAGCCTGAATGACCACTTAAAAACCGACCCCTTAAAGGTCGGTCATTAAGTGGTGCCGCGGGAGGGACTCGAACCCTCAAGCCGCTAGGGGCACGCGATTTTGAGTCGCGCGCGTATACCAATTCCGCCACCACGGCACTAGCAGTTATGATATCAAAGCTTGCTATAATTTGATGCGTTATATGAAAGTTATTTATTGGAACACTTATA
>JBCCHY010000020.1:0-18076 GCA_039028495.1 Patescibacteria group bacterium
GCGTGGATGTATCGGTGGATAAATGGGTGCATGGCTTGATGCATGGATGGACGGATGATTCGACTTATTGATGGTGTACTGTTGTGAAGGTGTATAGGTGCAAAATATGAATGAGCTGTCACGCATATCTACGTTTGTGAAGCTGCATTTAGTAAACTTTGTCGAGCCAATTCTGAGCTTAGTCAAATTTTTATCGTCGTAATTCTCATGAGTGAACTCTTGATTATCTAGATTGTCTTTATCTTTCAGAACCATTACCCAATCCTACCATGATGGGCTAAAACCCCTCAGTCTAGGCTGCAGTAAGCATTGCTGGTCTTTTGTATACAAGTGCCATAGATAACTACTTGTTCGTTATCTATGGGTTCATTTATGGTGGGAGGATCACCAGACAAAGCTCTGCTTTGCCTGCGTCTAAGGAGGGAGGTGTCCTCCCTCCTTAAGGTTTAGGGGCGTTTGACCTGTAGGGAGTCTAGTTCTACCGGAGTCTCACGGCCGAACATGTTGACGAGTACTTTGATCTTGCCCTTCTGCGCATCAACTTCTGATACTGAGCCGTCTTGGTCACGGAATGGCCCGTCGATGATCTTGACGACGTCACCTGGTTTGAAGTCGATCTTGTGTTTCGGCTGCTCGACACCCATGCGTTTCATGATCTTTTCGACCTCGGCCTCCTCTATAGGAGTGGGCTCTGAACCACTACCGACAAATCCGGTTACGTTTGGAGTGTTTCTGACTATGAACCAAGCATCTTCGCTCATTTTGAGCTCGACTAGCACGTAGCCCTGGAAGATTCTCTTTTCTACTACACGGCGCTTGCCGTTCTTGATTTCGATCTGTTTTTCTTTAGGTACAACTACCTGGAGAATCTTGTCCTTCATGTCTAGACTGTCGGCTCGCTGCCTGATGGCTTCGGCTACCTTTTCTTCGTAGGCGCTGTATGTGTGAATGGCGTACCACTGCTTTTTAGAGTTGTAGCGTTTATTGGTTTTCTTTGTGTCAGTGCTCATTATTTCTCCTTTACCTAGAACAGCCCGTTTATGAATTCTCTGATGTTTTGTGATTCGTTGAGGATGATTTCCTCGAAAGCTTTACCAAGCAGCCAGTCTATACCGCTAACGACTAGAGCGAAGACTATGGCAAAAACAAACACAGCCAGAGTTAGCCGCATGGCTTCTTTAAAGCTTGGCCACGTTACAAGTGACATCTCGTGAACTGCGCCTCTCAGGTATGACGGAGCGATCGAGCGGTTTCTTGTGAGATAGCCACTGACTTTGGAGTCAGAGCTCTGATCATGAACGCTGATGTCAGAGGTTAAGAAATCTTTAACAGTTGATGCGCCCTTGCCTGCTGCGTTTGTCGCTTTTTTACGACGAGTAGGCTTTTTGGTCTTTGCTGATTGACGAGCAGCTTTTTCCTTGACTGTTACGGGCTTTTTACGCCTACGGGGTGCTTTTTTTGCTTCAGCCACTGGTCTTTAACTCCTAAAATTAACAATAAAAAAAGATGCTTGGTCTGCATCTGTCAATGATTTTAACATGAACGGCGTTACTTGAAAAGTATCACGGGTCTATAGGATTCGTCTTTCTCTAGTATAGTCCTCTCAAAACAAAATGACTGCCCCTTGATCACATTTCAGTGATCAAAATAGCTGTTTCCTCACTCGCTATATCTCATAGATATGGCCCACTCAGAGAACAGCTATTTTGCTTAACTGAGACTGCACTCAATATTCAGCCATTTTGTTTTGAAAGAGCTAGATATGTAATAATTACAGCCATGATCATAGTGCTTATGGCTATCAGTTATGCTCTGGCTGCAGCGTCTCAGCTCCTTCTTGCTACGCGCCTAGCTCGGATCGTAACCTGCACAACTATGCTGTTACTAGATGCAGCCATATCTGTACTGATTATCTTGGAATGGGGAGATTTGAGTCCGCTTGTTTCACTATATCTGATGCTAGGACTCTTCTATAAAATGGTTGTATCTGCGCAGATACTGAGGTTCCGCAGTCCGCTTAGACGTATACAACGCTCCTCTACCAGAGCGTTTACTGCTATTGGCGCATCACAACTGATAGCTCTGCCATTCTTATATGTCGATTTCCCTGGTTATCTCGGCCTGATTATTAGTGCCGCTGCTTGTTTGATATGCATTATGTCCGGGTTGACGGCCTACTATTACTTTGGTCTCTACAGGGCCCAAGACACGTCTAGCCAGCTCAGTGATCGAGAGTTGCCGTCAGTGTCGATACTAGTCCCGGCCAAGGATGAGACGGACGAGCTGATAGCCTGTCTGGAATCTATTACTGAGCTAGACTATAAAAAACTGGAAATCCTGGTGCTCGATGACTGCTCTAGCAATCCAAAGACATCAGAGATTATTAAATCATATGCGCAAAAGGGCGTTCGGTTCATAGCTGGCGTACAGCCGGATCCGCAGTGGCTAGGCAAAAACAACGCCTATGAAGCTTTGCGCAATGAAGCCAGTGGTGATTGGTTGCTCTACATAGGTGCGGACATTCGTATGAAGAAACATACCCTGCGCCAGCTTATGTCGTACACGCTAAAGAGACATCTAGATATGGTATCTGTGCTACCCATTCGGGATCCACTCGCGGTGGTTTATCCTATCTCGCCCCTACGGTACTGGTGGGAGCATATTTTACACAGAGGCTTTATGGGTAGGCCGGCGGTTCTCAGCAGCATCTGGCTGGTGCGTGCTAATAGGCTGAAATCTTTTGGTGGATTCAAAGGAGTCAGCAGATCTATAATCCCAGAGCGACATATCGCCGGGTTCGTCGGTAGTAAGTATCAGTTCATATCAGCGGGTCATGATTGGCTGACAATGGTAACAGCAAAGCAGCCGAGAGCTAGGTATAGTACTGCTATTCGGCACCGCTACCCCCAACTCAAGAGGCGCATAGAACGTGTATATTTCGTAACTCTGGCTGCTACCATGATCACCCTGGCTATGGGGTACGCCTATGTCAGCATTTTGTGGCCAGTAGCTATCGTAGCTACACTGTCGGTCTTTGTGAGTGTTCTACTGCCAGCTATCACTCATTATCGTTCGAGCGCTTGGACAAGAGTAGTCTTGACTCCTTGGCTCCTACTTCAAGAGCTTGCCATCATAAACTACTCCATGTTCCGTTATGAATTCAGCAATGTACTTTGGAAAGGGCGCAACGTTTGTCTGCCCGTTATGCGTGTCTACCAGAAATTACCGTCTATAGATTAGGAATAAAGATAGTGAAGGTACTGCCTTCGTCGAGCCTACTGAAGACGCTTATGTCTGCTTTGATGAGCTTAGCTAACTTGCGGGTGACGTATAGACCTAGGCCTGTGCCGGAATTTTGGCGAGTGCGGTAATCTTCGCTACGGAAGAACTTTTCGAATATGCGTTCCTGATCTGCTTTACTGAGTCCAATACCTGTATCGCTAACTTCAAATAGGACACCGTCATCTTTCTGCATGGCGCTGATAGTAATGCTGCCTTCGTTGGTGTATTTGATAGAGTTGGTTACGAAATTCTGGAGGATCTCTCTCACGTATAATTTGGAGCTGCGCAGGAGCTCTAGACCTGGATCACAGTCAGACGATAGTTCGATATCCTTTGCTCGTGCCTGAGGCCTGTATTCGTCCTCTAGGAGTTTGAGCATGTTGGCGATATTGATGTCTTCGACCTCTAGCTCAAGTGCACCCCGATCGGCCCGCGAAAGAGTCGACAGGTCGTTTATCATGCTAGACAGTAACAGTACTTGATCATATGACTGCTTGAGCGCATCCAGTATGGACTGCTCAATCAGATTCTGCTCGGCCACATAGATTGCGTTACTGAGGTTGCCTTCTGCAATCGCTATAGGCGTTCGCAGTTCATGGCTGACGACACTAATGAACTCGTCGCGCTCCTCTTCGAGCGATTTTTCTCTAGTAATATCACGCATCATGACGACATAGCCACGTGACCCGTCTACGCCGTATCCCAGGTGTACAGGCGCAATACTGGTATAGAGACTAATCATGTCATCGGGCCCATAATGTAGCCGCAAGTCACGCGAAGCAGTCTGGGTCTTAACCTCAGTTATGTAGTGTCCAAAATCGATGCTACTCCCCTGCTTGTCAGTAATATCCACAAGATCTGATATAGGAGAGCCTTTATCAATGTTATTGAGGTCCAGGATGTTTAGAGCTGCGCCATTGAATAGCACAACCCTGGCGTGTTCATCTGTAGCGATAACCGCATCAGCCATGCTGTTGACAAGACTAACGAGCCTCTGGTGGTCGATACTTTTATCTAGTTTGCCTGAACCTGGACTATCAGTAGTAGACATAAGCGTTATTTTAGCATGTCTGGGTAGATCCTTGTTTGATAGTTCTTGATGGTTTTTTTGAGCTCACTAGAGCGTGGACAAACGCGTTCTAGCTTTGTCCAAAAAGATCTAGAGTGGTTCATCTCTAGGGTGTGAGTTAGCTCATGGAGTATGACATAGTCGATCAGGTCCCATGGCAGCTGTACCAGCAGGCTGTTTAGGGTAATGTCATGATTACTGTCACAGCTACCCCATCTAGATCTTAGGTGTTTTATGTGGAGGTTGTGATAAGGCAGTCCTGATTGCTCTGATAGCTGATCTAGTCTGGTTTTCAGCAAATTTTCTGACTCCGCTTGCAGCGCACGTAGGCAGGATTTCTTGATTAGGTTGGGGTCATCTGGTGTGTAAATGTGACTATCTGTGACGTGTGAGCGTTTTCTGTCTGGTTCGATCCTCAGTGTGTGGTACCTGCCAATCCTCGCACCATCAGAGAAAACTATAGGCTCCTCAGTGTTGGCTGTGACCCAACCACTTTTACTGCGCAGGAATCGTAGTGCCTGTGATTCACTGACATACCAGGGACGACTGAGTAATATATAGTCTGGCTTAATACTGATGCGAATGTTCTTTTGGCCCTTGCGCCTGACAACACGCACGGTCCCTACATCTTCTATCTGGAGCTCCTTGTACGTGGCTTTGGCCATCTACTCTATGTGTATATTGCGCTTGGTGTCGTCAAGACGTGCCGTTTGGCTCACTAGGTTGACAAGACCGGGTTTTGGGACTGATTTGGCGAGTTGATCGTTCTGTGGGATAAGTCTCATCTCAATCAGTTTTCTAACAACAGTTTGCAGCTGCCCCTTGTAGGAGTGTTTGCCGCTAATCACAATTGCTTCTTCCTCGCCAGGCGTTTGTATCTGTCGGCTGAGACCCATAAAGAGATCTTTGCTTAGTGGAACTGCGAATCTATCATCATCATTATCTTGTGGGTTACGTTTCTGCGTACGGATGAACGCTGTGCTGGTGTCTAGCTGCTGCCAGATCAGGATCGGCTCTGCCTTTAGCTTACGGGCAAAATCACGCATCTCTTTGCGCTCATCTTTTGTGCTGACAGATGTATCGTACAGTACAGATAGACCAGTTTTTAAGAATTCTTCAGCCAGCATCATCATTAACTGACGTACGACGGCTTCTTCATCGCGGGTCAAAGAAGGTTTCTCAAAAATTTCATGGCGGATTTTTTCAGCACTGATATGCACCGCACCCAGGTCCTCAGCGAGACGACGCATGAGGTATGTCTTGCCTGACCCAGGCATACCAACAATCATAATCAGGGCTGGCTTCTCTAGCTTGTGGCTATCAACTTTACTCATTAGCTATTAGTTTATTCTATACGGACTATCTTTGCCAGGGTCTTGGACAGCATCGTGGGCTCGCCCTCAGGATGATAGGTTTTTAACCAGACCCAGAGTGAATAGCTAAGTAGGATCATGATTTCGCCCAGCAATGCCATATCAAACGTATCATCAAACAGCTCTGATTGGGCTGTTACATAGACTCCAGCTACGATGCCGACCATGGATAGGATTCGGATTAGTTGCCAAAGTCGGTGGTTACTAGGATCATGTGATCTACGGAGCAGAAAATCAAAACTAACAGTAAAAAGCATAGACATGGCGGCGATACCGAACCCGACGTAGTGTAGCGTAGAGGCAATAGGCTCCCAGCTGACTGGGAATAGAGCTACCATGTAGAGACCAAAGATAGTCATGGTTACAAAGAGCGTTGCGAGCCCCCTGATCTTGGACGTACGCTCCAAGTAGCCTCGCCATCGCCACAGGGCGTAAGCACCGTAAAATATCGCCCCGGAAAAGTACGGAGCAGTACGCACATCTCTGCCGAAATCACTAAATGCTGTATCCCAAGCCAGTAGATCTGGTCTGATAGCAAAACATATAGCAAATCCTATAGGTAGACCCGTAATCGCTGCGATCCCCCACAGGCGGCCCTCTAAATTCTTTAGCAGCTCTATAAATAGCAGCTTGTCTGCTATAACTCTGATCTGGCGGCTACGTACTTTTAGATTTATTACTCTTGACACACGTAAAGCATACCACGCGTGTATACCGGCTATGTTTTATCTGAAATGACTTCTCTGATAAAGTGTCTACATATATGGGAGCTAATTACATGTCTAAATGGGGCCCTAATAAACTAAGCGAGATAGCCATACCAGCGGGTTGTATAGAGTGTGAACAAAAGAGATCATGCCCAGTAGCAACCAGTATCTTTACAGTTATGCTACGAGCGAGAGTGGAAGAAAAGATTGTAGACCTGGGGAGCGGGCGCCCAACTTACGTAGGCAGCAGAGACAAGCCACAAAAGTTTTCTACTACCCCTGATCATGGGATGAAGAATATTATTAGTAGGCATGAGCACGAGGCTCTTTTTGGTAGGTCTGGCCCTCGTGTAGCTGCCGGGGTAGCTAATGCAGCCGGGCGTTGTGCGATGATAGATAACCCCGAGCTTAAAGCTCAGGTTTGCAAGGAGGTTGCTACTGAGGAAGGCACAGGTACTTTCACCTGGGGCGCTAGACACTTGTGGGGCCATGATGCCTTGACAACGGTTTTGCCTGATGCAGAGGAAATCGAAGGCATATATACAGCATCTGTAAAGTTAGTAGACTACACAACCGGACCGAGAGAAGAAGTCGAGGCCTTACGCCGTAAGTAGCTAGTGTAGTTAGTCCTGCTAAATCAGCTTCAGCAGTTTGAATCAAAAACCAGGCCTTAAAGACCTGGTTCCTAACTTTGGCAGGGGAGACAGGACTTGAACCTGCAACCAACGGTTTTGGAGACCGCTACTCTACCAATTGAGCTACTCCCCTTCGTCGGCGTGTAATGCTATGTTTGCCAAACTGCTGGTGAAACAAGTTCGCCCAGCAATTAAGGCAAACATAGCAAGCCGCCTCCTCTCGAAATAAACCATAGATTTATTTCGGTGCTCAACTTGGTGATCGAGCTTTTTTAAAGTTTAGCAACAAGACCTCTAAACTTCTAGTCTGAATACTAGGGCTGATCGGGCTGGGATATAAGTTTTGAGATGGCCATCTGAGGCGACGTAGGGCGCATCAGACGAGACATGACCAAAGCCACCATACTCTGGCGCATCACTACTCAGGATCAGCTCGTACCTTCCGTCTGGGGTGGGAATGGAGTGGTCAGTGAGGGACCGCTGCGAATTCAAATTATAAACGAATAAGTATTCACCTCTCACGTAGGAGGCACACATATTGGCTTGGTCTGCGTGATGGTGAGATATATCTACAGTAGCTCGCTTGAGGATACCGATCATGGCAACATCAAACCCGTAGAGCCACTTGTAGGCCAGGCTATCATTATCTAGCAGAGACCATTGTCTACGAGCGTATTTATACGACCAGCCATTGCCCTCACGCGGGAAATCTATCCACTCTGGATGACCAAATTCGTTCCCCATAAAGTTTAGGTAGCCACCACTATGAGTGCTTGCTGATAGTAAGCGGATTATTTTGTGCAGTGCAACCCCCCTCTCAACTAGCGGGCTGATCTTATCTATAGACATATGTTCGTACATGTCTTTGTCTATGAGTCTAAAGATTATAGTTTTGTCCCCAACTAGCGCTTGGTCATGGGATTCGGCGTAAGATATGGTCGCTTCCTCTGCTCGGTGTTGCGTAAGCTCGTGCAGTATATGCGCAATGTCCCAGTCTTCGTCAGCGGTTTCTTTGAGTAGCTTAATCCACATGTCAGGCATGCCCATGCTCAGTCGGTGCGTGAACCCTGCCCCACCTTTGCCACTTGGCCAGACAAGGCCAGGCATACCGCTCATCTCTTCTGCGATGGATAGAGCTCCAGGCCTGACAATTTGGATCAGCTCGTTAGCTAATGACAAATAACTGTAGGCATCTTGATCTGTGTGCTCGAAGTAGTCATGGTAGGAAGTAAAGTCTTTGCCCAGTCCGTGATGTGTATAGAGCATACTGGTAACCCCATCGAATCTAAACCCGTCTAGGTTGTATTCTTCGAGCCAGTAGCGGCAGTTACTGAGGAGTAGTTTGGCCGTATCCTTCTTGCTGTAGTCATAACATCTGGAGTCCCAGGCAGGGTGTAGCCCCCTATCGCCTGAATGAAAGTAGAGGTAGTCTGTCCCATCAAAGAGGCCGAGACCCTCCTGCTCGTTCTTGACAGCATGAGAATGAACGAGGTCTATTATCACGGCTATGCCCAGCCCATGAGCAGTATCGATCAGTGACTTGAGCTCGTCAGGTGTGCCGAATCTAGAACTTACCGCAAAGAGATTGGATACATGATAGCCAAAACTACCATAGTATGGATGTTCCTGCACGGCCATTATCTGCAGGACATTGTAGCCGCTACTGTGAACATGCGGGAGTACATTGTCTCTAAACTCACCAAATGTAGATACGCCCTCGTTTTCTGATGACATGCCTATATGGGCCTCGTATATAAATAGAGGCGCACTAATCTGGGGCGGTTCGTGTTTGAATGTGTACGATGAAACCCAGGCTTCGGCACAAAATATTTTTGTTTCATCATCTTGGACTGCTCTACCAGTGTATGTGGGGAGTCTCTGCCCGCTACCGCCTGGCCAATGAACGTGTAGTTTGTATATGTCTTGCTCTGCAAGCTGGTCGCTTGTTAATGTTATCTCCCAGATTCCGTCATCAGACCGTGTCAGCTCGTAATTGACAGAGTCCTGCCAGTTGTTCTTTTCGCACCAGATAAATATCTTAGTCGCATTAGGTGCATATTCTCTAAAAACCCATCCATGGTTTGTTTTGTGTAGACCAAAGTAGTCATGCTGACTTGATATCTCCTGGAGTGAGGCGCTATCCATTAGTGAGCGCCTGTAGTCGTGTACTGCGGCGGCGCGAGCAGTTATTTGCGCCTCGAAAGGTACAAGATATGGATCTAGTTTGAGTAGTTCGTCCACACCCTTGGTCATAGCATGCCTACCGCTTCAGGGCTCCGAGTACACCTCTGGTTATAGCACGCCCGAGCTGGGTTCCGACGCTACGCATTGCAGACTTAAATCCTGCCTCTATAGCTGACTGTCTTTTGCGGCCAGGTTTTTTGGTAGATTTGCCCTTACCTTCTGGCTGTTTTTTGTCTATATGCTTCTTCAATCTTTCGCTTAGCTCTTCATGCGCGGATTCTTTGTCGACGGCTTTACTATATATATCACTGACTGGTGAGTGGCTGATAGCAGTCTGCTTGACATTATCATCGGCTGGCCCAAAAGCACTCTCAGTCGGTATTACAAAGTATCTATCTACTATAGTGGGGGCACCGTCTTCGTTGAGGAAGCTAATCAGAGCCTCGCCCACCTCTAGCTCCTGTACCACTCGAGCTATATCTAGATCGGGGTTCGTACGGTATGTTTCGGCCGCCTGTTTAATAGCTTTTTGTTCTTTTGGCGTGAATGCACGCAGGGCATGTTGAATGCGGTTTCCTAATTGTCCAAGCACGTCATCAGGTATGTCGACTGGATTCTGGGTGACAAAGTATACCCCAACTCCTTTTGACCTGATGAGTTTTACTACTTGCTCAATTTTGTCCTGCAGGTGCTTCGGTGTGTCATCAAACAGCAGGTGGGCTTCGTCAAAGAAAAAGACAAACTTTGGAATATCAGGGTCTCCAACTTCTGGCAGTTCTTCGAAGAGTTCGCTTAGTAGCCATAGGAGGAAAGTCGAGTAAAGTTGAGGAGACTGCATCAAACGATCAGCCGCCAGAAGGTTAATATACCCACGCCCATCATCGTCATGCAGCATCATATCTGCCAGGTCTAGCTCAGGCAGTCCAAAGAATTTGTCAGCGTCTTGTTCTTCTAGAGCAATGATTTTACGCTGCACAGTACTAATAGACTGGGTGCTCATGCCCCCATAGTCGCGCTCAAGCTCTTTTCTAGAGTCATATACGTAGTTGAGCATGCTCTTGAGATCTTTAGTGTCATGCAGGAGTAGGCCTTCATCATCTGCTATCTTAAACACTATTGTCAGTAGACTTTCCTGAGCTTCACTGAGATTCAGTACCCGAGACAGGAGCAGCGGCCCCATCTCGCTAATAGTAGTTCGCATTTGATGACCCTGCTCACCATATAGATCCCAGAATATTGTTGGGTAACCACGAAACTCTGGCTCATCAATGTTTCTAGCGGTAATGATTTCTGTCAGTTTAGAGCTGACACTACCTGGTTGACAGATTCCAGTGATGTCACCTTTAACGTCTGCCAAAAACACTGGCACACCAGCAGCACTAAATTGTTCTGCCAAGCGTTTTAGGGTAACGGTCTTACCGGTCCCTGTAGCTCCGGCGATTAGCCCATGCCTATTTGCGTGAGTACCGAGTAGCTCGGCTTTTACCCCATCAATATTTTGGCCAATCAGCATATTCGACATGTTTATACTCCAGTTTTTTGCAAAATGTAATGATAATTATACATGTCTGTGCATATCTATAGTCAATCTGTAGCTAATAGGGCTGTAAAGAGCTTATCCTTAAGCTATAATTAATGCCAATACAAAACCAGGAGTAAAACACAAAAAATGAAAGTCCTGATGCTAGGGTGGGAACTACCTCCGTTTAATAGCGGTGGTCTTGGAGTGGTTTGTTATGAGATGAGTCATGCACTGGCTAATTCAGGCGCTGCAATAGACTTTGTTGTCCCCTATGAGGCTGACCACAAGATTGATTTCATGAATGTTCATGCTGCTCATAAGCTAGATCCACTAGAATTTAGAAAAGGTGCAGGCGTATACGCTAGCGAACAATCCCTCAGACTAGCTACAGACGTTACCGAGCTGCATGGCATGGTTAATCAAACCAAAGAGTACGCTCGTGGTGTCGGCTCGCTCATCCAGTCTCTAGAGTTTGATGTTATACATGCCCATGACTGGCTGACTATGAGAGCAGGCATACTGGCAAAGCAGCTGTCCGGGCGACCACTATTTGTCCACGTGCATGCAACACAGTTCGATCAGGCAGGTGGCAAAAGAGGCTCAGAAATTATTCACGAGATTGAATACATGGGACTTGCGATGGCTGACCGCGTAATAGCAATCAGTCAACGCATCAAAGATCTGATTATCCGAGAGTATGGAGTAGATCCAGATAAGATCGAGATCGTTCACAACAAAATAGCAGCCGAAAAATTTACGAAAGTAGACAACCACAACCCCTACCCTGTGCTAGAGCAGCTAAAAGAAGCTGGCTATCAAGTGGTCGTATGTCTTGGCCGCATAACTGTGCAAAAAGGCCTCTCAACACTGCTCCATACTTTTAAAAAAGTTGTAGATGAAAATCCAAAGGCTTTGCTGCTGCTCGCAGGCACAGGTGATCAGTTGCGCGAGCTTCAGTTGCTTGCTGCTGATCTAGGTATTACGACTAATGTTCTGTTCACGAATAGCTTCGTGAGTGGAGCTGCACAAAGGTGGGCGTACCGTATCGCTGACTTGTTCGTAATGCCGAGTATTAGCGAGCCTTTTGGTATAACTGCGATGGAGGCACCAATGCAGCACACTCCGGTACTCGTATCAAAGCAATCCGGTGTTGCAGAGGTGTTACAAAACTGCCTAAAAGTTGATCACTGGGATGTAGACGGCATGGCAAACCAGATAGTTTCAGCTCTTAACTCACCAGGCCTACTTAAGACACTAACTGAGGCGTCGAGGGAAGAAATATTTGGCATGGTATGGTCGGACGCTGCTAAGCTGTTGCGTGGCCATTATAGTCAGGCGGTCGCTGCATGAAACTAGTCCTTCATTTAGCAGCCCATCAGCCCTACCGCGTGAGAGACTATACTATTTTTGACGCAGGTAAGTATCATGACTACTTCGCAGATCATGAAAGGAATCATGTACACACGAAAGATACGCTGAATTATGCATGCGACAACTATTACTTGCCGATTAACGAAGCACTCCTGCATGCAATTGAATGTAACCCAGAATTTAGAGCCAGCATTTCTGTGAGTGGAATGCTGCTAGAGCATATGGAAGAGTCACGTCCAGACGTGCTACAGAGCTTCAGGAACTTGGTAGAAAAGGCTACAGGGCGTATAGAGGTTACTGCAGAAACGTATTATGATTCGTTGGCATTTTTCTATAATAAGGAAGAGTTCGAAGAACAGGTTAGAATACATGCCGAAGCATGCGAAAGACTACTTGGCTACAAACCGCATTCATTTAGAAATACTGGTCTTAGCTACAGCCAAGATTTAGGTCTATGGGCTAGTCAGAATGGCTACGAGGCTGTTTTAGCTGAGGGGTCTGATAAGCTCTTGTCATGGCGGAGCCCCAACTATTGCTATAGGGTACATGATGATGGCCCTGCTCTGCTGGCTCGTAATCAACTATTTAGTGAGCAGGTTGCCTCTGGTGAAGCTAACGCCACCGATATGCTTGAAGGCCAGTCTGGGGATGTTGTAAACGTATTTCTACCCTATGAGTCCAATAGCACTTCCTTCATAGGGTCAATCTGTAGCCTGAAAGACACTCAATACGAATTTGCAACCGTATCAGGTGCTGCTCGTGAACATATAGAATCAGAAGCCATAGAGGCGCGATCAGTAACGAGCTGGCTTGATGATGATCGAGATCTATCTAGTCTGAATGGCAGCCCAATGCAGCAAGAGGCGTTAAAGGCGATATACGAGTTAACCGAAGCCGTTATGATCAGCAGTGATCATGCGTTAATCAGAGATTGGCGAATGCTGCAAACAAGCTGCATATTCAGATGTATGGATACTAAGCCCAATGCCTACGGGTGTATGCGGACACAGGAGTCTCCATATGAAACCCAGATGAGCTATATGAACGTGATTCTTGATATCAGAGCACGACTTGCTAGGATGGGAATCGTGACAAAATGAGCCACAAAACAGTAGTTCTAGGTAATGGTCAAATGTGCGTAGGCCTAAATATGAACGGCCTGGTAGACGACTTCTACTACCCTTATGTAGGACAAGAGAATTTATCATCTGAGCGTATAATTCAGCACAAAATAGGCGTTTTTGTAGACGGAGAGTTCAGCTGGCTAAATGATGGTAGCTGGAAGACAAAAATAGACTATGAAAAGGATGCTCTGATAGGTATCACAAAGTATTCTAATGACGATCTAGGCGTTGAGCTAGATATCAGATCTGTAGTCGATACTGAGCACACTGCTTTTCTGAGGCTTATACATGTTACTAACAGCTCAGCTAGCGCTAGAGAAATCCGGGTGTTCCTGCACCAGGCATTTCAGATCAGCAATAACGGTCGAGGTGATACATGCTTCTATGAACCAGACAGTAGTCGGCTGATTGACTACAAGGGGCATACAGTGCTCAGCACGTATGCACGTAATAGCGATGGTCCAATGTCTAGCTATTCGATTGGTAACTACGGCATCGAAGGTAAAGAAGGCACACATGTCGACGCTGAAGACGGAGAGTTATCCGAAAACAATGTCGAGCATGGTGGCGTTGATAGCGTCGTTGGCTTATACCAAGAAATTGCAGCCAACTCCACTGCAACACTCGAATACTGGATTGTTGCTGGGCAGGATCACCAAGAAGTCGAATACACTCATGACCAGCTGCTAAAAACTAGTGTTGTTAATAGAATAGCTCTGGCAAAGAACAAATTTGGTAAATGGCTCGAAGTCGCGAACAAGAACATGACACATATCCCAGAAGCAGATCGCATAAAAATCCGTCATAGCTTGCTCATGATTATAGCCCATACGGACGTGCGAGGGTCTATACTGGCTAGCTCTGACTCTAGTATATATAACTATGGTCGGGATTATTATGCTTACTGTTGGCCGAGGGATGGTGCGTACGCGATCTGGCCACTCATCCGCCTGGGTTATTCTGATATACCAAAGCGCTTTTTCGAATTCTGTCGCCGCGTCATGCATCAAAACGGCTACTTACAGCATAAATTCCAGCCTGATGGGTCATATGGGAGCACCTGGCATCCTCTCATCCAACATCACCACAAAGAACTCGCAATTCAGGAAGACGAGACTGCAGGCGTTCTATATATGCTCGCGGAATATGTAGAGCGTAGCGGTGATACAGAATACTTCGTCGAAGTGTATGAGGATTTTGTAAAGCCAGCTTGTGATTTCATGACCAATTACATTGATCAGCTAACTGGGCTGCCCCACGCCAGCTATGACCTGTGGGAAGAGAAATTCTTAACTACTACGTATACGACGTTTCTAGTCAGCAACACGCTTAGACGTATGGCCAAGCTAGCAAACGAAATAGCTGATGATAAAAGTGTAGGTAGATGGGTAGTCGCTGCAGAGACTATAGATGGCAACGCCCACCAACTGTATGACCGTGATAGAGGGTACTTCATAAAGGGTCTGTACCTAGGCTATGATAGCTTAATCGAAAAGGACACGACTCTGGACATAAGCAGCATGTATGGCGTGCTACGTTTTGGTGGTGGCCTAGAAGGGACTCAGGCGCTCCGCAGTACTGTAGACAAGATCGAGAGTCAGTTGGTTGCTAAAACGCCGAACGGTGGAGTCCCCCGCTACAACGACGACTATTATATGAGAATTAGTCAAGATACTCCTGGTAACCCGTGGTTTATAGCCGCATATTGGTTGGCACAGTATTACATCATGAATAACAATTTAGAGCGTGCTCTAGAGCTTATAGACTGGTGTGAGAGGCATAGACTAGAAAGCGGAGTCATGAGCGAACAGATCAGCCCTACGAACAGTACTCCGACGGGTGTCGCGCCACTAGTGTGGAGCCATGCAGAACACGTCAATACAATGCTAGACTACTACTCCGCGCTACTTGCCAAAAAAAGCTAGTTTACTTATAGCCTTTTGCTTGGGCGTCAAACATTTTCTTGTAAGTCGACTTGTTTATAAGAAGTTCATCATGACTACCCTTTTCTACAACTTTCCCCTTATCCAAAACATAGATCACATCTGCGTTACGCACAGTGTTAAATCGATGTGAAATAATCAGGGTTGTTCTACCTGTCTGATGCTCTTTAAATATTCGATCAAAAATCTCAGCCTCTGCTACTGAATCTATAGCTGACGTGGGTTCATCCAGTATAAGCATGTTGGTTTGTCTGTAGAAAGATCTTGCTAACGCTACTCTTTGCCATTGTCCTCCGCTGGGCTCGATGGAATCTTCAAACGCTGGGTCTAGGTAGGTGCTCAGTCCTTTTGGTGCTTCATTTATCATACTCTCAAGACCCGCCATCTTTATGGCATATTGAAGTTGTTCTTTAGATTTTTTCTGTTTTCTACCTAGTTTTATATTGTCTTGTAAAGTAAGTGGGTAGTGGTTGAAATGCTGCAGCATCGCAGATATATTTTCATACCAAGTCTCGATATCTACCTGTTTAAGGTCGACCCCGTTTATTAGTATGCTTCCAGAAGTAGGATCGTAGAGCCTTAGGAGTAACTTTATTATTGTAGTTTTTCCTGCCCCATTTGGACCGACTAGAGCTACATCTTGGCCCGATTCAATTGTCAAGTTAAGTCCTCTAAAGATGTACTTTTCTGTACCCGGATACTTAAAAGATACATTAACAAACTCTACTCTTGGTACGCTGGAGCTGGGTATTTTATGGCCTGTATCAGGCTTCTTGAGTTTTGGCTCTGTTGCCAAAATACTGTAAAAGTCCTCGATGTACTGTGACTGTTCGTACATACGGGTCATGGTTCCAAGAAATTGCTGCATAGTCCCGTTGAATCTATCTACTAAACCCGTGAGGAAGCTGAATGAGGTCAATGTTAACGCGCCGTCTAAAGTACGCTTAAGCAGCCAGATACTAATCACTAGTACGCCAGAACTCTCTATTAGTGTAGATAGTAAAGAGACCGGCAGAAACTTGCGTATTGCCTTTACTTGTTCGTTGTTAAATTTGAGCAATAGTTTTTCAGCAACGTTCTTGAGAAGGTACTTAGAGGAGTTTAGTATTTTTATCTCCTGAAGATCAGCCTGTCTGCGGAATAACCATGTGATACCGTAGTACGTATGGTATTCACTGCCTTTTTTCTGCCATATACCCCATTTTAGTTTACTTGCTTTAGTGTTTGCTAGGAAATTGGGTATGCTCATAGCAATGATTAGCGGGATCGCCCACCATATCGCTTGCGCTACAAAATAGACTATGCTTACTAGTTTTACTATCTCGTGTATGAACAGAAATACGTTTATGTTAAAGGCAGATATCGCCCATTCAAGACGGTCGTTTACTTTGTTGGCTTGATCCATAAACTTTCTGTTCTCTAGGTACTCAGTGTCTATCTCTGATAGCTTTTCTTTATACTGTATTTCGGCCCATCTTGTTAATGAGTAGTACGATACTCTTTCCAAGTAAGTTAGGAATGCCCAGGCTATTTTAGATAGCAGTATAAAAGTAGTTGAAAGAGCTAAGCTTGTAATAATCTCTTTCTCTGTGCTGGCGCCACCAGAAAGAGCATCGGCGAGACGCCCTATGGCCTGTGCACCAAAATACGTCAAAAGTAGCGTAGAAGCTATTTCCAAGCCCATTAAAAAAAGCCTCAAGGCTACATGTAGTGGATTAAGTTTCCATAGGATCTTAAGTACACGTATGGATATAACCAATATTCTACGAATGGATTCGATCATGTATTACCTGCCTGTTAGTAAGGATTACTTTTTGCGGACTTTTACTTCGTTTCGGCCTAGATTGACCTTTTTCTCTACGTACTCTTCTACCTTTCGTGAAATAGGGTCGTACTTCTTCATCACCAGTTTGTCTGGTGAGTTAATAGTGTTTTTACGAGTAACACGACGATGGCCAGTTGCTTTACTGACCATAGCTACTAATACTCGTTTACTTTTGGACTTTGCCATAACAGGGGTAGAGTCTACCAGAAGTGTGCTATGTGTGCAAGTAAAATGATAATGGAGCCACCGACGAGATTTGAACTCGTGACCCCATCCTTACCATGGATGTGCTCTACCCCTGAGCTACGGTGGCTTGTCCATGTATTTAACACCACGAGACCACCGGGGTCAACACGTATTAGAATATTCGTAAAAACTAGACGATCGTCTAGTTTTTACGCCATGAATGGCTACTGTTGTCTAGCCAGAAGGCACCCTCTATGAAGTCAGTTTCAATGTAGAGGATATCCCCTCTTTTACCGTACGCATTTTCTAGCTGTTTGAATTTACCAAAACAGTCATAAGGGCAGACCCAGATGCTTCTTTGAAGTTGTTTCATGCCAAGATCTTTGATTAGTCTTCTGACTGCATTTCTCAACATTCGGTCAGACTCTGGGATGTCGTAGCTAATTATTCGCCATTTGCCGTCCCATACTTCTTTTTGTATGGGTTTCTGAAAATCTAGTTTCTCGAGCAGCTCAATGCCTGACTTAGCCAGATTGCATGAATCATCGTTCGTGACTATACGGCCAGATCTTAGTAAGTAGCGGATCTGATCACTTAGTTGCTTTTTACTGATATCATGCTTTTCTAATTCATCTAAGTTTTGTAAAGCCTCTATAGTGTGAAAGCCTAGCCGTATCTTAGTTAGCAATAGCCGAGTCAAGTATTTAAATATTTTTTTCACCGGTATATTGAGAAATAATCATTACAGAACTCATTTCTTAAAAATGAGACGATCGTCTTGTTTTTACGAAGGTATACCTATTGTAAGGTTGCTAAAGTATAATTTTGGTTAGAAATGATTGTTATTGATATTGA
>JBCCHY010000021.1:0-16330 GCA_039028495.1 Patescibacteria group bacterium
AGTAATAGATCGGTCGTGTTCATAATAAACCCCTTTTTTACACGTGTGTGCTTCAAGCTTACTATTTGCACTACGTGTATGCAAGACAAAACTTATTGACTATAAATTACGTCCGTTTGATGGTGTGAATACGTTTGCTCAGTCCGTCCTAAACCCTCAGACATGGAGCTAGTTTGGAATTTCTCTGCGAGAAACGCTAAGGAGGTGTGCAGGTGGCACTCCTTAAGAGTCAAATCTACTGATTTGACCGGAATAGCGAAGGTGGTATATACAACCACCGAGCGTCCTGCGTCTCGGAGCATAAAATATCCGAAGGAGCCCATGAGGTAGATCAATGGACGGCTTTGCCGGTCCTTAAGGCCTGCAGGCCTGAGGGTTTAGGGGTTAGTTAGTGGTGGAATAATCAATAGACGGCGACAAATAATACGGCGATCCAGGCCGTCTGTTCAAGCTACACGCAGAGTACTTAGAGTTGTTTGGTGCCTGCATGTGTACATACATAGAAGTATAGCCACCGTGGTCGATAATCACAGCAAAGTTTGAGAACCTCGTACCAACAGATAAACAGCCTCTATGGATGATATTGCCTCCTGCGATTGCGCGTATGGGGAGCCCCTCTGAGCCAGCGATATCTAGAGCCCTATGGCCAGAGTGATATCCCTGTGATATCCAGCCTCCACCGCTACCGACGGGCCATGTCGATCCATTGTTACGCATGAAAGTCGCTGGATTAACACGGCTACCATTCTGAGTGATAACGAGGTGCAGATGAGGTCCTGTGGACCAGCCAGTATTGCCGAGTCTACCTATGAAGTCACCCTTACTCACAGGCCCAAGCGAGACGGATGATGCAAGCAGACTGGCGATATACGCATCCAGCTCAGCCTCTAGTGCTCGGTATTGTGCCTCTAGGTCATCGAGCTGCGCCTGGAACAGCGTCTCTTGGCCTTTTGTTTCGTTCAGAATACGCTGCTTTTCCGACTGAACAGAGAGTACTATTAGCTCTTGTGCCTGCAGTTGACTAAGGAGCTCTTTTTGCAGCTCTTCTTCCTCTTGTAGGGCTAGTTTAAGCTGCTGAATCCTAGTTACCGAATCACTGATACCGTTTTTGAGCCGCTCTACGTACTCCTGAGTATCTAGATATTCACTAAAGCTATCACTCGCTACTAATAGCTCGAGCGCCGAAGCATTAGAGCGTTTGTATAGAGCTGCGAATGTCTTTTGCAGAACAACCTTCTGAGCATCAATCTCTCGTTGCTTTTCAGCTATTTCGTCTTCTAGTCTAGATACCTCTGCTTTGGTCGCGCTAATTTGGTTCTGTAAACCAGATATTTGAGAGTTAAGCTCTGCTAGCGTCTCCTCAAGTGTCTTGCGCTCTTCCTGAATACCATCTAGCTGTATCCGCGTACTATCAATCTCTTCATCAAGCTGGTCGAGCTGACTATTGAGACGGTCCTGCGTGGCGTCCTGTGCACTAGATATAGGCATACTGGCCATAGTAAGTCCTATGGATAAGACAAAGGCAATAAACAGTAGTACTGCTCGGTGCGAAATTGATTTGATACTAGCAGTTAGCATAACCTCAATTATACCATTCTGTGGCTATAGCCTGCTATTATGAGAGTATGATCAAGCTGACTCCTTACGTAGAGTACTTGCTACAAGATGTTTTTTCTGACCTAGATGATGTTAGCGTCAAAAGAATGTTTGGTGGTTACGGGTACTATTTAGGGGGTAGCATCTTTGCTTTTAGTGGTCCGGACGATGGCCTAATGTTCAAAGCGAATGACATGACCAAACAGCAATATATTGACATGGGCTCAGAGCAGTTCGTGTACACGGGCCATAAAAACAAAGGGCCAGTCAAAATGCCCTACTGGACCGTCCCAGAGGATCTGCTAGAGGACAGATCCAAAATCGCCGAACTAGCCAGACAGTCGGCGAGCCTATCATAGAGCTCATGCTTGCACAAAAGCCTGAACGGAATAGAATTTAGTCTATGCCAGAAAGATTTTTTGTACCTGAAAACACTGAAGTAGCTCTTAGCGCAGGGCTAATGGTGGTTAGGGAAGGTCTGATGCCAAAAAACAGCGTGGCCAACAAGACAAGCGGCTCAAGAGAGATGCAGTAGCAGATGCGAGAGCCTGTACACCACCCTACAAAGGAGCTGACGTAAACCAAGTAGAATTGCACTCTGACACTAGTGAAATAACTGCAACCTTAAGGATCCCAGAAGGACATCAACTACCTGCACGCTTCGTCATCGCAACTGCGGGTGATGTAGGTTTACCTCAGTAGACCGTAGATAGTTGGAAAAAACACTTTCTATATGTAGAATTACATAACTTGGGTGATTAGCTCAGCTGGCTAGAGCACTTCGTTTACACCGAAGGGGTCGGGGGTTCGAGTCCCTCATCACCCACCAACTAGAGTCGACCCTACTATGGGTCGTTTTTAGTTGGTAGATAGGTAGTGAGCATCAGAATTTTTGAACTATCATCTAAAGAGTGACCTCAGCGGGTGAGATCTGCAGCTCAAAGCCAGCTGCCTGTTCCCCGTCAACATACTGCACAACTGCAATGTCGAGCTCGATATCCTCTGGAATTACCAAGCCAAATTCTTCTGTGAACTCCGCCTGCGTATCCGCATTCCAATCACCCGCAACTCGCTCTCCTTCAATGTGTAACTCTGTTGGCCCTGTGTAGGTTAGCTCTCCTTTGTACTCGCCAGCTGGGAATAGCTTGTTCAACTCATACTGATGAACTTGTGGTTTATTATCTGCTGTGTCTTGAGAGCTATTTATCAGCAACTGATCACTATTTAGCTCGTAGACTTCAGTTGTGTTAGCCTCTGTGTCGAGTAGTCCGGTTAATTGCTCTGTGTCTGGTTGCTGCTCAACGTGCCAGCTGCTTATCACGACCCTGTCTGCACCATCGGTCGATTCATTTGAATCCACGGCATCTAGACTATCTTTGTCTGGCTCTATCTCATCATCCATCTTTGTGTCTATTGATGTATCGGTAGCCTCTAATCGTGTGCTGAGATCTCTACTGGGGCGCTGCCTAGACCTAGTTTCTGCTATTTTACCTAGTTTGCTGCTTCTATTATCTATAGTGGCTTGAGCCTCATCCGGGCACGGTTCAGCTACAAGCTCTTTTTCAATAAGTTCATTTTGGTCCATTTCACCCGACAAAGCTGATTCTTCTATAGATATTTTCAACTCAGGATTTGGCTGTGCTAAGACACTATTACTTAAGAAGCCCGCTAAGACCAGAGGGGCCAGTAACATACCCAGTACTATTAGGACTAAGGTACAGTGACCGCCCCTAGAATCAATCATTGCAGTATTATATTTGTTCGTCTAGAAATCTTGTTTTAGTTATAGGTTAAAACTGGGTGTATACTTCATTTCATAAAAACTGTTAACACTGCTAGAATACTGCCTGTCTACGCGCAGGTGGCGGAATTGGTAGACGCGCTACCTTGAGGGGGTAGTGGGAGTAATCCTGTGGAGGTTCAAGTCCTCTTCTGCGCACCAAAAAAGACTCTGAGATTTCAGAGTCTTTTTTAGTTGAATTCTTTTCGCATCTCTCTTGTGTCTACTCCTTCGAGGACAAATCGATTAATTCTCTCCCAGTAGGTCGCAAACAAACTGCCGCCAGTTGTTTGTATTTTACCGGTTGGGCAGCCTGGACCCTCCAAATACCTAGTAATAACGTCTAGGGCAGGTTTGGTAAATGATACGAGTCCATCATCGTCTACTGTAAAACTTTCAGCCGAAAGATACCCTCTTCCAAGCTGCTTGTATACTTCTAAAGTCTTTGCTCCCTGGACTGCTGCGATTATGTGCAGGTCTTCGGAGCCTACCAATCTATCTATTGCCTCTACTTGAGAAGTGCCGTCATTAACTAGTCTCTGGTAAGCACCTCCCGATACCAATGCAACATCGTTAAATGGTACCCAGGCGCCAGTCAAAACATGCTCTGTATCGTGCATCAAATACCGAAATCTATTAGTGTGTGCAGCTGTACGGGAAATATCACATTGGGCATATAAACTGGTAATCAATCCATTTTCCCCAACTAATAGACCACCGAGATAGTTTTTTATGAGATGAGCAGCAGCTATATGCCTGCCAAAAGGCGTTCTTCTGACCTCTGCAAGCTCTGGGTTACTGTCGGCTATGTCCAAGAAAACATCTATCAAAAACTGAGTTGCCGGACCATAGTACGGGCTATTGTTTCTAGCAGGTTCATCTATCTGGTCTACAAGCTCCAGCCAAGGAGAGCCGGTAGATAAATTATCTAACAAACTCTGGCCATGTCTGTCTACCGCCTGCTTTAGAGAGCCAGGGTAAATGTTAAAAGGAGCGTACTCATACATCTAGAGATCCAGCTCATCAAGCGTAGGTATCCCAAAAGCCTCTAATGCGCCCTCTATTGAACGGCCATCAAGCATACGGCTGAGCATTTCAGCTAACATGCCCGGTAAGATCCTGGATGACTCGGCTGCCTGTTTCGCGTCCAGGATTGTGTCAATACGCTCGTAGCACTCATCCATATCAATTCCATATGGTCCACGAATTTCATCACTAATTACAACGCCTGGGTGTATATATTCTCTCGCTGCTACTACCATTACCCTCCAATAGTCATCAAACAGACTGCGTTCACTGGCACCACCTACATCAAGCGCTGGGCAGGTGTAGCGCTCAGTCCTTTGTGGGTGGTAGTAATTACTCCTCTCGATAACCATCTTGATCACTTGGTCTAGAGGATTAACTGTTGTAATTCCGTATTTCTGATCCAGCTTGAAAAAGCCCGGATCCATCCTAAAGGAATCTCTATTATCAGCAATACTCTCGTCTACATGAACAGTGTCAAAGTTGGCTTGCAGCTTGGTATTGTATGCGGTTAGCCGAACGCCCAAATTTCTTGCCTGCCATGATATGTCAGACCACACCAATCTATCTGACACCCCTTCCCGAGCAGCAACATAGGGTATGACCTGAAAAATATTTGCCATCGAGCGGAATCCAGGTCCATAGGACTGCAGGACATTTGCTCCGGCCTGTGCTATCGCAGTTTCTGCCCGGGGACCTTCTAGCCCATGTTCTTGTGCAATACCAAAATAGTCCACATTGGCGGCTACATGTTTAGTTCGCTCGACTGCATCAGTAGTCAGCCAACTTGACAGGTTGTAATACGGGTTGCTAACCCTACCTAAAAGATCTGGCCCAGCAATTGAAGTCACCGGTATTTTGGATGGATCTTGCAGCCACTCTGCACCGTCCCTATAAATCTCCATTTCTGCTTTCCGAAAAGCCTGCTGAAGTGCATAAGGACAGAAATCTTTACTCATAGTATATATTATAGTACTAAATTGACTTTTAGTCTATAGCCTGGGGAGGTGTGAA
Source organism: Patescibacteria group bacterium (assembly GCA_039028495.1). Classification (GTDB taxonomy): domain Bacteria; phylum Patescibacteriota; class Saccharimonadia; order Saccharimonadales; family VXPC01; genus JBCCHY01. The sequence goes on from JBCCHY010000021.1 coordinate 5,417, forward strand.
TAGCGATGTGCGAGTGAGTAGCTAGCTACAAATGAGTTCAGCGTCTTTTTACGATCGACGCCTATTTTGACACCTGGGTTCAGTACGTTTTTAGGATCTAGTAGCTGCTTGATGGCTACGTGCATATTGTATAGATCCTTGCCAAGCTCGAACTCTAGGTATTGCCCACTCAGGCGACCGTCATTGTGAAACCCGCTGGTGCTACCACTATGCTTGAGTACGAGTTTTGTATATTCATCCATAATTTTTACTAGGCGTTGGCGCCCACTGATCTCAGATAGATCTAGTTTGGGCATGACGCTCAGCTGACCCTGGCCGATGTGGCCCCAAGACATAAACGGTACTCTATGTTTTCTGAACAGTGCCTCTGCTTCTGTGTAGAAAGGAGCAAAGTTCACTAGTGGCACGCTCACGTTCTCAACGCCCGGAAGCGCTCTACCTTTGCTGCTAGAATCTCCGATGATGTGGCCCACAGCGTTGCGTACTTTCCAGAAGCCATCCCGGTCTGTTTCTTCTTCTGCTGAGTCCCAGCTGGCTGCAGTTTCATCTAATATCTTGCCTGCCTTTTTAAGCTGAGCTTTTATCTTTCGTTTATTGTCATCAAACTCTACGATCAGAGCAAAGTTCGGCTGCTTCTTGAACGTACCCTTTAACGAAAGAGGTGAAACTCGTGATATTTGTCTGAGCGCACTGCCATCAACCATCTCTAGTGCTGCAGGGTCTAGCTCTTTGAGTTCGGTTACTGCAGTGATGCAGGCCTCCATGGTTTCGAATTCGGCCAGTATTGTGGTTGGGAATGGATTGTACTCAGCAGACGTCATTTCTACTTCAGTGACAATCCCCAACGTTCCCTGGGCACCTGCGAATAATGGGATCAGGCTGAAGCCGCCCTTGCTATCACGGATATACTCTAGGGCGTATCCTGCGTTGCTATGCATGGGGTGTTCCCTGAGTAGTTCGGCATTGTCGGTAAGCATAGTGTCTATCTCTCTGTAGATCTGGCCTTCGAAATTCGCCAAGCCGAGTTTTTTGTTGAGCTCGCGGCTACTTAATCGTTTGACTACCATCACTTCACCACTGCTAAGCACTACTCTCATGCTATGAATGTACTCACGGGTAGAACCATATTTCTCTGAATATACACCTCCACTATTATTAGCAACGGCTCCTCCGATCGTCGCGTACTCGGCGGATAGCGGAGCACTAGGTAGCATTTGGAAGTTTACGTGTAGCATCTGCTGCAGCTTGCTGATGTTGATGCCCGACTCGACCTTGTACGTATCTGATTTGGGGTCAAAATCTACAACTCTGTTCATATGCGCTGCCATAGCTAGAATCACACCCTCGCCAACACTGGCACCAGAAAGATCTGAGCCTGCGCCACGAGCTGTAACACCGAGCTGCTTACCACGGTCCGCGAGCTGATTCACAAAACTCATTACCTTGCGGACATCTTGCTCGTTTTTGGGATACACGACGACTGCAGGCTCAATTTCTACCACACTAGCGTCACGCGAAAAATGACTACGAACGTCTGCACCGTCGAGTACTTCACCTAGGATGTGTTGCTGTAAATAATGTGCGAGTTTGCTCACTTTTGTCCTTTGAAATTACTTGTTTGATTTTACCATAAGCTTTTGGCTAGTTCTCTTCGTCATAGGGGACTCTATCGGTGAGCACAGTCCAGCTAGAAACATCCCTGAAACGATCTACTTGCCCAACAAGAAACTGACCTGAAGGCCCGCTGATATCTTTGAGCTCGTAGTAGGTGTACTGGGGCCGATAGACTGCTAGGGCTGGAGCGTCTGCAACCCAGGCCGACAAAAAGTCCTTGTATTTATCTGCACGCACCACAGGATCTACCCGCGACCGTCCACCCTCTAGTGCTGCGTCTGCTTGCTCTGACTCGTACTCTGACAAGTTTAATCGGACTGGCGAGTTGAGATCTGCTTGCGAGGAGTGCCAGTACGCGAATACATCAGGATCAGAACCAATATTTATCCCATAGAGCAGCATATCGCTATAGACATGGTTCTGTAGAACATTCTCAGTGAAGCCCTCACGGTCCCGGATATCGAGGTTAACAGTGATCCCGACTTTAGCCAGCTGGTCAACGAGCGCTGCTGCCAATGCTTCGTAATCTGTGTCTCTTTCTGTGGTGATAAAAAGCTCTAGTCTCTGCCCATCCTTTTCACGAACTCCATCAGCACCCAAAACCCAGCCGAGCTCGTCGAGTTTGCTTGTAGCCGCCGCCACATCAGTATCAACCTGAGTAATTGTTTCATCATAACCAACCTGCTCGGGCAGTAGCGGTCCGTCTATCAATTGGACTGGACGCATCAGTGAGCGAGCTGCATCAGATTTATCAATCGCTTGACTGACAGCCAGTCGGAGCTCTTTGTCGGACAGTAGCTCAGATGTAGTTTTGTAGAACAGGTATACTCCACTGTTTAGGCTGAAGACTTTTTCCTGGACGTTTAGTCCATCAACATCAACGTCTTCAATATCTATCTCAGAAGCCCCATTCAGTTGACCTTCTGCAAATAGATCAGTCAGCCGGTCACGGTCGGGTGCTATCCAGAATGTAAACGCATCCAGCCTAGGCGCTCCGAGGTGATGACCCTCATTGGCTAGTAGTTGTATCTTCTGCTCTCTGTTGTCGCTCCCCGAGCCACTGACGTTGACTATCCTCTGCAGCTTAAATGGACCAGAGCCAATGACTTCTGAGCTGTTAAACAATGAACCTCTGAGGTTCACGGGGTCTATGTCCCGCAGCAAATGCTCTGGTAGCACGCCAAATGTTAGTAGCGTCTTAAATGGGCTGAAACTACCAGGTAGCTTGAACTCAATTGTGCGCGAATCAATACTGAAAACCTCAATATCCTGCCAACTACCACGAAGAGCAGACCGCGCCTTTGGCTCCTTAATAGTCTGGACTGTAAACAAAATATCATCGGCATCCAGCGGCGATCCGTCATGCCAAGCTAAATTTTCTCGTAGTTTAACCGTGAAAGACGAGGCTCCTTCATCAGAAGTTATTGACTCTGCAAGGTCCCCGACGAGATTGTTGTCTACATCGTATTTGAACAGACTAGAGAAAAGTAGCCTTGATACCGCCTGATCTGCAGGAGTTGTTGCGTATATTGGGTTTAGATTTGTAAGCGGGCCGACGACACCTTCTACATATGTACCGCCTTCACTCGGCCGAACCTCAGTGTAGTAGCTTCTGAGAGCTCTCGTCTGAATAGCCAGCACCCAGACTATCATGGTGGCGAGTAGCAACCAGCTAAACACAAATCGCCACGACGTGCCTAGGCTCTGGATTCTAGCGATAAAATTCTTGTCGATATGCTCGTTAGCTATTGAGTGGACTTCTAGAACGCTCTTTTTCTGCTTGAGAGCTAGCTCTTTGGGGTCTGCTTTGACTAGCTTTTTAGTAGAACTCATAGTGGAGTCTCTTTGTATTGCCTCTAGACCAAAAAGCCAGCGACGAGAGATAAAGAGAACACAATAACAAAACCGATTGTTATCTGATGAAGAGAGCGGTCCGAGCCCCGCCTGACTACTTCACTGTCTCCTCCACCTCCGAGACCTGCTCCTAAGGATGCTCCTCGAGTCTGAATCAGGATCAGAATAGTCACAATCAGTGCAGTTACAACTGTAATGTAGTCAAATATACTGTTCATCTCTTAGATTTACCTTCCAAAACTATTGTTAGCATATAGTTTACCAGTCCTATCACCAGACCCGCAAGTATCGCTATCAAGTAGCCATCTATACTGAGGCCAGAGTAGAGTAAATCAGCCAAGTAAACCATCAGCCCATTTACGAATAACATGAACAGCCCAACACTCACCAGTACGAACGGTATGCTAGCTATCATGACGAATGGTTTGACGACGGCATTTATCGCAGCTATCAAAAAGCCAGACAGGACTATCGGCATGACGCCGGGATCTATAGTCACCCCGTCTAGTAGAGTGTCAGCAGCCCAGATAGCAGCTGTGCTACAAAGCCAGCGCAGGACGAATCTTAAGACTTGTTCTTTCATAAAGCGCACGTATTATACCAGCAGATGACCAATAAACTACCCAAGATAAAACTGGTATCAGTAGGCAAGCCCAAAGGTCCATGGACAGACTTATGTGATGTTTACCTAAAGAGGCTAGAGAGGCTGGATTCAGTCATTATTAAAGAGATCGGAGATGGCCAGCAGGATACCAGAATACGGACTTCGGCAGAGATTTTAAAAAAGATAGACGATAACGACTATGTGATCCTATTTGATGAGACAGGTATACCAAAGTCTAGTCAGCAGTATGCCGGGGTGCTAGAGGGTCTGCACGGCAAAAATGTAGTCTTAGTGATAGGTAGTAGCTACGGCGTAGACGAGACTCTCAAACAGAGGTCGAATATGATCCTGTCACTATCAGAAATGGTGCTACCTCATGAGCTAGCTAGAGTAATGGTCCTAGAACAGACATACAGGGCAGCCGCAATCCTCTCAAGCCACCCTTACCACCATCAATAACTAAATTCTAGGCGGGTCTTGCATAGCTATGCATCAGGTCATCAGCAGCATGCAAAGGGCCGAGAATTATATGCTCTAACCCTATATCAAGATCACTCAAACCACTCCAGCAGCTTGGGCCATCAGCCTGAGCGCTCGTATCGACACTGAACAATGGCACGTAAAGCTTTGATCTGCCCCGGAGTCTCGCTGCACATTCATTAGGCATTTCTCTCTCTAGTATCTGCTCAAGTGCGGATATAGCGAATTTACTGTCATGCGTATTACTAGGTATATCCATTTGCAGTCTTAGTCGATTAGATCTAGATTTTAAAGATGTCCGAATACCACCAACAATAGCTAGATTATCGGTATCCATCACCTCTAGTTTTCTGTTAATAACAGTGTCCGAGACTTTCATAGAAAAAACACCCATGTAGTTAAGCACCCATCGTAGAGCAGAATTATCTATGGTCGTCACATGTTGGCCATGTAGGACAACTCTGTCACCGCTAGTCGATCCATTCTCGAGAGCCGACATCCAGGCAGCATCTAGGGTGTCCTGTAACTGGCCAGAGACACCAACTATTTCCCTCTGTAGTCGTAGTCCAGCAGATTTCATGAATCCAGTATAGCATTTTACCTCAGATAGATATTGACTTTTTATTAAAAATATGCTAATATACAGAACATGGCAAATCAAAATGTATTAAAAATAACTCACGAAGACGGGACAACCCGTTCTGTACACCCAAGCATGACAGCTGTACTAGAAGAGCAAGGGATAACTTTTGCTGGTAAACTAGGCGGCTCAACACTAAGTGTACCTTCTGGCATATATATGGATATCGACCCTGCGCTGCCTGGTACTTCACTACTCAGAGAAACACTGACACATGGTCATGTTGATCCAAGCACTGGATGGCTTGGTTACGAAACTGAAGGACTCGAATGTACTGTCAGAACGGACAAAGCTGGTGAAATAACTTACGTATCTGGCATGAGCGTTATGGGCAGACTAGTAACGGGTGAACTAGCGGGCATAGGCGTCGATTTAGAGGGTGATGGCAATACAGTGTCAGTACTTGACAGTGTCAATGATCCGTCGGCAACAACAATAGAAGAAGCCGATCCTGAGTTTGCCGATCCAGTAGAAGCACACCTACTTGTTAGCGCAGCCCTACAAAGACAATTCGCACGGGTATAGTTAAGTATATACCCTACCTAGTTCTTGCATAGGTATTGGTCAATAATAGAGGTTTTCTTGTAGCCGATGATGCTGGCTAGCTCTTCTTTGCGGGCATGCCTAGATGCTTGAGGGAAAGACCTGATGACCCCCAACTTGTGGGAACTCATATCCGCTCACTAATGGACATGTAGTGGCATATCTAGCTCTTGAGCCTGTTGTAGGCCAGCATACGTAACTAGCATGGCGTACACTTCTTCTTGTGTTATTGGTCTTAGCCCCCTGCGGCTTAGCATTCGCTTGTACAGCGAAGTTCTCAGCAATCTATCGTTAATCCCTGGTCCTCGCTCAGTCATACCCTTGACATGACTGAGAGCCTCAGCACCAACTCTACGGTGGCAATATATATCGACATAGTCGACACCACTTTTAACATCTTTGCTGATAACTATCCCACCAAAGGTATTTACGCCAGAGCTACCGATAATCGAACTCCACACATTCTCATACGCTGCCAGCTCTGAGCCAGTATGATGAAAGACGCCCCTTAACGCTCTTGACCCGATAGACACAATCCTGCGCGTTCTATTGTGGTTCCGTAGCTCCTCAATCATCTCGGCAGTAGTTGTCTCGATAGCCGACCAATGAGACTGCTGAATGTCAAAAAAAACGGTTTGACGCATTGGTTGACCGTCTCGTAGCAGGCCAATAACTGCAGCCATGGGGTGAACCGGTCTCCATGATCCAAGCTGATCTCTAAAGTGTACTACGTCAGGGTCGTGCTCGATATCACCGAATGCAGTATAGACCGCTTTTGGTGCTTGTACCCTTTTAAGTCTTCTTGCTCCGCTAAAACTATCTATTGTTTTAATCGCCATTTTATACTTATACCACACCAGGTTATTGGTACAAAGTACTTAACCTTTACGAAGATACCGACGAATAATCATGGCTTTCTTGTAGCCGATGGCACTGGCTAGCTCTTCTTTGCGAGCTTATTTAGATGATGAGAAAAACCCTGGCGACATTAAAATAGCGCTTTCCCATGGCTTGCTGAACGGTTACCACCTCCTAGGCCGTGTCTTTAAGCTTGATTGGTTTCAAATCAGACGCTTTAGTAGGCAGAGGTATGATTGGTGCGGTATTCAGCTTGACTTTCGAGGCATACGCTAAAGCTCTGGTACTAGCACGTGCTATCAGTACCCTATCTTCACTACTGATAGACCTCAGGCAACCAAGAGAATTGTCAAAAGCTCTATTGGCATGACTAATTAGTGCCAGCAGCTTAGCTCCTGCTGAAGAACCTCCCTCAATATACACTCCACCTATTAAGTCCTCATAGAGTGCACCAAGTGCATCATAGTGAGCAGAGACAATAGGTTGTTGTGTGGTCTGGCGCAGACCAATAACTGTTTCTGCAAGTGCGCTGGCTGCCATATTAACCCCTATCCATTCTGTATAAAATATATCTGCAGAGAATCTATCTCGAAAGGTTGATTCTTCGGACCGGACACTAGCCATTAGCAGTGGTGCATAGAATGCGCTATGTACACCATTTGGTATTGCAAGACTATAATTATCTGCATCCGTGAGTGTTGGCCCCCAAAGTTCGTACAGTTTATTTTGGTTGGCTCTTGCCAATGACATACTATGAAAACTCATGATTTTGATCATACATCATTAATGTGATCTAGTTGTTTAAAGTTTTGTTAACTTTTTTTTCTCACTTCTTACGCAGGTACTGGCGGATGATCATGGCTCTTTTATAGCCGACGACACTGGCTAGCTCTTCTTTGCGAGCCTGCTTGATGCCTTTTAACGAGCCAAATTTACGCAGGAGCTTTTTCTTAGTAACCGCCCCCACGCCAGGTATCTCATCCAGGATGCTTTGCCTCTGAGCGCCTGTTTTGAGGGTCGAGTGATAATTGACCGCAAAGCGGTGGCTCTCGTCACGTATACGCCTGAGTAAGCTGACTAGATGTGAATTAGTCGGCAGTCTGACAACTGTGAATTCATCACCCACCTCTACTGTGCCCTGCATAGACCTGACCTGCTCATGATCTACGGAGACATTACTGCCCTGGTTCATAACGATTATTTCTTCGTGACGCTTAGCTATACCAATCATCGGCACATCAACATTTAGCCCCCGGGCAACTTCTAACGCTGAGCTAAGCTGACCCTTACCCCCGTCTATGAGTACTAGGTCTGGCAGACCCCATGACTTTTGATTGCGCTCGCCGAGACGTCTCGTTAGCACTTCTCTCATATGTAGAAAGTCATCGTTACCAGGTGAGCGCATTTTGAACTTACGATAGCTACTCTTATCCGACACACCGTTGGTAAAAACCACCATACTGGCGACGGTATTAGTGCCAGACATGTGACTGATGTCGTAGCCCTCTATACGTCGTGGTGCTTGTGTCAGCTCAAATATATCCATAAGATCACTCAGGGCATGATCCTTGCTAAGATCCAGATTCTCTTTATCCCCAAACACGATATGCGTCGTCAGCGATTTCAAGTTACGCAGCTGGTTGCGTACGATGGCTGCTTTTTCATATTGCTGGGCTTTTGCAAGCTGCTTCATCTCTTTCTCCAGATCTTTGACGAGAGCAACTCTGTTGCCCTTTAAGTAAGAAACGAGTGCGGAGAGATTTCGCTTGTATTCAGCCTCGTCATAATCACCAGTCTCCGGCCCTGGGCAGAGTCCTATGTGATACTGCAAACAAGCTCTTTTGGGTAGCTGGGAATGGGTAGAGTATGGAAATATTTTGCGTAAATATTTGAGCGCTTTTCGCAGTGGGTAAGCACCAATGTACGGACCATAATACTCTGCTCCGTCGTCAAGCGGCTGCCGCACAATCGTAACTGTTGGTGCTGTTGATTTACGGTCTATGCGTACATAGGTATTGGACTTATCATCACGTTCTAGGATGTTAAATCGCGGTTTGTAACGCTTGATCATCTCTGCCTCTAGGAACAGTGCTTCGAGTTCGTTGTCCACCTCTACCCAGTCGGTATCTGCTATCTCGGCTATCAGCTTTTGCGTCTTGATATCGGCAGTACGTTTTGTAGAGTTTTGGAAATACTGGCGGACACGGTTGTTGAGTCGGGCCGCCTTACCCACATAGATGATCTTGCCTTTTTTATCTCGGTGAAAATACACCCCTGGAGTTTTGGGGAGTTTTTTCAGCTTGGTCTCAAGCGACATGTCTATTCTTCTGTAGGCTGTGACTTACTTGAGCCTGAGCGCAGACCAAACGAAGCCCCTAGAGCGGCAGCTCCGGCTATTACAAGAATGACACCGAATACATTAGCCATGGTGCTGTCGACTATGAGTAGCAGCGCGGAACCAAAACCAGCCATAATGGCTGCCAGATGCGATAAAAGAACACTTTTATTCATGAGCCAATTATACCTCAGTCTTGCGCCGGAGCGAACTGCGCATTGTAGGGTTCGTACAATGAATGTACTCGTCTTCACACGCAGTGCAAACTACTATCTGCTTGTTGCAGTCGTCACAGTTAACCTGATTGCTGGAGTGTTTATCGCAGTCTATACATTGACCTAGGTCGTTAGCTTGGTCAGAAAACGCTAGATTCATACGTTTATCAAACACGTAGCACTTGCCGTCCCAGAATCCATCATCCTTGTATTTCTCACCGTATTTCACAATACCACCATCCAGATGATAGACCTCATCAAAACCGATGTGTTGCATGTAGGCGCTCAGATATTCGCAGCGAATATCGCCTGTGCAGTAGGTCAGTATCGGCTGATCTCTCGGCAGTTTATCCAGATACGGTTTGATATCTTTGAACGTCTTGATCTTTGGCGCGACGAGATTTTTTGACTTAAACACACCGATGTCGCTCTCGTACTCGTTACGGGCATCCAGCACTATTACGTCCGGATTTTCTTCCATATATTTGTGCCACGCATCAGGCCTAAGACCCCTACTCTTGTTAAACACATCGAACTCCTCGCCCGGAGCCAGTGTGACTAGCTCGTCCCGAACTTTGATTGATAGCTTGGGGAAATCCTCACGCTCGCCACTACTCCATTTGTACTCGATACCTTTAAACGCATCAGTCTCGTTCATAGCGCGCTTGTAGGCTTTGAGATCCTCTATATCACCACCTAACGTACCATTTATGCCGTGCTCAGAAATAATAATCCGACCGCGCAGGTTTAGACGAGTGCAGAGCTCTCTCTGCCAATGCATCGTCATCGTCGGATCAGTTACCGGTGTGAATTTGTAGTAGAGAATGATCTTTTGCATATTTAACTAGTGTTAAGTCGGCGTATATTGTACTATTAAAGTAAGCTAAATATAAGTCTTGCACTGACGATGATAAAAGCTGATCACCGTCCTCTGCCAATAGAAATTAATTGTTAGAGAAAAGAAATGAACTACAAAAAAACACTACTTTGGTACTGGCGTATCTCATCTGACAAGAGATTAATGCTTGGTGGTATTGTCCTATTCCAGATAGGTTACATATTGGGCACAGTGTTAACTCCTGTGCTAGAGGCCCATGTACTACAGCGTCTCGTAGATGGAGAGCTCACTGCTGAGTATTTAACTTGGTTCGCTGTCGTCTATGTTGTAATCCGCGTTGTCTTATCCGAGCTTTTCTTACGAGCTGCCCTCCACCTGCATCAAGTTGAGTTCACGCAGAACTTACAGAGAGTACGGCTATACGCCTACAACCACATCATAAATAGAAACGTAAGTTTTCAAAATAACAATTTTTCAGGCGCCTTACTTAACAAAATCAATACATTTGCTTCATCATCTGCAGTGATTAAGGGGCAGCTGATGTTCAACTTTCTACCCACAAGCATAAGCCTGCTCGTTGCCTGTGCTTACGCTCTAATTGCTTTGCCCTTAGTTGGTGCAGTAACAGTCATAACCTCTACAGCTACAGTAATTTATGCATACCACGCGACGAAGCAACGCTCAAAGTTGAACCGGATTTTTGCAAAACATAGAAGCAGTGCGGTGGGGCTAATGGCAGATGGCTTGACTAACATCCACGCTGTTAAGGCTGAAGCTAACGAACACGTAGAGGCGGCAATGACTTCAAAAAAGCTGCAAGAGACCAGGAATGCTCAATTGAAATCTAATATATATAAGAACTTTAGAATAGATATAGTCACGTCCCTTTCCGCTAAAGTTGTACAAACAACAGCCCTAATCGCTGCAGCACAC
>JBCCHY010000022.1:0-15941 GCA_039028495.1 Patescibacteria group bacterium
CACGACATCTATGCCGGTTATCTCGCAGAATCTCTTGAAGTTAGGTGAGACATTGAATTCGATAACCCATGGATAACCATCTTTATCAATGCCGATATCTATGCCCAGGAGATCAGCGGTCAGCTCTCTAGAAAGCCTCTCGCAGATATCGATAACTGCGTCACTCAGCTCATGTTCTCTATCTATGTTTACGAGTCTGCGGTTTCCACCATCTGTGTATTTGCTTGTTCTTTCCACACTTCCTATCACTTGGTGGTTAACGGTGAGTACCCTGAACTCCTTTTCAAAGTTTTTTAGTTCTTGAACTATCATCTTTCTATCGCTCACAAGCTTCTCAAGCTCTGTAGGGTTATGTACTAAGCTAACACCTTTAGCCATTCCTGAGATGTCCTCTTTCAATACGAGTGGGTAAGAGTAGTCCAGGGCACCGGAGACGTCACATAGCACTGTTCTTGGGTGAGGTAGTCCGACCATGTCTAGGAATGTGGCATTGAACATCTTGCTGTCATATATTGGGTAGAATCTCCTCATGACATCTCGGTAGATAATCAGCTTTTCAGGCCAGTTATCCAATATGAGGCCAGTAAAGTGGCTGTAATTGTTGTTAGCATTAGCCGCGTCCCAGTCGTACTCTAGCCAAATATAATCAACTGTATCGATTAGTATCTCAAAATCGCTGAATACAACTTTTTCGGGCTTTATAGCAGTTATTGCAGAGTAGTTCAGCGCGAGTAGTTCAAAGTGTTCCTTCAGCCATTCGTGCTCCTCAAGCATAGTTTTTGTTGTTGAGCTGTCATTTGCTAAGAAGAGTAGTTTTTTCATGATATTCTTAAGCTATCATGTTAAGGCCAGACAATAAAGACGAACTACAGGAAGAAGATGCTGGTTTTATAACTATGATGTTAATCATGATGATAATCGTATTTGTCATAGTGGGGCTGGCCTACTATAGGGTTAGGAACGCTAGCTAAAAGCACTCTCTAGTGAGATAATGTAGTGATGGCAGAAAACAGTTCATGTGCATGCAATGACAAGGTTGTTATTGGTCGAAAGGTCCAGGTAGTCTTTGGTGGTTTAATGACTGGTATTGAGGTAACGGCTAAAGTAGATACTGGTGCATACACCGGAGGCCTTCATGCAGAAGAGATAAAAGTTGACAACGACGAGCTATACTTCAAGCCGTTTTCGAAAACCAATCCAGTTGTTAGGATTAAAGACTATAGACAAAAATGGGTAAAAACCTCCAAAGGAGATAAAGAAACGCGCTACGTAATAAGAATGCCGGCTAAGGTGAATGATGTAGAGACAGAGCTAGAGCTAACTCTAGCAAAAAGGAGCGAAATGAAAAACGAACTACTAATAGGCAGAAAAAACCTATATGACAAATTTATAGTGGACGTTAGCCTATGAAGATAGTCATATTATCAAAAGGACGGGATAACTATTCAACTGCCAGGCTAGAAGATGTCGCTAAAGAGCGTGGTCACGAAGTACGCGTTATCGATTATACGAAGTGCTATATGGCCATGGAAAAGGGTAAGCCGGTTGTGTATTTCGGCGGCGAACCCATTGAGGAAGTAGACGCTATCATTCCGCGTATAGCCGCGAAGTATACGCGCTATGGAACCTCTGTAGTGAGACAATTTGAAATGCAGGGTGTGTTTACTACGGCCAAATCTGTGGCAATTGTTCGTGCTAGGGACAAATTGCGCTCCTATCAGTTATTTGCAAAATATAATGTGGATATTCCCAATACGGTTATCGCTCGCGAGACAGCTGACTACGACGAGATCCTCGATCTCATTGGCGGTGCGCCGGTGATCGTAAAGCTGGCCAGGGGCACCCATGGTAATGGCGTAGTGCTCGCAGAGACAAAAAAGTCGGCCAAAGCTGTGATGCAGGCCTTTTACGTCGAGGGTGTGGACTTTACCGTCCAAGAGTTCGTTGCAGAGTCTGCGGGTGAGGATGTGCGTGTACTTGTCGTTGGTGGCAGGGCCGTTGCTAGCATCAAGCGTAAAAGTCTCGATGGTGATTTCAGATCAAATACACACCAAGGGGGCAAGGGCTTCAAGGTACTCCTCACCAAAGAGGAAAAGCGAGCAGCTACAAAGGCAGCCAAAGCAATGGGCCTCCCTGTCTGTGGCGTCGACATGATCAGATCAGACCGCGGACCACTAATCCTAGAGGTCAACTCATCAGGTAGCCTCAAGACCCCAGAGCTAGTCACTGGTAGAGATGTGGCTACTAAAATAATTGAGTACATTGAATACAACGTCAAAACAGGCCGTAACCGCAAAGATCGTATTGGAGCGTAAGTTTCTAGAATGAGCAGACCGGCAAAAGTAATTGTGTGTGTAGTTCTGCTACTTATCCTCGTGTCACTAGCAGTCATAGCTACAGCAAAGAACTCTAACGAATCCGGCACAAGGATTGGCACTAGCACGTATATGCTGGAAGTAGCCAATACTCAGTCGGAGCGGCAGCTAGGCTTGTCAGGTAGGCAGTCAATGGCACAGGACGTAGGCATGATATTTATATTCGAGGATGACGGTGTCTATAGATTTTGGATGAAAGATATGTTTTTTGCGCTTGATATGATTTGGTTGAACTCTGAAGGCCGCGTAATCCATATCGAAGAGAGCGTTTCGCCGGATACATATCCGACAACATTTGGGCCAAATGAGCCCAGTAGATATGTAGTTGAGCTGAATGCCGGCGAAGTGGACAGCAATGACCTGCAGACTGGCGATATTCTAAACATTGATAAGTACCGGGATGGAGCTGTAAGCACGCAGGTTATTTATAGCCCCCACAAGACAACCCCACCGCCCTTATCCACATTCGAATGGGCTAAAACACGTATTTCTTCGCTCGACATATCTTAGGATATACCTCACTCAGATAATACGCGTTTTATCTCCATCGAGCTGCGCCTAAAAAGCTGGCGGATTTGCCCTGCGGGGACTATAGCTATCTGCTGTAGAATGTAGGTATGGAAAACCTGATTGCACTTATAGTCGCAGCCGTCCTTATCGCCTATCCCCTCTATAGGAAATCAAACATGCTACTTATCCTCGGTATGCTCTGTTTCGGCTGGGTGTTGCAGCAAACAACTTCACAGGAGGTCCTGCTCATTACTCGGTCCTCTGGTGTTGGTTTGAGCAGGTCAATGCTAGATACAATTAGCCTGCTGAGTGTTGCGCTGATCCCTGCAGTAACCACGGTTTATCTAACGAGGAACAGAATCAAAAAATCTACTCTGCGGGCAATTGGACTAGGTTTATCACCTGCAATCTTTGTCATCACCTGGAGGCTGGTCACCCTGAGTGTCGATACCGAGCTACGCCAGTCAATATACGATAGCGCAGTCCAGGAGCAAGTATCGCTGTATGAGGGCTATGCGCTATGGTCAGCCTGTATATTAGTGATTCTGCATTTATTTCTATCCAAATCAAAACCAGCAAAAGCTGAAGATTCAAAGAAAAAGTAGACCCTGGACTCTTTTAAGCTTGCCATTGAGCCAGACTAGAGGTTTGTGTCTAGGAATGCTTTGAGAGATTCTAGGTCTGCTGGTGTTGATTGTAGTAAGGCCATCTGACAAGACGCTGGGGAAGCAAGAGCTCTCCGGCTATTCCTGATCTAGCTTGCTAGATCCTTGCGAACCGCATTGAATATCTGGGACTGCGAGGCAAGCTCGCTAGACTGTGCTCTTTCGAACAAAATACAGCTAAAGCTGTGCTTTCTTCTCAATTCACTTGTCATCGAATCCGACCCTGTGGGTCTACCTGGGTTCTCGTCTCAGTGGATCTCAAATTTAAAACCCACCATAAAGGTGGGCTCTAAATTTGGAGGGCCATCTGGGACTCGAACCCAGGACACCTGGCTTAAAAGGCCAGTGCTCTAACCAGCTGAGCTAATGGCCCGTAAACTTGGGGCTTTTGTATGTGCAAGTCACAAGTTTACGAAAAATTAGACGGTCGTTAAAGCCGGCTTATTATCTATCAACTGACCCCTGTTGTCAATAGGATATAGCAACAGACCCAAGCTAGTTTTTAGCTATTACTACAAAGGTTTCGCACATGTTTCTGCCAAAGAACAGCTTGAGGGGTACTTGGAGCAGTCTCCAGACCATGTGTAGAGGCGTAAAAAATGTGAAGTAAAAGCTGTTATACGATGGGATTATTTCTAGGCCTGAAAACTCGAGCTGCTGGCACATCTCCTCTACTTGTCTGGGGGTGCAGCGGTCATAGTTGGCCTTAAATCCCAGCCTCTCACCAGAGTCTGGATAGAGAGCGCTTAAAAGCTTTTTCTTAAAAGTCTCCGGTAGCAGTATGTTTAGTCTAGAGAAGGCCGCGTTTTTGTTAGGGATAAAGAGAAACAGTTTTGATCCCGTTTTCATATTTTGTTTCACGTTTGCGAGCGCCACTTGGCTATCCGGCACATGCTCCAGTGTAGCTATGCAGAATGAAATGTCGGCTTTATCGCTAACGGGTTTTTGAGAAACGGAAATATCAGATACATGAATTTTATCGTAGAGACCCGGTTTTGCTAAGTCTAGCTCGCTTTTATCAATATCAAAACCATGCATTCTAGAGCCCTTTGGTTTAGGTAGATACCATCCAGCATATGGATGTTTACCCCCGCCGTAATCATGGATAACTGTATCTGCATGCAGTTCGCTACTGCTGCGTACCCTTTCCTTCAGCATGTCTAGGCCGTCTAATGTGACCGAACTTGGCAGGAGTTTATCAAAACGTAGAGACATAGCTCTGTTGAGTTCAATAAATTTGCGCAGCATGTAGAGAGAGTACACGAATTAAAACAAACTTAACACATACTCCCGACAAATCGGAATAGTCTGTATGCATGCAGCGGTCTGACTATGTGTGGATGGGTTCACTCGCTTTTTTGGCGGGAGCATTCGGGGCGAAGTACTACTATGAGCCCAATGCAGCGATATTTCTAGTCTGCTTGACGCCGATACTCTTCTCTAGGCGACTACGTATCATTGGGGTCGTTCTGCTGTGTGTTACCCTCGGAGTGTTTCGTACATCGCAGTGGCAAAGCAGCAGCTCATATATGCAGGGTCTAGTTGGAGAACAGGTTAGTCTCCGTGGGGTTGTCTCGTCTGACCAGACGTATGATGACCGCAGGCAGGCTCAGTTCATGGTCAACGATCTGGTACATGATGGTCGCTCCATAAGGGGTCAGGTTCGGGTCCAGGCCGTGGGCGTGTCAGTGATTCTCCGCGGCGACCATGTACAGGTAGACGGTAGGCTGCGTGATGGTTTCGCGTCATGGCAAGGGTCGATATCATTTGCCCGCGTTGAGCTACTTGAGCGCTCCGAAGGTTCTTTTGAGCGCCTCAGACGACAGTTCGCTGCTGGTATCAACAGCTTTCTCAGTGATGAGCACGCAGCTCTGGCTCTTGGTATTATTGTTGGACAGCGGACAACTATTAGTGACGAAACCGACACTGAACTGCGCCGGGTAGGGCTTACTCATATCATTGCTGTTTCTGGCTATAACTTAACGGTGCTGGTACGTTTGGTTCGCCGCAGGATGAGAGGTCTACCCAGAAAAGGTACCTTTGCTCTATCTCTAGGTCTGTGTTTAGCATTTGTGGCTATTGCCGGCAATGCTGCTTCGATCATTAGGGCAGCGTGGGTAGTGTTTCTGAGTCTGCTAGCTTGGTACCATGGCAAACGTATACGCCCCATGGTTTTGCTGATGCTTAGTGCCGCCATTACCGTTTGGTTTGACGTCTACTACATCTGGTATGACCTGGGATGGTGGCTGTCCTTCCTGGCTTTTTACGGGGTGCTCATAGTAGGTCCTGCTATAAACATGCGCCTCTTCCAGACCAATAAACCGGGCTTTTTACCAGAAGCGGCAGTCGAAAGCTTTGCTGCATCGATTATGACTATGCCGCTCATAGCCTGGATATTCGGGAGAGTAAGCGTAATCTCGCTACTTGCCAATGTACTGGTTGTACCAACAATTCCGTTTATTATGGTGGCGATTTTTTCAGTTGGTTTATTTGCACTCATTGGATTTAGCTTTTTGGCTGGACTTGCCGGCTACGTAACGGGGCTAATGCTGGGTAGTTTACTGGGACTTGCAGGGTATTTGAGTACGCTACAGGTTGCTGAGTCACCTCTAGAGATCGGGCTTATTAGCATGCTAGCAATATACCTAGTAATATTGATCTGGAGCTGGGTGCTCAATCACCGCGTAGGGCAGATGAAGCACTATGATCTGTTAGAATAGGGTGCATATGGCAGGACACAGTAAATGGGCAAAAATAAAGCGCGACAAAGCGAGTAACGACTCGAAGCGTGGGGCGGTTTTTACAAAAATTGGCAACCAGATTGCTGTAGCGGCTCGTGGTGGTACAAATCCTGACACTAACCCAGCCCTCGCAACAGTAATTGCAACAGCCAAAGCAGCTAACATGCCGATGAGCAACATAGAGAAAGCTCTCAAACGTGCCGAAGATAAATCAGCTGCAGTGGTTGAGGAGATCATGTATGAGGGTTACGCAAAAGGTGGCGTCGGTATACTGATCGAATGTGCAACAGACAATCGCAACCGAACATTCCCTGAAGTAAAACATGCCCTCACAAAGAATGGTGGCACTGTCGCTGACCCAGGCAGCGTTGCATTCCAGTTTGAGCGCAAAGGTCAAATTGTAGTTAAAGCATCTGGCGACGAGGCCCTCATGAGCATCCTGGAGGCAGGCGCAGATGATGCCAGCGAAGAGGACGGCGAGATATATGTGTTTACTGACACGGGGGCTCTTCATGATATCCGCGAAAAGCTTGTGGGTGCAGGGCTAGAAGTAGTCAGCGCAGAGCTGGTGTATTTACCGAAAAACACGGTTCCCGTGGATACCGAAACAGAACAAAAAATCCAGAAACTCCTCGATGCCATAGACGATCTCAACGATGTGGTAAATGTACATACTAATCATGAGGTCCAGAGTGCTTAAATACCTGCTGATATTGATTCTTGGGTTTGCTCTGACTTGGGGAACATATTTTGTCGATAGTAACCAGGTTGTGTCTTTCGCCAGAGAAGGGACCTCCTGTAATGAGACCACAGAGCTACTCTGTAGCGTAGCGATTGAGCAGGACGCGGACAAAAGAGGTTTCCCCTTTAGCTTTGTTGAACCTGATGCTGCCTCTACGGTCAGCAGTGCAGATAATATTGTTATAGATAGCGTATTTAGCTTCGCTAATTTTATTAAGAGTCTTGGTTTCTGGAGCTTGCTGCTCGCTGTGGTTAGTTTCTTTAAGAACAAGGTTAGAGATTTGCTAGGTAATCTAGCGATCATGGCTATAGCTGGCCTGCTAATAGCGTCATACTTGGGATTAATAACTTTTGGTTAGTATGATCTGCTTGACTGATCAATTTGCTGACGAGGTGCATGCTTCGTGAGGATTTTAGGGATAGATCCAGGCATAGGCATAGTCGGCTTCGGCTGCATAGAATCAAACGGTATCAAGCATAAAATGATCGATGCTGGTGTCATAAAGACCAAAGTCGGCGATGCAGTAGAGCGTAGACTAGTTGTTATCTATGACGAGCTCAAGGAGCTTGTTGAAGAACTCAATCCAGATGTAGCTAGTATAGAAAAAATATTCTTCTCTCAAAACGTAACCACGGGCATCTCAGTTAGCCAGGCAAGGGGGGTTATACTACTCGTACTTGAGCAGGCGGGTGTGCCTATTGTTGAGTATACGCCCTTGCAGATAAAGAGTGGTCTAGTTGGTTATGGACGAGCCGACAAAGCTCAGGTGCAAGAGATGGTCAGGGTGCTGCTTAATCTAAAAAAACGACCTTCACCGGACGATGCAGCTGATGCGCTAGGTGCAGCGCTCCTGCACGCATTAACGCCGGATATTCGAAGCTAGTTTAGCTGCTCAGCAGCGTCTTCGTAAACTTCTCTTGTTTCATTCACTGGAGTGACGTCTACTTCGTTTAGAAGCACCAAATTCGCCCCGCCCAGGATCCAGAACATGTAGAGGATTATCATTACAGCAGACACGATCATTATCCAGAATGGAAAGCTCCGGTTCTTCCCCGCTGCTTTAGCCCGTTTTGTATAGTCAGGTGTAGGTTCTTGGCTCAAGAACCCCCTGGTTGCATCCGGATAGATGGATTCTTTTGGTTCGTCAGCTGCGGTTTGACTGGGTTCTTTCTCATCCATGATCCAAGTATACGTCAGCATATAGTTACAATACTATTACATAACCTCTCCAAATATGTGCGATCGCATTTACTTGAGAGGTTATGTATCACTGGCTCCTGGCTTCTAGCTGCTATATACTAGACCCTATGATTGCATTCTTACGAGGGATAGTAGCTGATAAAGATCTCAGCACGGCTGTGATTGACGTCAACGGTGTTGGCTACTCTGTATTTGTAAGTAGCGAAACATACGAGAGCCTGGCTGTCGGCCAAGAATCATCGGTGTCGATTTATGAACATATTAAAGAGGACGCTCATGATCTATATGGATTTACGGACAACGCAGCAAAAGACCTGTTTAGCCTACTTATAAGCGTAAACGGGGTAGGGCCAAAAATGGGTATAGCCCTCATGAACATTGGCAGTGGCGATCAGCTGCGTTCTGCTATTGCTACTGGTGATGTCAAATATGTGACTGCTGCTAGTGGCGTCGGGAAGAAGCTAGCTGAGCGGGTCATATTGGATCTAAAAGACAAGGTAGGACTGGTGAGCTCGGATGATGCTACTAGTTTTGTGGGAACACCGAGCATGGCCGGAGATGAGGCAATTGCCGCCCTGACATCGCTTGGATTTACCGCTCAGGATGCTGCGAATGCACTACAGGGTATCGATAGTGAGTTAGATATAGAAGAACGTATCAGACTCGCTCTAAAGGGGCGCAGATAATGGCTATTCAGCGAATAGTAGATCCTGGGCCGGATGAAATTGAAGAGCAGGTGAGCGCTGAAGAGAATTCTCTTAGGCCGAAGACATTTAGTGAGTATATTGGCCAGGAGAGGCTAAAAAAGAATCTCAAACTGGCTATCGACGCAGCAAAAAAACGAGGTGAGCCAATCGATCACGTGCTCCTATATGGTCCCCCAGGCCTTGGAAAAACTACTATGGCTAGTGTGATAGCCAACGAAATGGGTGCCCAGCTGCGTGTTACGAGTGGTCCGGCAATTGACAGAGCTGGTGATTTAGCCAGTCTAATCACTAATCTCAAGGACGGAGATATACTCTTTATAGATGAGATACATAGGCTTAACCGTAGTGTTGAGGAAGTACTCTATAGCGCTATGGAGGATTTTAAGCTCGATATTATGCTAGGCAAGGGCCCAAGTGCCAAGAGCCTGCGCCTCGATCTACCGAAGTTCACACTCATCGGGGCAACAACCAGAACGGGCGCACTAGCAGCACCGCTACGTGATCGGTTTGGAATTATCCACCGTTTGGAGTTTTACTCACCCGAAAATATCTCAGAGATTATTAGTAGATCTGCCGGTATTTTAGATACAGAGATTCATAACGAGGCGTCAGATGCGCTAGCTACGAGGTCTAGATTGACTCCCCGTATCGCTAACCGTCTACTTAAGAGGGTGAGGGATCACGCAGATGTTAACGGTGATGGGATAATTGATACATCGCAGGCGACCCAAGCCCTGGAACTTCTAGAGATAGACGAGCTGGGTCTTGACCCGAGCGACCGAATGCTGCTTGAGTCGATTATCGATAACCATGGTGGTGGACCAGTAGGTCTCGGTACAATTGCCGCGATGACAGGTGATGAAGCCAGCACGATAGAAGACTATTACGAACCATTTTTGCTACAACTAGGCATGATAGAGCGGACCCCAAGAGGTAGAAAAGTTACTAACAAAGCCTACGATCATCTAGGTAAGAAACAAAAGGTATCTACGCAGGATGAGCAGGCGGAACTCCTCTAGGGTATAATTGCAGTATGGCAAAAATACAACGTCCACCAGATGAAATAGTTTTTACTATGCATAGACACATATTCGGCCTAGTTACTCTTTATGTGTCAACAATTGTTGGGGTGCTTGCAAGCTTTGGGCTGCTTGCCTGGATGGCCAGCAATAGCTTTGATCTATCGTCAGAGCAAAAGACTATCGGACTGCTCATAATGGGTGCAGTCTTGCTGATAGTTGCCGGACTACTCTACATGATGACTAGTATTTACTGGGCGAGTAAGCTTGTGCTGACCACTGAGGATGTCCAGCAAACCATTCAAAACGGTTTGTTTAACACTAAAAGGTCTCGGTTAAGTCTTGCGAATGTAGAGGACGTAACTTCGTTTAAAAAAGGCTTTTTTGCATCAACCGTAAACTTTGGCACACTCAATATTGAAACAGCCGGAGAGCAGGCAAACTTTAAATTCCGCTACTGCCCGGATCCAGACGAGTGCGCCAAGCTGATTATGGATACTAGAGAGGCGTATATAGAGGGTTCATCAGGCCTTGATGTCTCAGACATCCCCCGTTAAAACCACTGACCACCATCTAGACTGAAGTCGGCAAAAGTCGCTTCTGCCTAGATAGTTTTTCGGCTCTTTCGGATATATTGCTTTACGGCTCCTGCATCAATATTCCGAAATAGCTCGAAATCAGCGGGTTTATCAGAACCCACATTGGAATTTATAGGTGTGCTTCTAGCACGGTTGCAGCCTTAGAAGGATTGCTGGAAGTACGAGGCGTCGTCTTTAAATGTTGTTCGCAGAACGTATGAGTCGCAGCCTGTATCACCACAGTCAATGCCTTTGTAAAGATACTGGCTGTCGGCGGCCGCGAATGTATCTATTGGAACTGCATTAATGTCGACGAGCTCAAACCGAACTTTTTCAACTGTGTAGCTGGATCCGCCTTGGTTTTCTTCTGCGTCATAGGCGAACTGATGAGGCGAGCCGTAGTAGTGCCTATGGTCGGCTGCTGCCTGCACATCGATGTACTTTTCTATGAATCTTATGAGGTCTTTATCGTTTGGATAACTACTAAGCCCATCGGGATTGAGCCAGAGTGAATACTTGCTGATTACTTCATCTCTTTTGTCGATGGTAGGTGATTGGCCTCTCACGTCGGTTAGCCTCCCTGCTACTACGAGCCGGGTGAAATTATCCTCACTCTGCACATCGGCATAATCAGAGAAGGCTTTACTGGTATCTTGTACCCATCTGGAGTAGAGGTCCAGAATAGTTGCCATGTCGTTAATCCACGTTCTGCGTATGTAGTCATTCTCACCCAATTGGTAAATACTACCATCATTAAATGTAGTTCGTAGATCAAATTCAGAGCACTGACCACTAGAGTCGCACTCGCTGGCTGTATAGGTATAGTTATCTGCGCCTGCAGGATCAAAAGCCACGTTATCTGCTTCGGCCTGGCTAGTAACTGTTGTTATGAATTGACTCTGGACTGGATAGTAGCCGGTAGACGCCTTAAAGGATTCTAGTAATCCGGCGGCCTGAATAACCCAAGCACTTTCGTTGGTACTATCACTAAAGACACTACGGCGATAGCTAGCTATGTTGGATGTTATGAACACGTCCTCGTCGTTACGTATGAGGTTGAGCTGCTTGACTATGGTTTGCAGATCTTTGTCGCAGAGATCTTTGCCGACAATGCCGTTGGATTCGTCTTTTTTACCGTCTTTTTCAATTGGCTCAACAACTACGCTAATAAGCCCTAGCTCTTGCATTCTTTTCTCATCGTCGGTTAGTGCGCATGGGTCTATCTCGTCTGCATCCGGTGTCGTTTGTTCAGCTTCACTATCTTGGGATGCGCTAGATTCAGTTTCGACTAAGTTGTTTGCAGCATCTGAGTAGCTTCTGACCTGGAGTAGCGTAAAGCTGATCACTACCCCTGCAATTACAAAAAGAGACACGAGATTATGTTTTTTATAAACCTCTAGCAGCCTAGCAAGGAGCTCTCTGGGTTCGATAGATTGTATTTTTGCTCTAATTTTTTCCATCATTTCCTCATGGTTTTAGGTAGGTTACGATTGTTAACTGAGCCCCAAAGAGATTGGTATTCGTATCTTCGGCGGGTGGGGTTATGCTGATGTCTATTACTTCAAAGCGTCGCTTGTTGTTCTCGAGATCCTCTAGGAATCCCAAGATATTTTCGTAATCTGTCTCGATCGATGTGTTCACGGTTAGACTGAATACGCCGTTTATACCTTTTACGGCTGTTGAACCTTCGGGCGCCCCAGGAGCGCTTGGGCCATTTGAGAATGCTATTTCGTCCAGTGAGACACCCCTGTTTGATGCTATGGCGATTAGCTCACCAACGATGTTCTCCTGGGATTTTGACCCTGGCAGAACTTCTCTGACTAGCTCCTGGGTTTCACGGAGATCCTCTAGTTGGTTGTTTAGGACTTGGGCATTGTCGACTTTCGCATCTAGTATTTCAAGATCAGTTCTTTTAGTGCTTATCTCTGTAGAACTAGTTCTAAGCTGTCCGTTCGCCCAATAGACTCCGTATCCGATCCCAAGGATAATCAGCACCATTCCACCTGATAGACTATAGAAAAGTTTCTTTGGGTTCATTGGCCTTCTCCCCCGTCAGCTGTTTCAGCTGCTGCCGCGGATGCAGCAGCAGCCTCTGCTTCCTGAGCAGCCTTGATCTTGCGCTGAGCCTCAGCTGCACCTGTCAGTGTTGCGGTTATTGAAGCTTCGTAATATACCTCTTCTACGACTTCACCCTCTGCACCCTCTGAGTTATCGGTTACGCTGCGGACGTTTTCGAGATTCGCAGATTCGAATATGCCAGAATCAACTAGGTTCCTAAGTAAGGTGCCAGCAAGCTCTGGGTTTTCTGTTTGTGCAGTGATTTGTAGTGGTTCGATACGCGTGCCTGTCAAACTTAAATCTGTTAGCTGTGCACCAACAGGTATTGAGCTAGCTATATCAACAAGCAGTTTGGAGAACCTGACTTCTCTCTCGTATAGATCCTGGATCGTACTGATGTCTTTGTTGAGCTCTGTAGCTTCATCCTCGATCGGCTTAATCTGCTGATACCGCGTATTTCGTTCGGTAGACTGCTGGTCAATCGAACCTTCATCCGACTGGATAAAGCTAATTCCATATAGCATAAAACCAATTGCTATGAATCCGATTAGGCTCAGACCAACAAACTGCTTGAGCAGAAATCTGTTGAGCCTGCCGTACTTACGATCTGACTTTACATCTGCAGGTAAGAGATTGATCATGTTATGTCCTCTGGCCTAAGTAGACTTAATCCGCCTGCTGTTGTGTAGATTGTGGTTTCTAGCTCATGGGGTGGCTGTAAATCTTTAAAGTTAACGTTTATGAATGGCGCGTTCAGCCTAGTTGCTGTACGTGTTTTGTCGGTTAAGTAGGTACTGAGACCGGGCAGGTTGGCCCCACCACCAAGGAGGATTATTTGTCCAATTTGCTTATCGTCGTCGGCGCGTTCTTCGTAGTAGCGCATAACCTTTTTTATCTCGCGGACTAGTTTTGCAAGCTCTGGATCTATAGCCTTGATTATCTCAGACTGTTTCTTGCTTACACCCAGGCCGTACCTTGTTTTTATGCTGTGGGCTTGCTGAGGGCTGGTACCGAGGCTTTTCGAAATAGCCCTTGTGATGTGTTCACCACCGCACGAAGCAGTACCAGTAGCACGTACCACAGTACCGTCATAAACTGATATATCAGACGCCTCTGACCCTAGGTCAACAATGAGTGAAACTTCATCGTGTGCTTCTGATTCAACAACCATTCTGGTCACTGCTGATATGTTGGGCTCAAAGACAGCGGGAGTAAGCCCGAGTGCTTCAACAACCTCGATATAGGAATCAACAATTGTTCGTGGACTGGCAACGAGCTGTACTTCTTGGTCTTGCTCCTCAGTACCTTTTTTAGTGACGTGAAAATCATAGTACAGATCGGCAATAGGCATTGGTATCGACTGAGCAATCTCGCCCTGAACTAATGTGTCAAGTGACTCGACCTTGACGTCATACGGGGCGCTAATGACGCGGCTAAAGCTATGCGTGTTAGGTAGGGACATTGCTACATGTCTGGTTGTGAGTGACCCGGTCAAGGAACCGGATATTAGTTCATGCGCAGCCTTAACCACTACTTCTGGTTGGACGATTGTGCCTTTGTCGATAGCGGCTGGGTCAAAACCAATGTTCCCGTATCCAGACACGGTAGGCTTTCCGCCTCGCTGGGCAGGCTCAATCTGCATGATTTTGATCGAGCTACGGCCGATATCAAATCCAAAGACTGGTTTATCTGAATACAGTAGTGACATTTATGAAATAACCATGAGCATTTTAGATAATTATACTGTAGTAGAGACTAAAAAAACACCCCTGATACCAGGGGTGTTTTTGATACGAAGATACGAGTCCTAGTTTAGGCTGTTCTTTTCGTATGGAGCGTATGTACCGCTCACGTTTTCAAGCCATCCGTAGATAACGTACTTGTTACATGTGTCTGTAGCACCTGTACCAGTACAGTCGTACCCAGCGTATGTGTACTGAGCACCAGTTGGCTTAGCAGCAACGTAGCTTGTTGATGGTTTAGCAGTTGCTGTTACACCTGACATAGATACAGTGTTGTCATCTGGATCTGCTAGTGCGCCAGCGTCAATTCCTGCTAGTACGGTTACGTCATAAGTAGTTGGATAACTACCATTGTCGTTGTAGTACTCTTCAAGCTTTGCGTGCATGTTGTTAATGTCTGTTCGACGTTGTGTGTCTCTAGCTTTTGCCTGTGCACCCTGGAAGTTGTTGAGTACGAGACCGGCTAGAATACCGATGATAGCGATAACAATCAAAAGCTCAATGATTGTAAAACCGCGTTGTAGTTGTTTTAGTTTGCTAGGCATAGGTGCCCACCCTCCTATTTATTATTACAAGCCTAGTTATGGCCTTGGGCGTAATTATCTTATAACCATAACCATTAAGTCAACCCCTAAGCGCTCAGACCAACAACATAAAATATCCAGAGGAGCCCACGAAGCAAAGCTGCATAGAGTGGCTATGCCAGCTCTCATGTACTTTGCTTGCCTGGTTCTACAATTGGCTGGAGAGGTTGCCGATAGGCCCTAGCACGGAAGCCGCTACCAGGCCGACCATGCCACCCATGACTACGATCATGATTGGCTCCAGGATTGAACTCATACCCTCGACTGCGGCGTCGACCTCTTCTTCGTAAAAGTCAGCTACTTTGAGGAGAATCGTATCTGCCTGCCCTGTTTCTTCGCCGATAGCGAGCATTTGGCTAACGATAGGAGGGAAGACCTCACTTTTTGATAGTGGCTCTGAGAGTTGTTTGCCATTGGCAACTTCTCGGGCTGCGTCTAAGAGCTCGGCCTCAATCACTGAGTTACCGATAGCTTTAGCGGTGATCTCTATAGTTTCTATAACCGATACACCAGCAGTCATAAGCGAGGCAAAGATGCGTGCAAATCTGGCTATTGCCATTTTCGTGAGGATTGTGTTGACGGCAGGTACTTTGAAGAGGAATTTATCAAATTTCTTTTTACCTTCTTTAGTCTTGACCCAGCGCCTAAACATATAGCCGCCCCCAAACACCACTCCAACGTGGATGTACCAGAAGCCAGTTAGGAAATCGCTGATCTTGAGCATGACCTGAGTCATAGGCGGCAGGGGCGCCCCGTTAGTGAGGTCAGCTACGATGCCACCTATTTTTGGTACAACGATTGTCATGAGTGCGATGAATACAACGGTAGTTATTGTTATAAGCACTATTGGATAGGTCATGGCGCCTTTGAACTTTTTGCGAATAGCAGAGTCTTTTTCCTGCTGCTCAGCCAGCTTACGCAGAATTTCGTCCAGGATACCACCAGCTTCACCGGCCTTGACCATGTTTATATATATGGGTGAAAATATCTGGTCATGTTTCTCAAGAGCGTCTGCAAAAG
>JBCCHY010000023.1:0-14992 GCA_039028495.1 Patescibacteria group bacterium
AGCCTTTGTAACTATGGTGGGCCGCAATACCATACTCGGCAAAGTCATGCATGTCTTTGGTTCTCACCTGTATCTCAACAATTGGCCCCTTGCCGCTGAACACGGCTGTGTGCAGGCTCTGATATCCATTAGGCTTGGGTACAGCTATATAGTCTTTAACTCGGCCAGGTACAGGACGCCATTTTGCATGTACTTGACCTAAAACTCTGTAACAGTCTGACTCGGTTTTAACGATTACACGGATCGCTATGAGGTCGTAGATCTCCTCTAGATTGCCTTTTTTACGGCCGAGCTTTTTATGCAGCGAGTAGATGCCTTTTATGCGTCTATCAACATCCGGTGTGTAGCCAAGCTGTTCAGTTGTTTTAGCCAGGATGTCACGATACATGGCCTCGACGATTGAGCCTGCATGTTTGATGGTAGCGTCTCTGATCTCTTTTGCGGCTGCGTATTCTTTAGGGTAGGCATAGGGGAATGCCAGATCGTTGATGGTACTGGTTAGTTTTCCCATAGCCAGCCGGGACGCTAGGTGGCCGTGGATCATCATGCTCTCTCTCGCGATGCGTCGCCGCTTTTGTGGCTTGAGGAACTCTAGTGTTTCGAGGTTGTGCCAACGATCACATAGCTTGAGGATTACTACCCGCACATCGTCGGCTACTGCTACAAAGAACTTGCGAAGTGATTCGACATGCCGTTCGTTGCCTCGGTATTTTACTTTGCTTAGTTTACTAACCCCTTCTACCAGTTCTGCAATGTTTGCGCCAAATTTCTTTTCTAGTTCTGCCGAGCTGACACTAGTGTCTTCGACTGTGTCGTGCAGTAGCCCGGCGATGATCATATCAATGTCCATACCGATCTCTGCTAGGTGTACAGCTACATAAGCTGGGTGCGCTTCAAAGTATGATTCTCCGCTGGCACGTGACTGACCGGCATGCGCAGCCTGGCCGAATTCATAGGCGTCTTGTAGCTTGGTTCTGTCGCTTTCTGATAGCTCCAGAAAACCCTCCACCCTGCTTATAAAGTCACTTTGACTGAGCACTATCTGAACTCTCCCATTATCTCTACTTCGGGTTCTAGTGTTATGCCTAGCTTTTGTTCACATGTCTGGACTATTTCGTTTGCTACATCGTAGATCTCCTGAGCTGTTGCGTTGTTGGCATTTTCGATCTTGAGCACGTGATCAGGGTGTAGCCGCACGCGCCCCCAGGTGTCCCCGCGGTTATAGCCAGCCGCAAGCATGACGTGTGCAGCTGAAACTCGCATGCTATCGCCGCCGTGAGATTGGTTCATTTTTTTGACTTGGTCGGCGGTGCGACCTGTTTCATCAAATCGTATTACTCGCTCAGCCTGCTCTGGCGTCACAATCGGATTTCTGAAAAATGATCCAGCAGTCTTAGCCTCTACTGGATCGCCTGTAAGAAGAGAGCCCGCCTCGCTCCTTACGTCCAAGATCAATCGTCGACGCCCAGGGAGCGTATCGTCAGGTATGTTATGTTCGGCTGCATAATCGATAGCTGGCTGGTACGAAAGCATGATTGTTGGCTCACGTTTTAACTTAAACGCTGCCTGGATAATTATCTGGTCCTTCCCTGCATCCGTCTGGAAAAATGATTTTTTATAGCCCCAGTCTAGGTCGGCTGATCTGTGCATCACAACCTCCTGCTTCTCTAGATCATAGGCCTTAGCCCACTCTAAATGGTCGCTTAAGCTCTGGCCGTAGGCCCGGATATTGATTCTGACGCCGGCACCGACAGAGCCCGGTATACCACTCATCAGTTCGATCCCCCAGAGGCCTTCGTCGACTGACTTTTGGACGAGTTCATCCCAGTCAACACCCGCATCAACGATCAAAAGATCATTGTTGCGTATGACATCACCGCCCTTAGTATGTATAACCAGCCCTGGTAGACCCTGGTCAGAAATCAGGCAGTTAGACCCGTACCCAAGTAGCCACAGATGGCTGTATTCTGAAGCAGTCTTTAACGCTCTCAGCAGACTCTCAGCATCGTTGGCGAGAATATAGTTCTCGGCTAACCCACCTACGCCGAGCGAAGTGTGTTGTGCGAGGACGACATTTTGTTCAACTATCATTGCGCCTAATTATACCTTGAAGGCTGTGAGTACAGAGAGTAGAATAATCCCATGAGTAAAAAACCCTACGAGAGTTTCGGCAAAGAACTGAAAAAGATTAGAGAAGATGCAAAAAAATCTCTTCTCGACGTATCAGGTGCCATGGAGCTGGACCCCGAACAGCTGCGTAGGATTGAGATTGGTGAAGAGCGCCCGACTGAAGAGCTGATAATACTGCTTGTTAGTCATTTTGAACTTGAAGATTCTGATGCCCTAGAGCTATGGAAGCTGGCTGGGTATGACCGTCCAGACATAGATAAAGAAACTACTGGCAGCACCGCAGGTACACCTGTCGTCATACCTATCAACGATGCGCGGGTCGTATACACGGACATGGTAAATGTAAGCGCTAATAACTACGGCGTAGTTGTGAATTTCATGCAGGGGCTCGGTGCCAATAATCAGCAGATGACGATCTCTAGGGTCGGTATGAGTGTCGAGCACGCAGTCAGTCTCATAAAAGTTCTCAGTGAAACTGTCGAGCAGGTCTTAGAGAAAAAGACAGAAGAACCGAAATCCATAACCGATAAGAGTCAATCATCCAAGTCTAAAGAATCGGGGAAAACCGATGCTCAAGATACAGGTAACTAAAGAACTTACTGATTCTGAGTTCAAGCAAAATTCTGGCTGGTGGAAAGAATTTGATCTTCTTGAGTTTGGAGAGATATCCAAAGATTACGATGGGTTAGAGGAAGCCCCTACTTTTATAGTTGCGAGAGAGGATGATGAGTTGGCGGGTGTGCTTTATGTGGTATTTGAATTTGGGGTAGCGCGGATCAAAGAAATTATGGTCAACCCTAACTACAGGAATAAAGGTATCGGCAAACAGCTATTAGACAAAGTGGAAGAAATAGCCTCGGAGTATAAATGCCATAAACTCTGGCTAGAAACTACAGAGACAGGTAATTCGATTAGGCTCTATAAGAGATGCGGGTATGAAATCGAGGCTCGACTAAAGAAGCATTTTTTTCAGGCGGATTTTGTGATCATGAGTAAGTGGCTAGACTATAAGCGATAGAGTGATCGTCTTAGACGATTAAAATACACTTTCATAGCCCATGTAGATCCTTCTGTCGGTTATCTTGCCGTCTGGGATAAAGCACGCCAAATCTGTGCGCCGAGTCTAACTCGGGCAGCAGACTTGTCTGACGCAAGCTATTCCGTCGCTGCGAGCAGCTCCTTACGAACCGCACTGGGTACGATTCCGGTTGAATCGTCAACCAAATGAAAAGACCACCCTTACAGGTGATCTGTTCATTTGATGGAGGGCCATCTGGGATTCGGTCACCTCTGGCGACCCCGAAACTTCGTCTTTGCAAACAAGTTTGCAAGAGAAGATTTCCGTGCAAGCTGCCACTGGCAGCTCTCCCCCAGGACACCTGGGTTCAAAGCCTAGAGTAGCAGTACAAATAGAAAACCCTACACAAGGTAGGGCTGTCTATTTGGAGGGCCATCTGGGATTCGAACCCAGGACACACGGATTAAGAGTCCGTTGCTCTAACCAACTGAGCTAATGGCCCGTAAGTCGCTGTATTGTCTATGATATGACCCCTGTTGTCAAACACTGTCAATCGATCCGTCAGCTCTATAAGCACTAGTGTTATGGTATAATTACCACGAAATTTAAACGAAATATACAAAATGGAAGACAAGGAACAACAAAAACAAGTATGGAGCGCTGCTTTCTGGCGCGAGAAGATCATCAGGACATTAATCGCGATCCTGCTACTGGTAGTACTGCTATTCCTCTGGAATTGGGACAGCGATACGGAGACAGCTTCTACCGGCACAGAGCAAGAAGCAACTACCCAGACGCAGCAGACTCAAACCCAGACTCAGACCGAAACATCTGCTCCAGCGGAACCAGCTTATACACTGACGCTGCCTGACTCAGCATCTTCTGCTGTGCAGACACAAGCATCAGGCAATCCGGTTGAGACCTACACACTTGTTGATGGAGCTACTATAGCTGTCTACACGCAAGGTGGTTTAACTAGCCCGACCGATATAACCTGGGAATACACCGTGAGTGCAGACACCAGTGCCGAGGTTGTTGAGCGAATAGACTCGCTATGTGCAGCAGGGTCTGATGGCTGTAGCGCAGGTAATGGCCAACTAGAGATTACTGTTTCACCTCAGTCAGTTAATGATGGTGACGTTCAGATATATATCATTGATGACAATATAGACACAAAGACCGTTGCGCAGATGACAGCGCAGTATGAAGAAATCATAAATAGCCTGAAGGTGAGTAACTAATGGAAGTTCTACGATTTATACTGTTTCTCGTGACTGCCGCCGCTTTCGTTAAGGTTGCCGAGAACGTTGTGTTTCACTGGGGACACGACAAAGTAATCGATGTTGTCCCAGAAGACGATAGCTCTGAAGAGAGTTTTGTAGACCACGAAGACGAAAAGGATGATCTGACAAAGATAGACGGCATTACCGAAAAGATGTTGCCCATGCTCAGTGAGGCAGGCTTCGAGAGCTATAGTGATATAGAGCTTGCTGACATAGTCGACCTAAAACAGACTATCGAGACATCGTTCCCAGAAGTAACCGAGACTGAGTTGAAGCTTTGGTGCCGGCAGGCATCACTAGCGGTCCAAGGCAAGTGGGATGAGCTGGACAGAGTCAAAGAAGCCATGGAATCAGCTCGTGCCCGGAAAACGGATGCACAAGAGGACTAGTCTGATATAATTACCCTTAGCTAGGGTGGGCTTTTGCAAATGCGAGAGCCCATTTTTATTTGAAAAGTAGAGGGAGCTCCATGATCGAAGATAACTTTTTACTAACAGCCTTTACGGTTGCGCTGACGTTTGCAGTGCTATGGCTTGTTCATGAATTATTCACTAGACGCGAGATAGGTCAGCTGTCTTTCAGGGGTCTCGATCAGCCACCACCACCCGTCGCTCCGGCTATAGAGCTAGATGATTTGGGTGAAGATGATCTGACCAGAATAGAGGGTATAGGTCCTAAAATATCTGAACTACTCACAAGTAGTGGGTATCAGACATTTGCAGATGTTGCTGCTGCTTCGTCCGAAGAGCTGAAGTCTGTGCTAGTAGGGGGCGGTTCACGATTTGACATGCACGACCCGGGTAGCTGGCCAAAGCAGGCTGCTCTAGCAAGTGATGGCGAATGGGATAGGCTAGAAAAGCTACAGTCTCAGCTAAAGGGCGGTAAATAAATAACTCCCCGTACGGGGAGTTATTTATGTCGCATCGGAAGGGGATGACGCTAGCGCTATTCCACTCTTTACGAACCGCCTGCAGGGTTTCGTGACTGCTTCGCAATTTGCTAAACAAAAACCCGTGATAAACACGGGCTTATGTTTGGCACACCGGAAGGGATTCGAACCCCTGACTTTCGCGTCCGAAGCGCGACGCTCTATCCAGCTGAGCTACCGGTGCCTGGCTAGGGGATTATATAGTATAGCTCTGTTTCCTGCTATGTGTCCTGATGCGATGGCAGTTTGCACACACTAGCTCACATTTTTTAATCTCCTCCATGACTTTTCTCGGCCCACCACGGTTTAAAAGAGAGCTCACGGACGCTCTTTTGTTCTCTAGGTGGTCATAATCCATCACGAAGTGAGGGTAGTGCTGACCACAGTCTGTGCATGGAGTTGACTCTTTAAGTTTATAAATCTTCTCTTTGAGATTTCTCTTTTGTCGCTTTGCTTTGTCTATGTAGTACTGTTTATTCTCCCGATAATGTTTGCGGATAGCGGCTCTTTGTTTATCTTTGTCTTTCCATGCCATATTGAGATTATAGGCATCAGAATGATTTTTAGATTTAGAAGTGTTTTACATCTGGTATTATAGTGCTCATGATTGAAGAATACTTTTACCGCATACTAGCTGCGGCCCTAGTCGGCGGATTGATCGGCTTAGAGCGTGAGTACCATCATAAGAGCGCTGGTTTCAGGACTATGATGCTTATATCTATGGGGGCTGCACTGTTCACTATAATGGGGGAAATAATCGGTGGCCCCGACGCCGAGAGCTCGCGCATATCATCATCCATCGTTACAGGTATAGGTTTCTTGGGTGCTGGGGTGATACTCCGCAATGGCCTACAGATTAATGGCTTAACAACAGCTGCAACAATCTGGCTGACAGCTGCCATGGGTATCGGTATGGGTGTTGGCGAGTTCCAATTAACATCCCTTGTCGCAGTAGTCGCGCTAGCAATACTCTGGCTATTACCAAGACTAGAGCGAGCTATAGATAACCTCTACGAGTTCACTGAGTACTCAGTAGTTATAAGGAATGGCGACAAAACAGAGAGTTCTGTAATAGATATATTTGAGTTACGCGCCGTGCGCATTGTGCATGTAGCTAGAGAAAAACTGGTTTCAGGTGAGAGGGTTCTAAAGGTCAAGTCAATGGCTAATCCTAAAGAGCACGCACGTCTCGATCAAGATCTTGCTAATTCTAAGAAAGTTATTTCCTTCACCCACTAAAGGCTTAAGGAAGGAGGACACCTCCTTCCTTAGACGCAGGCAAGGCAAAGCCTTGTCTGGTGATCCTTCCACCAAAACGGAATAACTATGTGATGAACAAGTAATCACATAGTTATGTCATTTCAGAACTAATCCAGAATAGCCATTGAAGCTGCAATGATAAATATCGAGAGTTGACGTACCGGAACCAACAGCTGCTTTTGTAGAATATAGCTAAGGTCAGGGTGTTGTCAGCTGGATTTAATTACGCGCGTAATATAAGACGCTACGAGAAAAAAGTCAGATGATGCGCTGTGATACTATAGGCTCATGAGCGGTGAAACTGACCTAGAGAAAGTACTAAGCAGCATGGAAATTGACTGCGACGATGTGGCCTATGGCCTCGCAAGCACAGATAATGAGATCATACATCCAGAAACCACCCTAGGAACACTCATTGAGGCGGAAGGAAAAACAGTCATCGCTAGCATGGAATATATGCAGGCTCATGGGTTAGAGGCTGAAGGGCCTTTTGCTAAGCTTACGATACTTGTACATACATCTCTGGAACTAGTTGGCCTAACTGCTGTCTTAGCAACTAAATTAGCTGAGATTGGGGTGTCTGCCAATGTTTTTGCTGGCTACTACCACGACCACATCTTTGTTCAATATGACAGAAAAGATGAAGCGATTAAGGCCCTTCTGGAGTTTAAGAAGTCATAAGTATTTAACCAAACTTGGTCACTAGAAGAGCTACCCTCCCTCCTTAACTCAGAAGTCGGTATTACCGAAGGCCACTCGGTCTAGGATTGTCCCTTGCATATCTGCCATGGTCGCTGGAGTGATCTTGAACTCTCCGTAGCGGTTGTTTATCTGGTCGATGGCATCGCTTAGTTTTTTATTTGAACTTAGATCTCTTTGGTCTTCAAATAGGTTTGTTTGTTCTGGTGACCAGGGGCGGATGTCATAGACATTAACTGACATTATCTTTACGTTAGCGGGTATGTCTGCTAGGTGCAGCAGCTGCTTTGCGGCCGTAAAGACATCACGGCTCGAGTAGAGCCGACAGGATAGCTTGCGGCCCTCATGCCAGGATTTTAGATAGGGGGTGGTCTCGAAACCAGCAGCAACATTATGTTTGCCGTAGCCGTATCTTTCAGCAACCTCTTTCGGCAGACCGTCTTTAAACTGCTCAAATCCTAGGTATAAGTGTATCCCATGTGCATAGTAGCCTTTGCGCCTCAGGCGCCTGCCGACTTTTTCGCAGAGTTTCATGAGTAGCTTCTCCAGCTCTTGCTTATCTGCGGTTTTTTGTTTAAGCGCGTATTGGTGGCCAATCGTCTTTCTAGAAAAATTCCGCTTGTCTACCTCCCAGCCGCGGAGGCGCTGATACCAGTACGAGCCAACAACACTTTTAAAAACAATCTTTTTGAGTGTTCGCTCATCTGCCTTTAGAAATTCTAGAGGGTTACTAATTCCGGCAGATCGGAGCCTGCGCCTGTACCTGACATTAATGCCGGGTAGATCAACCAGATCCATATTAGTGAATTTTTCAACCAAGTTGGTATGGTCAATCTGGGTCATGCCGTCGGGCTTACCAAAGCCTGCCGCATATTTCGCTAGGAACCTATTAGTACCTATGCCTACATTGACGGTTACGGCTTCACCAATCTGCTCAGCAATTTTCTGTTTGATCTCTAGACCTATTTCTGTAGGTGTAAGTCCTGCCCTGATAGCAGGAGAACCACTAAGGTCTAGTATAAATTCATCTATGCTTTTGGCTTCTACATCAGAACTGAAACTCTCCATAACACGCTTAAATCTATGGTGGGCCTCTCGGTACTTTGCAGGATCTGGTGTGAGTATGACTATGCCTGGACACATCTGCTGTGCTTCTTTGCAGTTGACACCTAGTTTTATGCCTTTGGCTTTTGCCTCATAACTAGCAGCCAGAACAAAACCGCGCGGGCTGTCGTAGGCCGCAACGCCCACGGGTCGACCGCGGAGCAGGCGATTTGCTTGTTGCTCCATGATTGCAAAGCAGCTATTAAGATCAATATGCATAATTAGCGGATCTGAGCGGTTCAGATCACAGACCATGCCATTTACAGAGTTGGCAAAGCCGCTTTTTGCCACGTCATTCTCGGCGTAGCTTTGCTGCGTCTTCATTTGTTCTCTCTTCTTGCGCTGATGGGGACGCATGTGGTGGCAGATTTGAATTTTTCTGAGGACGAATACTGGTTGCTGTGGATAGCCACTGCTCCAGGATTACCCGCAAGTAAAATATCGAATATACCCCACAAAAACAGCAGTGCGGGCAGCTTTGCTGACTGACAGGGTGTTTGCTGCGTCTTCATCAGTAGCCTTGTCCACCGTAGAGTAGGCTACGATCTTCGGCAGTCATAACCTCCTCTAGTTCCCAGTGCAGGTTATTGCTATTAAAAAGGAGCTTGAAATAGATTTTCTCGTCACGATCGCAGACAGAAAAATGGTGGAGCATTGTGTCGCCGTCCCGTGTTTTGTGATGAAAATCTACGGGCCCCAGTTGGTAGTTTTTGTACTGCCAGACGAGCTGGTGCGGTCTAGCTGTTTTAGTTTTAGCGTCGAAATAGGATATGACACTAATCTTTTCACCTAATGATTTTCTCATAATTTTAAAAATTCCAATTTGTTTGGTAAAGAGGTTGTTGGGCTTAACGTAACTAGCCCATCTAGAACGTGGTGATTCTTTCTAAAGATTCACAAAAAGTAATTGGAATTTAAGTCTGGATAGAGGAATGGTTGGACCAAGCCTACCCACAACTAAATGCTATTATATAGACTAGGTAATCAGGTATCAAATGAACCAATCCTTAGATATTTATAAGACCCGTTTAGAAAAGGATTTTCCTGACTTAAATGCAGACAAGATCAGGCTTATAGGTAGTGGCTGGCATCATGATGCTATTGAGGTCAATGGCAGTCTAGTGTTCAGGATGCCAAGAGGTGTCCATGCTGATAGCGGAGACTTAGAGATAGACTTTGAGACGCAGCTCTTAGAGAAACTAGGCCAAAGACTATCTGTAGATATACCTTTAACAAAGCATGTAGACCCTAGTGGTCATTATTTTGGCTACACAAAGGTCAAAGGGGTGCAGCTAACTAGTATTGTTGATTCGATGACCGAAGCTCAAACAGAGGAGTTAATTAGTGACTGGATAGTGATTGCTAGCAACATACACAGTTCGATAAGCGTTGATGAGGCAAGGAGTATTGGGGCTCCTGATTTCGAGGGGTTTGACCCGGAGTTATCGATAGAAGGGGCTAACAGAATTTTTAATGCCACAGGTGTAGATAGCCGCGTTTTAGATTTTGCAAAAGAAATCATATCTCAAACGAGAGAACTAAGTACGTCTAAGCGTTCCGAGCTTTTCATACATAATGACCTGCAGTTTCATAATCTGATAGCCGATCCTGAAACAAAAAGAATTACAGGCGTTATTGACTGGACTGATGCCTGTATTGGTACTATAGAAAGAGAGTTCGCAATATGGGAATGGATAAAGTACGACCTACTACGCACAGTCACACAGCTGTATGAAGACCAGGTAGGGGCTAGCGTTGATGTTAGTAAGGTATTGTGCTGGAGATCCGCAGAAGACATCAGTGATTATGCCGAGCATCTTGCAGTTAACGACAGGCAAGAAGCAGATGCGGCCAAGCAGCGCATCTACAAGCTGATGGAGGTTTATTCATCAGTGGATAGTTGATGTGGTAGAGTAGTCGTATTGTGAACATAGCAATCATACACAGAAAAGCAGGCACTCGTCGCGTCAACTAGTGGCGCCGATAATACAACTTGGTGTCCAAAAGAGGCAGAAAATAACTGAAAAGGACAACTGCGATGATTGCAGATATACAGATCAACTCAAAAACGTTTGGCTCAAAAGAGCTTTATAAAAATCTACACATTAAAATAAACAAAAGTGAAAAAGTCGCTTTAATCGGTCGTAATGGTACGGGCAAGAGCACTCTCATCAATATCATTTCCGGCGAGGATCAAGACTATGACGGCTCGGTCGAATTCAAAAAAGGCCTGATCGTTGTCGCTAGCAGGCAAGAGCATACTGACCATGAGGATAGGGCGGTAATTGACTACATAGCGGCCGATATGCCTGAATACACTAAACTCAAATCGATTATAGATGGCCATCCAGAGATCATGGACGGCAAAAACCATCTAATAACAGAGTATAGTGACGCGCTAGACAGATTCACGCAGCTTGGCTATTTTGATATCGAAGAAAAAGCTACTTCTGCACTATCCAAGTATCAGCTAGATGGGTCAAAGGCTAGCGGCCGGCTAGGTGATCTTAGCGGTGGTCAGAAACGGCTTGTAGAGCTCGTGAAAGTTCAGCTCGCTAGCTGTGATTTAGCGCTAATTGATGAGCCCACGAATCATATGGACTACGTAGCAAAAGCTGAATTTATAGATTGGATGAATGAGACCAAGGACGCAGTTGTTGTGATCAGCCACGACCGCGACGTACTGCGCGCTGTTGACCGTGTTATTGAGATACGTGATGGTGCTGCTCACGAGTTTCGTGGCAACTACGATGCATACCTGCGTATAAACACAGGCCAAATAAGCAATCAGCTCAATCAATATCAGGTAGATCAGAACCGTATTCGTAAGCTTGAGGAAGACGTCGTTAGATTCCGTAGACTCAAAGAAAAAGCTCGTAACCCAGGCACAATCGCACGTTTTAAGCGGCTTGAAAATACATCCAGCGATGAGCTAAAAGAACTTCAGTCTAGAGCCAAGCCTAGCTTCTGGATAGACAAAGACAGTGCAGAGGGCCTCAGTACCAAGATCAGCGAAGCCTATGATAAACACAAAACTCAGAACATCAACATAAGCACACGGGAAAAAGAGACCAAATCTAGTATAAAGCTAGTAGATGTGTATGGTCTCAGTCTTGGATATACCCAACCGCTGTTTACTGAGATCGGATTTGAACTACGTGAGCGAGACCGTATTGAGATCCGCGGGCGCAATGGAGTGGGCAAATCAACTTTGGTTAAGGCGATACGAGCAACTAGTGATGGTCAGCAGCTAGACTCAAAAATCTTTGCTGGTCATATAGATACGGATCCATCACTCCGCATAGGTGTCTATTCGCAGGAGATGCCTGCCGGGGTTTTAGACATGACATTGTACGAGGCGGTAGAGGATGTCTATAGGACCCTGGGTCTTGAGATTAGCGACAAACGGATTCGAGCTGACCTTTCCAACTACTTGTTTGACCCGGTAGTTGACGGCAATCTACCTATGCGTGCTCTTAGTGGAGGACAAAAGGCGCGGTATCAGCTCATAGCAATGCTGGCTGGTGATCCGAATCTATTGATACTTGACGAGCCTACCAACCACCTCGACCTACCTAGTATTGAGGAGTTAGAACAGGCACTCGAACGCTATCATGGAGCAGTCATATATATCTCTCACGATAGCTATTTTACAGACAAGATGTCAGGGTCTATTGTAGAAATCGCATCGCAGTAAATAAAACCTTGTAGCAGCTACCTGTAATGCATTACATTTAAGACATGGCGGAATCAAAAAAAGGCGTAATCCTAATAGATATGGATGGAACTGGCTATGACTTTGATGGTGCCATAGCGCGCAAGCTGGGTCAGGACTATGGGATTGGGATTGATCACCGCTCGGCAGAAACCTTTTACCTAAGAGATAGCTTCCCTGGATACGCAGCTCAGATAGCGGAGATACACAATGGACCAGACTTTTTCTATGAGTTGGACCCGTATCCTGGATTCGTTTCTGCAGTTCGTAAGGTGCAGGCAGCAGGATATGTCGTGCGGTTTTGCAGTAGTCCGTTACCGTCAAATCCAAGCTGTGAACAGCAAAAGCGTAGTGCGCTTGAGCGTGACTTTGGCGCAGAAATGGCAGAGAATGCCATTATCGATCGCAATAAGTCGGTGCATGATGGATTACTGCTTGTTGATGACAAGCCAGAGATACCAGATGCAGAAAGTGCCTCCTGGACCCAGATATACTACGCCAGGCCTTGTAACTACTACAAAATCAAGGCGGGTGGTTTGGCTATAGAGGATTGGTCGGACGTAAGTGTTGAGCAACTTTTACATATGGCTGACAAACGGCTAGAAGAACTTGCCGCTTAAAGAGTATGACGATTCTAATTGATATGGACGGGGTAGTAGTAGATTTTGTCGGCGGAGTGCTTGCGGGTCTGCAGAAACATGGAGTACGCATTAGGCGTGAGAACATTAACCACTTTACCTATCTAGACTGGGCCAGTGAGCATGCGGATTGGGCCAAAGAAATAGCTCAAGCTGATGGTTTTTTCTTAAGGCTAGATCCCTTACCTGGTGCTATAGATGGGGTGAACGAGCTACGCAGTAAACACGACATACGTTTTTGTAGCGCACCATTACCGGGGAATAAAACATGTGAGACAGATAAACGCGCCTGGATAGAAAAGTACTTTGATAAGCAGTTAGCGGACGAAGCCTTCATAGGTAGCGATAAAACAATGTGTGATGGTGACTACCTGATAGATGACAACCCTGAGGTAGCCGGATCAAAAGAGCCTTCTTGGCAGCACATAGTCTTTGATCAGTCGTGGAATTATGCCTCTAGTGCACCTAGACTATTTGGGCTATCTGTAGCAGAGTTCGACGACTTAGTGCGCTAGCACTTGGTTGGCGCCTATAGAGACATCTATAAGATTTTCGTAGACAGGTATGCCCATTGTCAGGAAAAGATGCTGCATGATGGGAGTTACCGCCCCTCCCTCGGCACCGATAATCAGTCTTTCACATCTTTTTTTGGTACTGCTGGCACGGCCTACTAGTAGACATGCTATCTCGAGGTCACTTAGCTCGCTCGAGAATCCGATATCATCAGGTACTTTTTCGGTAAACCAGAATACACAAACACCTGCAGCGGTCGACAGATCGACAAACCTCGTGTTAGCTGTGATCTCAGTCTCAGCGTCTCTCTCATGCACGTCTGAGTACGGCGTGCCCAGACAATATTCTCGTCCGAGTGGGGTTTCGAGCCTGGATATGAATTCCTCTCTCCAGTCAAACTCAGTGCTAGCTGGTGTACCACCTAGGTAGATAAG
This sequence comes from Patescibacteria group bacterium, assembly GCA_039028495.1. Classification (GTDB taxonomy): domain Bacteria; phylum Patescibacteriota; class Saccharimonadia; order Saccharimonadales; family VXPC01; genus JBCCHY01. The sequence continues at coordinate 13,723 of JBCCHY010000023.1, forward strand.
TCTACTGTTCTTGGGAGGTTTCGGGGCGGTGTACGGTGTATATACGTTCATGTTGTGCATGTTAACACAACTCTCAGAACTCTGCCTGACTATAGCTAACAGTCCGTTCTAAGAACTTGGGCGCCCCAGGCTCGAGCAGACTTAGTTCGTGCTCGAACGATTCGAATTTAGGAGATATCTCATGCACCTCATCGAGTGTCATCCATTTGTTTCGGCCACCTTCGAATGATTCTAGAAGATCTCCGATAGGGTTTTTGCATAAAACAAAGTGAAATATCTTGTCCTCGATCATCTCGCCCGACTCTTTTAAGGTCACGTGTTCATGGTATAGCCCGATGTATTTACATGTGGCTTCTAGGCCCGTCTCCTCATCTAGCTCACGCGAGGCGGCTTCTAGAATCGTTTCGCCCCAACGTATCTTACCTGTGGGAAATCCCCAGAAGCCGTAGTAGGGCTGTTTTAGTCGCTCCTGCATTAGGTACAAGGTTTCTCCATCTTGATACTTGGTGACACCAAGCAGTACCGCGACTTTTGGCTGTCTCTCAATAGTATTGTCATCAGTATCTAGTTTGTTAGCGTGCTCTTTACCTGCTGGCGATAGTGAATAGCGACCGCGGCTAATTTTGACAACATATGCAAGCTCTAGCAGCTTATTGAGGTGAAAGCTGAAATGATCGCTGGATAGTCCAGTCTGTTTCTGTAGCTCAACAAACCTGGCATCAGGCTGAAAGAGTAGTTCTCGTAAGATCAGTGTTTGCGCATCGTGGATATTTACATTATGTGCCATGTTCAGAAGCCTAGAATAGATTTCAAAATAAAAAAAGTAAACCAGAGTTTAGTTTGCTAGACTCTAGTGTATGAAGAAAGAACTAAGTGGTGCTGAGCTAGTCAGCTTCATCAAACCCAGACAGCTAAAAGCAGTCCGGGGTTTGCGACAAGCCCATGGGATCCAGCCAAAGCTTGCTATTGTGATAGCCAATGATGATCCTGTGATAGATACTTATGTACGTCTGAAGCAAGCCTACGCAGAAGACATAACGGCTGAAGTAGAAGTGTATAGGGTGGCTCAGGAGATGGTCCCAGAGCTGTTTGATGAGATCAAGAAGGATGATTCGATCCAGGGGGTTATATTACAGCTACCGCTTAGTAACCTGGCGTGGCTCCACGCCGCTCCCGGCGGTCGGCGCGACGGACCAACACTCGCTCGTGCAGCTGTTCGCCGAAGGGCCCGCCGACAAACAGTACATTTTCGTCGGCGCCGAAGCCGAAG
>JBCCHY010000024.1:0-14964 GCA_039028495.1 Patescibacteria group bacterium
ACACCTGCCATTGCAGCTATACTATCGGACTCATCTTGGCCGCCTGAATAGACAGAAGCTAAATCTGCAGACAATACAGGGTTTTGTACACACAAGAGTGGTTCTATGGCGGGAGTTAACCTGGGATTACGCCCTCCTGTAGCAATGTGTACGGCGAGGATCGGACCAATACCGACAAGATAGTTGCCTCCAGTATCTCTTCGTTGCCACTCGAGATCAGCCGGAACAATAGTGGGTTCCTCTTTAGAGCAATCTGTTAGTCCTACAAAAACTTCGTTACCTGCAGCAATACATAGATCGGATGCTTCTAGAGATACGAGCCTATTACTTAAATTGTTCATCATGTCACTAATAACTGACAGCATTGAAGCACCCAGGAAACTGCTTTTTCTAACTTCAGTAGCTGTCTCACCCTCAATATAGCAGTCAGTCGTTGCGCCCCTCATTAGTTCAGAAATAAGCTTTGATCTCTCGCTCAGATACTCGTCACTTGTTGTGCTGTTATGAAAGAGCCATTGCATTACCCCGTTAAAAGCAATGCAACCTTCAATGGAACTTCTTGCAAATGAGTCTAAGTTACCTGCTAATGTTTCTCGGTCGACTCCGCTCATTGCTATCAACATGTTTGAATGTTACATTACCGATAGACCCATAATCAAGCGTGAGTATTTGTTTTAAGACTCTTGTGCTTGCCAACTTGCTTATATGCTTTAGTCTATAAACTGAAGAGGAGCTAACATGTCATATATCGAAGGACCTGAACTGAGCCATGTGGCTGCACACGGTAGTGGCTGGAACGACACTAGCGACCTAGTCCATCTTTTTTCAGCCATTGAATCTTCAGATCCGCAGGCAGATGATCTGCTTGATGAAATAATGTTTAGAATATGTGAACAGTCTACAGACCCAGAACTGAGACTCGCTAATGAAGGTGTGGCACTGGTTAAAGCTGAATTTTCTGGAGCAGATGACCCAGTAACACCCGAAGCAGTTTGTCTAGGGTTAGGAAAGGGTAAATTCAACTTCGGTATATACAGAGAGGTTCATGTGTCAGCATGGATTACCCCAGAAAATCTTATACTCAACGGTCGTACGAGACCAATGTTTGGGTATTCGCGGGGAGAGGCTATTAGAAAAATACTAGAAGCTGTTACGAGCCCAAAAGAAGAATGAGAAAACCCCAGATCAGCAAAAACTGCTTGGGCTCTACCAGTGTCTCGGTTAACTAAAATTGTACCTATGTACTGTTCAGAAGGTATAGACACACAACCCTACTATTATGGTCACAGGCGAGAACTACAGCAAGTAGAATCCTTAGATATTAACGACGTCGTGAAAAGAGAGCTACTCGCCACACTACGCTATGAACATGACGTAGAGCTCATAGGAGCTGGCCTAGTACCCATAGCGCGTAAGCTATAGACCTGCTTCGAGTTTATGCATACGGTCGTGGTCGAGACCGTAGTAGTGTGCTATTTCGTGCCAAAGTGTTCGTTTGATCTTGGCTTTTAGCTCTTTTTTATCCCGAGATACTGCTAGTATCGCTTCTTTGAACAGAGTTATTTTGTCCGGGGGCAACATCATGTTGTTACCGGTGCCTTTAACCGTCAGGGGTATCCCCTCGTACAGGCCAAATAGCAACGAGTTGCAAGATAGACTGAGCCGCTTTCGTTGCTCTGGGCTGGGTCTGTCCTCTATAACTATGGCCACGTTTTCTAGATGATCAATATATTGATCTGGCAGCTCATCCATCGATTCGGTAATGTACTGCTCAAATACATCGTCAAAGTGAGATAAATCTATATCAAGTTTTTGCGTACAGTTATGCATAAGCACAAGTATAGCTCAGTTTTTAGCACTCTACAAGCTCGAGTGCTAACCAGCGATCAATTGGTCAGCTTCTGAACCCGTATCTCGGATGTCTGGACTGTCTAATAAGTCACCGATAAGGTTGGCTGCTGCCTGCAATGAAGCGCGACGTTTATAGCGGAATCTACCGACCGTTTCCATAGCGTATTCAACTGCCCCCCAAACTTGTTCATATGAAACTGGGTCGACCATTAGCCCGCCCATTATTGCGTGCTCACCCAGAGCGGATGCGCCTACACGTGCCGCATAACCCCGCAAATCAATATAGTCACCACTCGTAGTTGTTACATGAGTAGCGTAGCGGGGCTCACTATCGCCAATAAAAAAAGAGGTCAATCTCCTCATGCAGTTAATTATACAACTTTATAACTACTTTCGCAATAGTTTTAGCCCCGGACTATCGAGTAGGTAAGAAAGAATGGTTAGCCGCGTCTACCTAAGTAAATCATACCTTTTGTAATTACTTGCTCATTACAAAAGGTATTCGACTCTCGGTGGGTGGATCACCAGACAGAGCTGCGCTCTGCCTGCGCCTAAGGAGGGAGGTGCCCTCCTTCCTTAACTAGAATGCTTTGAGGGCAGCGTCTAGTTCAGAGGTATCCAGCTCCGCTTCCAAATCTATATCTTCAATCTCATTCAGCTGATCAGTAATATCATCTGAATCCGTAATGCTCTGCTGCTGGACAGTCTTTGTTTTAACCTTGCTCTGATCACTATAGTCAGTCTCATCATCAAATGTCACAACTGTATACGCAGCATAACCTACAGCCGCTACCAGTAGGATGACAAGTATCGCTGTAAATCCAATTATCCCTCGTTGATCTTTGTTGGTACGCATATCTAGACCCCCCTACTATCTGCGGCTACTTTGACAGCTTCTGCAAATGTCTTGGCTGCATCTACGTATTCTTTGGCGGATGCTTTGAACGCAGCCATAGCCTCTTTATAAGCATCAACATTATCGCGGGTTGTATCTGGGTCATCACAGTCTAGCTCTGTACGAAGGCTCTTGACTACATCTAGATCAGCTTCGGCTGTTTCTTGTGCTGCATTAATGTCCGACACAAGACGATCGTAATTGGCAACATCTAGCTCTCCGCTAGAAACGAGCCCGTCGACTCGATCTACAAAGTTATCTACCTTTTGCTTGAAGTTCTGACCGCGTACGCGGGTGTTTTGCATTACTCCCTGGATTTTGTCCTTTCGTGCCTCACACGCCGCAATGCGATCCTCTCGTGTCTTTGTCACGGCTTCTTCACGAGCTGCCTGCGCCTGCTCGCGTCTCTCGGCAGCTGCTTGCTGCAGCTCCTCTATGCGCTCTTGCCTAGTTTGTGTTTTATCAGAGTCAGATTCTAGAGATGACTCCTGTGCTATAACCACGCTACTGATAGCAAAAAGCGCTATCGCGAAAGTCAGGATTATCCCAACCATCATGTGCATCTTACGAAAATCCGTAGATTCCACGTTTACCCCCGCATTAACATAAGCACGAATATACCACACGCATACTAATCCATTGCAAGCATGATCTGCGCCCCACAGATGTGATAAAATAACCAGCGAATTATGTTTAGTTTCAAAACCAAATTCTATAGCACTGACTATGCCCTTTTGGGCTAGCAATTCTATTTTTCGTATTTTGATAACTAAATAAAACAGGAGCAACAAATGACTCTTTCAGAAGAGCTACAGTGGCGGGGGTTCGTTCAGGATACAACCTATAGTGACTTGAGCACGCTCGATAATCAAACAATAACGTTCTACCACGGATTTGACGCTAGTGCAGATAGCCAAACCATCGGCAATTTAGCGGCTATGATGATAGACAAGGTATTCCTGCGCCATGGGCACAAAGCAATCATGCTCGCTGGTGGCTCAACAAGCCTTATCGGTGACCCAGGCGGCAAAGATAAAGAACGCAACCTACAAGACGAAGAGATCATCGCCGGTAATGTCGAAGCAGCTAAAAAAGAGCTGGAGCGCATACTACGTGGGCACGAGTTCGTAATGGTCAATAATCTAGACTGGACGCGTGACATGCCAGTACTTACATTCCTGCGCGACATTGGCAAACACTACTCGATGACACCGCTAGTACAGCGCGACTACATCGCGAAACGAATGGGCGAGGGCGGCAGTGGCATCAGCTACACAGAATTCAGCTACACCCTGCTTCAAGGCATGGACTACTTGCATCTCTATGACACCTACGGCTGCACGCTGCAGATAGGCGGGTCGGATCAGTGGGGTAACTGCCTATCGGGTGTTGATCTAGTGCGTAGAGCACGGGGCGAAGAAGTCCATGTCATCACCCTGCCTCTAGTGATCAACCAGGCCACGGGGGTTAAATTCGGCAAAAGCGAAGACGGCGCTGTCTGGCTAAACCCAGAGAGGACAAGTCCATACAAGTTCTACCAATTCTGGCTAAACGTCGATGACGAGGGTGTCGAATACTACCTAAAGGTCTACACAGAGCTAGATAAACAAACTATCGATGACATCGTCGCCCAGCATCAGGCTGCGCCTCATGAGCGCATGGCCCAAAAGCGCTTGGCGGACGAGGTGACTCGACTCGTACATGGTGAGGACCAGCTGCGCATTGTCCAAGACGTGACAAACCTCGTCTTTGGCCGAGCCGGCACAAACGAACTGAACGACGAGCTATGCAACATACTCCGCAGAGAAGTAAACTACCTAGAAAACATAACCGACACGTCAGATCTAGCCCAAATACTTGTTGATCTACAACTATGCGGGAGTAAAAAACAAGCCCGTGAGATGATTGCAGCTGGGGCTATCAAGAACGCGCTGACTAATGACAAGATAGATGCAGATACCGATATTCCCTCGCTCGCAACAAACGGACATGTCTTGATCAGAAAGGGTAAAAACAGTCTCGGGATGATAGATGTACGAAGCTAATTTTCGTTCTTTAGCCGAAGTGCCGGCAGCCTGGCTAGACAAAGTAAGTCGTGGCAGGATCACACCAAATACCGTTAGCGCCCTTGGCTTAATCGCCCACATACCTGCGTTCTATCTCATCGCCAATTGCTACTTAGTGTATGGAGGCTTAGCCTTGGCCCTAGCCGCCCCTACCGACATGCTCGACGGTGCGCTGGCTAGGATACAAAAGTCTGGTTCTAACTTTGGCGTGGTACTGGACGCAGCAATGGACAGAGCTAAAGAAGTGTTGATATTTAGCGCACTCGCCTATCACTTTGCCAGTACGGAGCAGCCAGTATATGTGCTACTCACGGTTTTGGCGCTGGGCATCAGTCTACAAATTAGCTACGTCAAGGCAAAAGGTGAAGCGGCTATAGCCACTACATCCAAGAAAAAGGCTGCGGATCTTAACAGAAGCTTCAGCTCTGGGCTGGCAAGTTTCCCCATCAGAGTATTCATACTAGTTATTACCCTGCTCTTCTCTGTGCCTGAGGTTGGAGTCATAGCAGTTATAGCGCTGGGTGTTCCGACAATTGCCACCAGGGTCCATGATGTCTACAAATCTCTAGAAAGCAGCAAATGATTGACGACCTGCTGGGCATGCTGCTGCTACTCGCCCCTGCAGGTATAGCCAATACTGCTCCTGTCTGGTTTGCCAAACTACCATACATAAAACACTGGAACACACCGCTAGATTTCGGCAAAAGCTGGCGGGGCATCCGCATATTCGGCCAGAACAAAACTTGGCGCGGGCTTTTGTCAGGCGCTCTTGTGGGCGCCCTCATAGGCCTGATCCAATGGTTCTTTATTGATCAATCTCAGTGGCTAGCAGATATTGACCTACTGCAGGGCGAGATGAACATCGTGCTTTTCGGTGCGATCACCGGCCTGTTCGCCCTCATAGGTGATGCAGTGGAGAGTTTCTTTAAGCGCCGCGCTGGTGTACGCCCTGGTAAACCGTGGGTCCCATTTGACCAAACCGACTATATCCTAGGAGCGTACGTATTTATTGGGCTGACCCTAGACCTAACCCCAACTCAGTACGTCCTAGGTCTACTCAGCTACACCCTCTTTCATCCGATCGTTAGCTATGCCGGCTATCTATTAAAAATTAAAAAAGACCCGTTTTAGGCTATTAGATCTTTATTGGCTGACTCCGTAGGCAACCCTATATGCTTCTGTGCATGCTTGTAGCTTATCGGCAATTTCTATGTCTTCAATCACCTCATGTGCTCTATAAACGGGCAACAACTGTAGGTTGCCCACTGCGCCTTCTACTCGGACAGGGGCTTTCCCAAGCATAAGTTCTCCTTCTCCTAATATACTGCACTCACCCCAGTTTGGCTCAATCATGACCACTTCGGCAGTTTCCGGTAAACTGGCAAATATACGCCTAGCGGATTCATCATCAATTTGGACTCTGTCACGCACCTCTGCAAAATCGTCATGACTAAATACATTTACGTCTCCATCTGGGTAAAACTCTACACTTAGGGTATTTTCATGAACCTCTATAACTGGCTGTTCGTCACCGCTATCAATGAGAGTAGAAACCCACACAAAAAAGACCATAATGCCTATCCCTATTGCAATCTGCTTTTTATAAGCATTTGACAACCTGCTCTTACTCTCCATTTTAGCGCCCCAAAGCCTCAAATGCTTCAGCGCATATAGGGTTTCTGCTCACATGCATTTCAGATACTAGTCGCTCCGACATATCAATTCCACGTTTATGTACTGTGCAGGCGCCGCTACGTAAATCCAGTGTAATCTTGTTACCCTCTGGGACTTGGCCAATAACCGATATAACGTCCTTATCAAAGAATCTATCTGCAACGTCAGTACCCCCGTCGTAGAGTATCGAACCGTTTAAAAACAGCTCAGCCTGCTCTGCTTTAACAGGTGGTTGATTACCCTCGTCACTTGAACAGCGGTCAAACAAGCTAATCATTACCACTATGCCCATAATGGCGCCAGCAGCGTACCTAACAACTAGGTTGCTTCTTTTTTCAAACCTTCTTTGGCTATTGTATTTGGACATTTTCTTCTTGGTTCGTAGGTGTTAATAATACAATAAAAACATGTATAATGCAATTAGGACTACTCGAGCTATGTCCTCCTGGGCTCAGGCTCGAACCTAGTAAGCTCTCGGTGTAGGCCCCTAAAACCTATCTCGCACTAAACCATGCTTAATTTCAGATTCTGAGCTCATTTGGAATTTATCTGCGAGAAACGCAAAGGAGGTGTGCAAGTGGCACTCCGACTGCGTCTCGCAGCAGAAAATATCCAAAGTAGCCAGAGAGGCAAACAAAAAGGGGGGCTTTTGCCGACCCTAATTGTTTGCCGGTCTGGGTTTAAGCAGCGCAGGCGGTGTCCCAGGCAGCTTGATGCTTAGCCCGCTGGTCAGCAACCCATTTTTTCATGGCTGCTTCTTGGTCATCACCGTATTTTTCTTCGCCCTCTTGCTCTAGTAGTTCTAGAGCGGTGTAGTAATCAGCTCTTTCTAGCAGGTGCACATAAGCGATTTTGCCACTAATCAGATAGTCGTCGTCATGGACCTGGCCCTCGGGACCGAACTCTGAGCCGTGTTCCATCTCCTCTTTGATGCCTTGAGCAAGCTGACCTAGGTCCACACGATCCCAGTCAACGCCGATTTGATCGCCGATTTCTTTGGCGTGCTTGAGCGTTAGCCCGGGATTTTTCTTTGTGTAGTCTTTTGTATAGAAGTGATCAGTTAGATCCTGTTGTGCCTGAGTGTCCTCAATATAGTCTGACATTTGTACCTCGCATTTTATTTCCGAGTTAATTATACCAAGCTAGTGTGAATTTGCTGTATAGTTGATGCATAGGCTAAGGAGGATACTATGCTTAACAAAATGAAAGATATGGCCGGAGATGCCATGGATAAAGCAAAAGATATGGCTGGCGACGCAGCTGGCATGGCCGGCGGTGCTGCAGGGGCTGCCAAGGATGCAGCTGGCGGAGCGACAGACGCTGCTGGCGGTGTAGTTGGCAAAGTGGCCGGAATGGCTGGCGATACAGGTGCAAAAGCTGCCGACGTAGCTGGCACGGTTGCTGACAAAGTAACAGACGCCATACCAGGCGAAAAAGACGACGAAATGGCAAAAAAGCTATTCGGCGACAAAATCGACTAAACTACAGTTTTGTCTGAGTGAAACAGGGCTTAAATTCTAGCCCTGTTTTTATTTGGCAAGAGACTATAGTCATGGGCTCTCGACTCAAAAGCTTATGCTTGAGTTTGAGGTGCCCCCAAAGTACTATCAATCATAATGAGCAACACCTATAGCAACTTGGTTGACACAATGGCCGGACGTAAAGTAGATGTCCGTGGTCTAACAGGCCTGCAGGTATTTGATACTGAGCTAGCTTATGAGATAGAGGTAGGTAATGCTGGGTCAGATCGCTCGCCCTTTTCCAGCCTGGAGCACATTCCTGAAGGGTCCGAGGCCCGCATAGCCACAATGTGTAAAGATACTATGCGCTGGGTGCTACTCTGCTCTGGGGTTAGACATCCTGTCTATTTGCCCCTTGGGACAGACATCGAGACACTATTACCTAGCCCCTTGCTACCCGGAGCCACAAGAGAGCCTGCATGCCGGGTATCCGGTCACGGCATGCCTATAGCTGCTGAGGGAGACAGCACGCTCTCAGAGCCAGCCGTCAGACACGATCAGCTAGTCCTGACTGGAGTCTGATTCAACACTCAGCTGCTGCCAAGTAGTCTCTGGAATATCGAGTCATCAACATCACCCGTGTGGATGTCTATGAGTGACCCATCATTCCCGATCAGTATATGCGTGTTGGTGTAGCCAACTCCCCATGCCCTGCTAACTAGCCCCTGTTCGTCGTAGGCGACAAAGAAATCGAATCCCTTGCCATCAACATAGTTGTCGACTTTGTCTCTCGTTTCGTTTAGATTGACCTCGACTATATGGACACGGTCGCTGTATTTACTAAACAGATCATTCTGAACGGGTAGATTACGCCTACAGTTTGGACACCAAGAAGCCCAGAAACCCACCATGGTTGGGCGATCTTTGGCCAGATCAGACAGCTTGACCTTCGTACCCCGCGTTGTCTCTACTTCAAAGTCAGCTACCTGCAGCGCAAACTCTTTTTCGACGTCGTCACTGCTAAGAGCTACTGGGCCATTGCCGGCCGCAGGGGTTATGACAGTCTCAGTGCTGCTCGCTGATACTTCTGCACCTGCGCCACTCAGATCGGGCGAGCTATCCGGTCTGGCAATGATAAATATACCTATGAGCGCACCTATTAAACCTATCGCTACTAAAAATCCCTTCATGTTACACAGCCTCTCCTTGCTCATTAATCACTACTGCGCTATCTCTATCCTGGTGCTGAGCAGCCCACGAAAACCACATCTCAAAATAAAACGGTATCTCCTGATCGCTAGACGTAATCGTTAGCTCTCCGTCCTGCTTGGATATGACTATCTCGGTATCAGCCTGGCTAGAGTACGTGATGGTCTCACCATTAGTTAGGCGCTCCCATGGCAAGGCATAGCTCGTTCCCTCATGACGAAAGGCTGCAAAAATCTCTTTGATTGGGTAGCTCGTATCGACTTCTGATGGTCTATAGAAGAATCTGTCGTTTTCATCATAGCCAGCATAGGGGTTGCGGTCATAGTTGCGGTCATGCCCTGTATTCGTTGATAGAATTAGTGCATCCGGGTGCCTCTGTTTGATTTCACCAACTGTTAGCAGCTGAAACTTTACTAGGTCTAGAGTAGTGCCTAGTTTTTGGCCCACAACTGCCTCGCCGGTTGCCTGCTGCCAGAGTGTCTCTGTGGCGACGTCATACATGATCATATTGCTTTCACGTAGATACCCACTGACACGCAGCTCAATCGTCTCATTGTCAACATCACGATCAAATATAAGAGCGCTGCCGCAAAGAGGGCAGAATGTAACTGCTATGTTTTTGCCGTCTACTGTATCGTTGACGATCTCGTGCCAGTTGAGGATATTGTATGGGTAGACACGCGTCTGGGTCTGGCCTTCGTACACGATGGCTTGTACAGAGTCATCTATTTCTGTCTCTCTTATGTTATCGAAAACTGGATTTAAAAGTGCCGGTATACCGTCCTTGCCAGGTCCACCACTGATTATCTGAGATACATCTACACTGGCATTTGCGAAATCTGTCGATGGGAAAAACGATCTCAGGCTAGAATCGACCTGCACTTGAGCAGACTCCGAGCTAGTGCCGGTAGTTGTTTCCCGCTGAGCTGAATCGTCCCCGAGACCCCCCGCTATGAGAAGAATTGCCAGCACTGCCGTTAGACCAGCAATGAGTAGTGCGATCAGTTTAGTTTTGGGCATGTCTCCTCCTAGTCCGTTAGGTTATACTCTAGCTCGACTATGCCGTCGTAAATGCCTTTTTCGATCAGCCATGCTTCGAAATCTTTGTCCCAGCCAAGCATAATACCTACACCGACCAGTATGAATATGATGGCAATAACTCGCTTGAAGAGTCCCTTTGGATCACTGAGAACCCCAAGCTTCTGGGTTAGCTTCTGTCCGTAAATTGCTATTAGCATGAGTGGTATCGCGAGGCCAATCGAGTACGTTATAAGATACACCAGGCCGGTGACGTAGCTATCGGGCTCTGCGATTATGCCCAGGATTGCTCCGTAAGTCGGGCTACAGCTTAGGAATATTGGCCCTAGACTAGCGCCGATCAATATATCGCCGATTGCACCGCCTCTCTGCATGCCTTTGGCAAGCAGTTTATTCGAGGAGCCGCCTAGGTTGAGTCGTGCGCTCAAACGCTCCCATATTTCGGGGAATAGCGTAACAACACCAAAGCCAACGAGTATAGAGCCAGTGATCCATTTCCAGGCAGAATCCGGTATACCCAGCGCACCTGAACCGACCCGTAGGAGCAGGGTAAATACAACAATAGAAATGATTAGCGCACTAATCACGCGTACTGGTTTAGCGAGCGATTTACCCGTCGTGCTGCCACCAATAATTACAGGTAGTAGTGGTAGCGTGCAGGGTGCCAGGACGGTTAAGCCCCCAGCGATTAACGATGTTAGTAAATATCCTAATTCAAACAAACTTATTCACCTTGTTTATTCAGTATGAAGAGTATTATACGAGATAGCTATACAAAGTAAAGCTACTTTACTCGATGATTCTAGCAATGGGTGTCATGTAGTCAGCCGTGAACTCGATCGGTACAGGCACGCCAACATTAGTCAAACCAGATACTGTACCCTCCATAAAGAATATCCCCCATGGCTCACGCCCTGTCGGGTCTACTCCATCAATATCTGGCTCTATGCTAATCCGTACAGTGGACCCCCCAGAGCTTCTTAGGGATAGTGGTGGTGCCAGTAGGCCAGGTCGACCAGCTATAAAGTCTTCGCCCGGGAATGGATACGCTGGTTCATCACCAGAATATTGATTAGAGTCATCAGGCCAGTTGGGGCTCTCAAACCTGCCGATAGATAGCATCTCCTCGCGGTGCTCTACCCAGCCTTCGTATGTCCAGCCGTCCGGTAGCTGTTCAAGCTTTAGCGAGCTGGACTCATTGGGTTCATCATAAAACCAAACTCCTGAGGACTCTAAGCTACCCTCGCCATTTGTGGGCGTAGCCAAGATGAAAGAGCCCTGGGCTCCGTTAATATTCACAGGAAAGCGTAGCTCCGCGCTACCACCCGACCAATTACCTTCTAGCACTATCGGACCTGTTGGGGATAATGGAGCACTACTAGCCTCTACGCTGACCTCAAACAGTGTCTCGAGTGTCAGCTCCGAGTCAATAACGATCCCCAGCGACTCCTCTGCCGGGTCAATCTGCTCATCAAATTTCTGGTAGACACCGTTATCCCGTCGCCATAGTATGTATTGCCCCTTCTCGATTGGCGGCAAATTACTAAATGTCATTTCAAGTGCTACGGGAGTAAACTCTGGCTCTGTTTCTACTTCTTGCCCACCTGATAAATACAGGTAAATACTAAGGACAAAACCAGCTACAAAGATAGCAACTCCCAGCCAAACAAGAATTCTACCCGACTGAAAAACCCTCATAACGCTTATTCTAACATGGATAGCAGAGGTTAGACGTAAGACAGCAGAATATAGAATTCCCTTCAGGCCTAAACCCTTAAGCTCGAGTGCATGCAGAAAAATTGCTACCCAGTGAGGCTCACACTCAGAGCTAATTTGTTAGTTCTTGATAAGAAACCTAAGAAAGGAATAGTAATACTGAGCACCTATCCTAAACCTCAGACACAGAGCTAGAATCGAATCTCTCTATACAACCAGATTTTGTAACACTGCTCCTAAACCCTCTGGCTTCGATCTGTTTTGGAATATTGTCGCGGAAGTTTGCTGGCGGCTGTGCATACGGCACTGCCCCGGCAAGAACCGTCAGACAATATATTCAAAAGAGCCGAAGAGACATCCTAGGCAAAAGCGGCTTTGCCAACTTTGGTCGAGGATGGTGGCCAGAGGGTTTAGGAGGGCCAGTAATAGGCGATGTTAAGGATAGCTCCAAGACTCCCCGCTATCAAAAGTGGCGACATAATCACATGTGCCTTGCGTACTGTTTCGCTTGGTTCGCGCAGGCGGGCAAACAACCCAACGCCCTTTTTATACGTTTTTTTGTAGCTTTCCATAATATAGTTTGAGTTCAGTAGTACGTGCAGCCCGACTACGCCTAGTAAAAATGACAGAACAATCCCCAGTAAACTCACAAACATAAGCATGAACCTATTCTATCATGAGCGTGATCAGCTATACTAGTAACAACATGCGTGAAACGACAAAGAAAAAACTGATACTGGTACTGATCGCTCTGGATTTTCTGCCATTTGTGATTCTGTCTTCTTTGCCAGAGGCGAACGTTGATAGCCTCGTCAGCTACTTTGCTTCAATCACAGGCTACGCAGCAGCAATACTATTTCTGTGGCAGATTGCCCTCGGCTCAAGGATCGTTACAAAACACATACTACGACTGAAAGACCAGGTATGGGCCAGAAATATCCACAAAAACATCGGTATCTACGCAATCGTACTCGTACTGCTTCATCCGGTGCTGATACTGGCAAAATACAACCAGGATATTTCGTGGGTATTTTTCGGTAGTCTCGATAGCAAGTTTGACCAGCATGTGGCAATGGGCCGTGGAGCGCTGTATATCTTTTTGATCACGTGGCTGCTGAGCGCGCTGCTCAGATCAAAGATTGCATACAGACCCTGGAAATATATACACTATCTGACCTACCCGATGGTGCTAATAGTAATGCTCCATCCGATAGATATCGGGACCTTCTATTTCGGTTCAGGTCTAATCCGATGGTATTGGGGGCTGCTGCTAGTTGTGTTCGGTCTGATGATGCTTGCACGTGTAGCTCAGCTATTCACTTTTGGGCAGAGACAATACACTCTGGCTACCAAGAAAAAGGTGTCCGACCAAACGTATCTGTATGCTTTCGAACCACAAACAAAGCCCATATCTTCTCGCCCTGGCCAGTACCTATATCTACGCACCGGATTCATAAGCGAAGAGCATCCGTTCTCGGTCGTGAGCAATGACCCAAAGACAGGCAAGATCAGTATCGCTACAAAAGTATTCGGTCCATACACTCAGAAATTGACTACACTGAGCGTAGGCGACAGTGTCTATCTAGACGGTGCATACGGCACATTCACGTGCGAAATAGATAACAGGCCTACCGTGTTCATAGCAGGAGGCATAGGTATTACCCCATTTGTTCAGCACATACTCGGATCAAAACGCAGTGATATGTTCCTTTTCTACTGTAATCGTACGAGGCAAAATGTAACTTTTGGCGGAGCGCTCAAGAAAAAGCTCGGTAGCCGCCTGGTCCACATACTCAGCGAAGAAAAAGTCCGCGGCACACAGCACGGCTACATTAGCGCTGATACGATAGAGAAGAAACTGGGTAAAGATTTCAAGAATAGTCGCTACTTTATCTGTGGGCCTCCTGCCATGATGAACTCATCTGTTGAAATACTCCGCAGCTCAGGTGTACCAGACTCACAAATACACACTGAAGAATTCAGCTTCTAAGTATTTTGCAGCTTCTCCACACCATGTAAGCCCCTTAAAGATTTATAGTAGGCTCTTAGCGGCCGCACTAAGCGCTAGGCCCATATTTGGATCACTGCCTGAATGGCCAGCGTTTTCTACAAGGTTAAAGGCTGACTGAACTCCCGCAGCTACTAGACCATCGTGCAGCTCTTCGCCATTAACCGCCCTAGTGTTCCAGTCCTGAGCGCCGCTCGTAACACGGACCCTTCTTGCCTCGTCTGCTAATGTGTGCAAGTTGTCTCGAACAAAGTTATCAGGTATGCCGAATTCTTCCGAAAAAATCTTAAGAGCAATTGATGCCATACCGCGCAGATCACTAAGACCCATAAGAGTGCTCAGAGCATCGTAAAGCTCGGGTCCTGTATGATCAGCTATTTCATCGCTGTTGAAATATTCGTATATAGCGCCCATACCCGACCCGTCAATATCTACGGGTTCTGACAGCTTGAACTGGTATAGAGCGAAAGCAGCTGCTGCGGACCTGTCCTCTTCCGTACCGTCTGTAACAAGCCTGAGTAGCTCCGCAGTGTTATCTCTGTAGGTATGCAGATTCTCCCTACCCACGACTCTCTTTAGCCTGTCATATTCTATCGGTGCTTTTGTCTGTGCGGTCTCGTCAATTATTCTATCCATTTGCCTGCTGGAGCCGTCGATAATACCCCATAGATTCATGTTCCCTACTCTGCGTGGATGCTTTATACCTGTGACGAGCGCTAAAAGCGAACCGTAAGAGCCTCCGAACACATCCGCCTGCTCAACCCCCAACATATCAAGGATCCCGATCCCGTCTTTTACACCATCTAGCATCGTGTTCTTCTGGAGAAAATGGAACGGATGGTTGTACCCATCAATTGTTGCATGAGTACTCAACCCAGCCCCCCTTTGATCGAAATATATGATCCTTCGGCCCTCGTTCAAGCGTTCAATATCTGCAGGACCTAGCGGGACTGCTGGGCCCCCGTGGAAAAGAAGTGTATCCTTGCCTTCTCCAGACATGGTGACGTCCAAGACATGACCTTCGCCTGTATCGTAGCTAAACTTTTC
>JBCCHY010000025.1:0-14915 GCA_039028495.1 Patescibacteria group bacterium
CCTGAATCGCCCGCTCAAGCTCTATAGCCACACATTGGGCGCCTCCATCTGGCTGGCCCCCGTCGCCGCCGCCGGGCTCGATGCGCCGGTCTACACCCACGCAGAATGCCGCGTCCTCGTCGCCCTGGCGCCAACCCCCGAGCAACTGCGCGCCATTCACCTGGCCAAAACCGAACTGGACGGCGATTTGACCGAATCGCTCGACCCCGCTAGTTTAAGGCGGCGCTACAATGCCCTGCTGGACCAGTACAACCACCTCGTGCAACACTTCGATACACAACCGCCAGAAGAGGCGACGGCCGCCCTGCGGCAACTGGCGCACCAGTTGAGCCACCTGCTCTGTCTCGGCGAAAAAATCAGGTGAGCCATTCAAAACCTGCGCGGGGCGCCCGGCTATGAGCCGACGGTCCCTGACCAGATAAGATCACTCATGGCCCACATCCAGCCAGCGACACACGCTCCGACAGTGTGATTGGATTACCGCCTACTTTGTAGGGCCTGAATTTCTTATATTTTAATCTGTTATTCGATATTGCTTATGGTATAATTTAACAAGATTATGAGTATCTTGAGTGGGATTTCTGACTTCTTTGGCCTAGACATAGGTGCGAGCGCCGTGCGGATGGTGCAGCTGAAAGGGCAGGGTGCAACTAAGTCCCTGGCTCGATATGGTTCAACACCTGTCGAGGGGAATATATCTCTTAGCGACTCTCCAGAAGACATAAAAAAGATGAGCGAGCTGATAAAACAAGCAGTTAAGCAGCACGGTATGTCCACGAATAATGTTGCTGTAGGTATACAGTCAAACAAAGTATTCTCGACAATAGTCGACATGGACAAGCTATCCCCCCATGAGCTAGAAAAAACATTAGAGTATCAAGTCGATTCGATCATCCCCACAAAAGCTTCTGAATCGAAGGTTGACTGGGCAGTACTTGGTGATTCGCCTGTTCAAGAAGGCAAAGTAGAGGTGCTCGTCAGCAGTGTCGCGAATAGCTTAGTCGAGTCAAAACTAGATATGCTGGAATCGATTGGTCTTAATGTGGTTGCATTTGAGACAGACAGTATCGCGCTCGCAAGGGCTATAGTGCCAAACGACTCTCCTGAAGCTATGATGGTGGTTGACCTGGGGCTCCACTCGGCAGATATCATCATTGTTATGGCGGGTTCCCCGCGGCTTTCTAGGACAATATCAACAGGCACAGACGCCATCATAAAAGCAGCAGCCACGACATTAGCAGTTGATTATGCTCAGGCCGAGCAGTTTGTGTTCAAATTTGGACTCGTCAAAGACAAATTAGAGGGGCAGCTGGTTAATGCCATAACTCCGACAATAGACTTGCTTGTGCAGGATATCGATAAATCCATAAAGTTTTTCAATGGTCGTTATAAAGGTGTGAAAATAGACAGAATAATCGTGACAGGCGGTGCATCTATATTACCGGAATTCCCGCTGCATCTTGCTAATAACTTTGGTGTAAATGTTGAGATTGGTAATGCCTGGCGAAATGTCAACTACGATTCAAGCAGGCAAAATGAATTGCAGGCGATTTCCAACCATTTTGGGGTCGCAGCGGGTCTCGCGGAGAGAAAAGAGTAGTATGATTCAACTTAATCTACTCCCTGACGTAAAAATCGAGTTTATAAAGACTCGTAGACTTAGGCGGTTGATAACTCTAGTATCCATACTAGTTACCGGTGTAGCGCTCTTGGTCTTTGTGCTGTTACTGCTGACAACAACAGTGTGGAAGGGCCGCACCATAGACGGCCTAGAAAAAGATTTAAATAGCGGTATTGCTGAGCTGCAGTCTCCTGATCTGAACAAAATTGTAACGATCCAGAATCAGCTAGGGGCTATTAATGGGCTGCACGAGTCAAAATCAGCTCCTAGTCGAGTTTACTCATTTTTGAATCAGCTCATACCACCAAGTCAGCCTGTGGATTTGACTGTTGGTGAGGTTAGTATTGATTTTGAAGAAGCTACTATATCTATGCGGGGACAGGCATCTTCGCTAGAAAGAGTTAACGAGCTAGTAGATACACTCAAGTTCACGAAATTTAAGACAAGTATTACTCCTGAGGAAACTGTGGCGTTTAACTCAATTGTGCTTAGGCAAGCAAATCTTTCAGAGGTAGGTGCAACCTATTCAATTGGACTGATATATGAACCCGAGTTGTTTCTGACAGCCGCAGAAAATGTCGAGCTAATTATTCCTAACATCGTCACGACTAGATCAGAACTAGAAAGGCCCTCTCCAATATTTGAGGCACTACCAGAAGGAGTGGAGTAAGTATGAAGGTATCATCAAAACGATTAGCCATAGATAAAGACCAGGCGAGAATCGTTGTAACGGTTGTTGCAGCAGCAGCTATAACTGTTTTCTGTCTAATTGGTAGCAGCACACTTATAACTAAGCTAAATCATCAAAACGATGTCATTTCTGCACTCGAAGACTCCAAAGAAACAGTCCAAGAAAATATCTCTAACTTGAATGCTCTGACTACTACATATAACAACTTTGAAAATTCAGTAGAATCCGTCATCGGTGATAATGATAGCAATTCAAAAGTGGTTCTTGATGCGCTCCCGAGTAAGTATGACTTTGCAGCTCTACTTACGAGCATGGAAGCAATACTGCGAACAGGTAATTACACTACATCTGGTATATCAGGCACAGACAATGAGCTAACGGCCGAGCAGTCGAGCGCTAACCCTGAGCCTGTAGAGATACCGCTGTCGTTAGCAGTTAATACGACCTATGCTGGTTCGCAGCAGCTACTTGACACTTTGGCTAGTTCGATTAGACCTTTTGATATCCGGTCTATGCGTCTGTCGGGTGGTGATGCTGACGCGAGGCTCAACCTGGAACTGATTACATACTATCAGCCGTCCAAAGAAGTTCAGTTTGGTGAAAGGACGATCAAGTAATGCGTAGTCAAGACAAGACAATGATTCTTATTTCTGTAGTTGCCTCAGCTGTAGTCTCTTTGATCATAAGCAACTTTATTCTAGGGGGATCCGACCATAAGACGGTTGTTAAGACAGTTGAGCCACTAAGCTCCACCTTTATCCAGCCTGATGCAAAGTACTTCAACAGCAACTCTCTAAACCCGACTAAAGAGATATCTATCGGAGGAACACCTGAGCCGATCCCTGTGCCTGCACCTGATACTGAAAATCAGCCCGAAGCTGAAGCAGCTCAGGAGTAGCCAATGCTGCTAGCCGAGACGCAAGAGCAAGTCCAAAAGAGATTAGTTGATCAGGGTTTAATTTCGGAAGCTCGTCTGCGCAACGAAACTGAAGAAGCAGAAGAGGCTGGAGAGCCGCTGTTTGCTCACCTCGTCAATAAGGAAATCATCACAGACGAGCACTTAACTAGAGCAATAGCAGAATCTACAGAAGTCCCCTACGTCAACTTGAGTGAAGCACGAGTTAATCCTCAGACTCTGAGCCTCCTAGGCCAAGAAGTAGCTGAGCGCTACATGGCAGTGCCTCTTGGCGAGATGGAGGGCAGGCTAGTTGTTGCTATGTTGGATGCCGGTAACGTCCAGGCTGTAGACTTTCTATCGACAAAAATCGGTCGACCACTCAAGGTGTACCTGGCATCTGAGACGGGTATCAGAAACGTACTTAAGCAGTATGAGATTGAGTTGGACAAAGATGTCGCCGATGTCCTAGAGGGCAAAGAGAATGCGACTACCGAAGCAGGTGGTGACGCCAATATCAAGACGATTGTTCAGGACTCTCCTATCAGCAAGGCCCTGTCTGCAATTTTGGAATATGCCGCAAAAAACAGAGCGTCAGATATTCATATTGAACCGCTAGAGAAAGAGCTCAAAATCCGAGTTCGTGTCGACGGCGTACTGAGAGAAATAATGACGCTACCAAAAGCCACCGAGGCCCCCCTGGTATCTCGAGTCAAAATACTTTCAAATCTAAAGATTGACGAACACAGAATCCCCCAGGATGGTCAGTTTACGATTAGAGTGCTTGATAAAAATATTGATCTGCGTATATCTATATCTCCAGTTGTATGGGGTGAGCAGATCGTTATTCGTCTTTTGGACAAATCAGGTACTAGCCTCAAGCTGGAAGACATGGGGTATATGGGCAGAGCTCTCAAAACAATCAGGCATGGCATAGCAAGCTCCAATGGAATGGTACTGACATCAGGTCCAACTGGTTCTGGTAAATCAACCTCTCTCTATGCACTCATACAAGAGATCAAAGGTGAAGATGTCAATATTGTTACCCTTGAAGACCCTGTTGAATACAAAATGGATGGCATAAACCAGATCCAGGTTAATGCAGAAGTAGGCCTAACTTTTGCATCGGGTCTGCGGTCTATTCTGCGTCAAGACCCTGACGTTGTCATGGTTGGTGAGATACGTGACAAAGAAACGGCTACTCTTGCAGTACAGGCTGCCCTGACTGGTCACCTTGTTTTTAGTACACTACACACTAATTCAGCAGCCGGTATTCTGCCAAGACTTCTTGATATGGGCATTGAGCCGTTTTTAATTGCTAGTACGGTACGCACAGTCATTGGGCAGCGACTCGTAAGACGTGTATCAGAAGAAAAAGAAGAACACCAGAGCACTCCTGCAGAGCTGGCAGCCATACAGGAGGCGCTTGGAGCGCTGTTGCCAGAGGATGCAGCTGTCATGCAGGCAGTTGCTGAAGATCTAGGGTATACGAGCTTGCCACTTAGGGGCCAAAACGCTTATACTTTGTACAGCGGGATAGACGATGATGATCATCCTGGTGGCTACAAAGGACGTCTGGGTCTCTACGAAGTTTTTAATGTCAGTGAAGAGATTCAAAAACTCATTATTGATCATGCAACTAGTAGCGAGATTCAAAAACTCGCAATGGAGCAAGGAATGGTCACAATGAGACAGGACGGATACCTAAAAGCACTTGCAGGAATGACAACCATCGACGAAGTCAATAGAGTAGCGTCAGCGAGTAGCGCGTAAAAGAGGGAGGGCAAAAGTGAAAGAACTGAGAATAGAAATACTGCTAGAGGAGGTAATCAAAAGGGATGCCTCTGACCTTCATCTCCAGGTAGGTTTACCGCCCATGCTACGTCTCGATGGATCACTCGTTCCTGTAGCTGGTTCGGAGGTTTTAAACGACGAGTCAGTTGAAGCATTAGTTTATGCAATTCTTGATGAGGACCAGAAACAGCTGCTACTAAAAGACAAAGAATTTGACTTTAGTTTTGCGTTTGGTGATCTTGGACGCTTTCGTGTAAATGCATTTCATGAACGTGGTAATTTGGCGGCAGCTCTCAGGCTGATACCTAACAAGATTATCGACATGGAGGAGCTCGGTCTGCCGAGTATCATGAAGAAATTTGCTGAATACCCAAGAGGACTAGTACTAGTGACTGGCCCGACTGGTTCTGGTAAGTCGACCACACTAGCTGCCCTGGTGGACAAGATTAACTCTGAGCGCTCAGAACATATCGTGACAATCGAAGACCCAATTGAGTTCACTCATTCCTCTAAAAAGTCAGTTGTTGTTCAGCGCGAAGTTCATTATGATACGTTTTCATTCGCCGCTGCTCTACGTTCATCTCTGAGACAGGACCCTGATGTGGTCTTGATCGGTGAGATGCGTGACCTGGAAACAATCTCAGCTGCAATTACAATTGCTGAGACAGGTCACCTAGTATTCGCTACGCTACACACCAACTCTGCTTCACAGAGTATTGATAGGATGATAGATGTTTTCCCGGCGCATCAGCAACCCCAGGTTAGAGCTCAACTAAGTAATATACTTATGGGGATTTGCTCCCAGAGACTCGTGCCAAAAATTGGTGGTGGTCGTATAGTGGCGGCTGAAATTCTGGTAGCAACTCCTGCGGTGCGGAATATAATTAGGGAGGGTAAGACGCACCAGCTAGAGGCGGTTATTCAAACAGGTGCCGAGTACGGTATGCAGAGCATGGATAAAACACTAGTTGAGCTGATTCACAATGGAACAGTTTCGTATGACGAAGCACGCAATTTTGCAGTTGACGTCGAAGAGCTAGATAGGCTTATGAGAGGCTAGATGCAGACGTTCAACTATACAGCTAGGGACACCAATACAGGTAGCAAGGTCAAGAACCAAGTCCAGGCTGTTAGTGAGCGTGCTGCTGCTCAGTTGCTGATTGAAAAAGGTCTATCGCCGATAGAAATAAAACCTGAGCGTGAATCAGGTCTATTTGGCTTAGGTAGTAAGAAGATAAAGACAAAAGACCGCATAATATTTGCGCGTCAACTATCTACGCTTATTAATGCTGGGTTGCCGCTTGTCCAGAGTTTGCGTAGCACGCTTGATCAGACTACGAACGCACCTATGCGTGTTCTAATATCGGAGATCATAGCGGATATCGAATCCGGTATACCTTTCTCGGATGCACTGGCAAAGCACCCCAAAGTATTCAGTACGATATTTGTTTCACTAGTTGCAGCTGGTGAGGCTTCAGGTACTCTCGATACTTCACTAGAGCGACTGGCCCTCCAGCAGGAGAAAGACGCTGAGATACTAAGCAAAGTCCGCGGAGCAATGGTCTATCCAATGATTGTCGTGCTAGTTATGTTCGGTGTGGTTTCATTCATGATTGTGGCTGTTTTGCCACAGGTAGCACAGCTGTACGAGGGACAGGATGGAGTCAATCTACCGTTTATAACTCAGGCGCTACTAAATCTATCTAACTTTGCTCGTGGTCCAGGGGGCATTGTATTAGTGGCTGGCTTTATAGCTGCAGTGGTCTTTCTGAGGCAGTATATTCGTACCACGAGGGGTAAAACCCAGTTCGATAAAGCAAAGATGCGGGTTCCGCCGTTCGGCCAGTTATTCATGAAGCTTTATATGGCCCGTTTTGCCCGTACAGCATCAACGCTGGTTGCGTCGGGTGTTCCACTTTTGCAAGTACTGGAGATAGTTTCTGAATCGATAGGCAACACTATAGTCGGAGGATCTATCAAACAAGCAATAGCAAAAGTAAAGGGAGGTAAATCCCTCGCGGATGCAATAGAGGGGGACCCGAGTTTCTTGAGTCTCGTGCCGAACATGCTGCGTGTTGGTGAGCAATCAGGATCTATAGAGCAGATGCTTGGACGCACGGCTGACTACTACGAAAAAGAAGTCGACAACCAGATAAAAACAGTTAGCACAATAATTGAGCCAGTGCTGATGGTCATTTTGGGCATTGTTTCTATAACTATTGTAGGCGCAATATTGCTGCCGATCTATTCACTCGTTGGGCAAAACGTACTCCGCTAAATCCCTCAGCCAGGATCCTGCCAGGCTGAGGGGTTTAGTATTCGACCCGTTTTTTATAGTCCTGTAAGCCGTTGGTGCTAATGGCGCTAAGTATAATCTCATCTATTTGGGCGGTGCCTGAGCTTGAGCATTAGGGGTTGTATTTGGCTCCACATATGTGGTTAAATTATAGGCATAAGCTTTATAGCTAATTTAAGCAGTAAAAAAGGGGAAGACTATAATGAGTCCCAGGGCACTAAAAGATAATCAAAAAGGCTTCACGATAATTGAAGTTATGATCGTACTTACGATCGCAGGGCTAATCATGCTAATCGTATTCTTAGCCGTACCTGCACTGCAGAGAAACAGCCGTAACACACAGCGCCGTAGTGATGCAGCGAGGTTCTCAAGCATTGTTTCGGAATATGTTGTGAATAACAATGGCCGCGTGCCGGCATCTATTATTAGCTCTGGCACACCTGCTGCCACTGAGCTGAGCATCCAAAACGAAGACTTCTCGTACTTTGAAGAAACTTCATTTAGTCACGCTGGCGCAGCACCGAGCCCAACGGGCGGTTGTACAGAAGCACAAGACGATGCCGGTGACCCAATACCTAACTCTTGTGAAGTCCAGGCTGTGATAGATGCGACCGCTAGTACGTTCACGCCTATCGATACTATAGCTATAGTTACCGGATATACGTGTGACAACAACACACTATTAACATCAGGCGCAAGATCTTACGCAATCATATTCAGCGTAGAAAACTCAGGCGGTGGTGATACTGGTGTAGCTCAGTGCGTATAGCATAGCTACCTTTGCGTAGCAAAGAGGCGGTTCGACCGCCTCTTTTTATTTTGCTATGCTGATTGGCGATGATTTACTTTGTTCTAGGAATACTTGGGCTTGTTATGGGGAGCTTTGTCAGTGCTTTTGTTGACCGTATTCATGATGGGCGCGACTGGGTTCGTGGTAGATCCGAGTGTGACAGCTGCAAAACAACTCTTGGTAGTAGAGACTTGATCCCACTACTCAGCTGGTTGCTTAACAGGGGACGCTGCAGACATTGTAAAAGTAAGGTATCGATCCAATATCCTTTGCTCGAGCTAACTACAGCAGGCCTATTCATTACTATCTATGCTTTTTGGCCATTCGAGCTCAGTGGGTTTGAATACTCTAGACTGGTATTTTGGCTAGTGACGATTGTTGGGTTTGTTGCTTTGTCACTTTATGACATCAAATGGTTGCTGCTCCCAAATAAGATACTTTACCCGCTGATTGCCCTGACGGTGGCTTTTATTACGGTTGAGGCTGCATTTTTTGATGGTGGAACTGAACTAGTTAGAGACTCTGTGCTGGGCCTTTTGGCATGTGGTGGAGTTTTCTACATACTGTTTCAGGTATCTAGCGGTAAATGGATCGGTGGCGGTGATGTAAAACTAGGTTTCCTACTCGGTCTATTGCTCGCTGACCCCTACAAGTCTTTGCTGGTGATCTTACTGTCATCCATTATCGGGATTCTTATAGCGCTTCCTGGACTACTACTAAAAAAGATGGGGCCAAAGACACAGATGCCTTACGGCCCAGCATTAATGTTGGCTACTGTAATTGTGTTTTTGTGGGGGGAGCAACTTATTAACTGGTACACCTCCGACATCCTCCTCTAACACTTAGCCAGGACCCTGCCATCGAGCACAGCTCACTGCACTGATCCTATCTCGGCACTCTTTGGAATTTCAGTGCAGTGATTCGAATGGTCTCTGTTAGCTCCCCTGGAATCAGACCTGCGTCTATTTGGTTATTTCTCTTTGTGAGGACACGCAAAGGAGGTGTACAAAAGCCAAAAGAGCCCTGTATTTGAGCTCATAAACGTGCTGGTGCATTCTAGGTTCAGCTCGAGTGGAGCTTGGAATTTTACTGCGGAAGTGGCTTGTGGCTGTACATACGGTACCGCCGCAAGCCGACCCGTAAAGCAAAATATCCAAGATGCGCCGAGATAGGTCAGTAAAGAGCGGGCTTTTGCTCGCTCATGCTGGCCTGGCTAAAGCCTAGAATGTGGTAAGATGTAAGCATGAGTATTATCAGGGGTGGCAGCAGCGGCTATACAATAGTAGAAGTCATGATATTTCTCACCGTGGCGAGCGCTATGTTTGTAAGCGCTATTTCGATCTTTACTAGATACCAAAGAACCACACAGTTTAATCAGAGTGTTAAGCAGTTTGAGTCGGAGTTACGAGATGTGGTTAACGATGTTGCAACAGGTGTCTACCCAGAGCTAAATGGTATTAGATGTCGTGACTCGGGTGGATCAATCACTTTTGAGGTTAGCGCAGCTGCGGCAACTGGTCAGAATAATGAGTGCGTCTTGATAGGCAAGGCGATACAGTTCGGCGAGACCCCAGTAACTGATTCAAGCCTCGAGATACCAGATATAGAACCTGATTCGGGCTATAGCCTCTACACAATCATAGCGCTAAACGACTCCACGTCTCAAGGCTTTGGACAGTCTGGTGATACGCAGGTGCTTCGCAACATCGTTGCGCCTGAGTTTGATACTGTAGAAGACTTTTCAATCCAGTGGGAGACAGGGGTTACATCGGCCTATATAAAGAAGAGGACTGAGTCGGATATATCCTTTGTGCGCGGTCTGGTGGTCGTGTTTGATACATTTAATGACCCGAACACGGTTACGTCTCCATCAGGTGGCGATACCTTTGCGTCCGGCGGATCAGCAACTGCCATGTATGCGTTGGTCGACCCGACGACAGATGAGTTTAGTATTACGAGCTCTAGATTGGCGGACAATCAGTTTATAAGTCAGTTGGATCACAGCACTCTCTTTGCTCCGTCGAGCCCACTCGTTAGGCTAGGTGGGGCAGATATAGAGGAGCCCCTTACGGTATGCTTAAGTAATGGGGACGAATTTGCAGCGGTACGACTCGATGGACAGACTGTTGAATCTCTGCTTGAGCCACCAGTGAGGTGTTTGCCATGATGCATGATAGCAGGGGAGAGACGATTGTGGAGGTACTACTTAGTGCTGCACTGATTGGCCTCGCCATAACAACGTCTTTTGGTATAGCTAGACGCAGTCTCGACCTAGGTGCAGAAGCACGCGAACGAGTCCAGGCTCTAAAGATCGCCGAGTCTCAGGTAGAGATGCTCAAATTCTATGCTGATGAAGAAGAAGCCCCTAGGATCTTTAGTCAGTCAGGTGCTTTCTGTCTAGATCATAACAGGGCGCTATCGAGCACTGACACGACGACGGTCCCAAGCGAGCCGTCCACGTGGCGCTCTTACCCTGGCCATGTGGAGATAAAGACTACTGACTTGGACTGTCAGGCAACAGTCGCTGAGGGCTTCCCGGAGAGTAATGTTGAAGTTTCTATAACTCATGATCCAGATGGGCCGAATGACGGTGCGTCAATATTCGATGATAATTTATTTACTGTTCGTGTGTCATGGGATGAGGTTCGTGCCGGCAACAGAGATCAGTTAGTAATAACTTATAGGCTCCATCCATGAGTATGGTAAAGATACAACAAAGAGGCTTCACCGTTATTGAGCTGATGATTGCTACGGCTACATTTTCCGTAGTTCTGATCGTGGTCCTTAGCGCACTACTTGCTATTGGGCGTCTGTATTACAAGGGTACGACAGAGGCAAGGGTTCAAGAAGTCACCCGCGGCGCCCTGGATAGGGTTACTCGGTCAGTTCAGTTTAGTGGTGTTCCTATTGAGTCTGGCACTCTGTCATCAACTAACCCGGCGTATTCACTTGCAAGCTACTACTGCTTTGGGGGGGTGTGGTATGTGTATTCACCTGGCAAGCAGCTCAGGCTAGATGCTGTTACTGATCCGAGCGTGGAGAGCAGCTATGGCATCCATGTGCAGCGAACAAGCGACTGTAGCTCGAGTAGTGAGCCAACAGATTTGAACGCCGCTGAGGAACTACTTGGTCAGGACATGCATCTAGTTCACTTCAATATACTCGAGGATAGTGGTCTGGTAGAGGCGAGTATGCGTGTTGCGTTTGGAGGCGATGCGGCAACATCAGGTGACTTAAGTGAGATTTTTGGGTATAATTCAGCCATCGATAATGGTAATGGTTACACAGATCCAGCAGAGATAGAGAGATGTGCAACTAACGTTTCGGGGTCAGAATTCTGTGCTGTCTCAACACTATCGTCGCTAGTCTATAGGAAGGTGCAATGACAAGACAAAAGTTAAACCAGTACGGTGTCGTATCGCTAACAGTTAGTGTTGTGATTATGATTGTGCTGTCACTAATTGTCATATCATTTGCACGTATTATGAGGCGTGAGCAAGAGCAGTCTCTTGACAGACAGCTGAACACGCAGGCCTTTTATGCAGCCGAGACTGCAGTCAATGATGCCAAAGCAGAACTAGCCAGAAACCCCTTGTATTCAAAAAATGACTGCGATATTAATTCGGGCGAGGCACTTAGCGTACCGTCCATCGGTGACGACGATCTAGTCAGCTTTGCTTGTGTGACAGTTGATCAAGAGCCGGATGACATAATCGTACCCGTTGATACTGAAAGGTCGACAGTCTTCGAGCTCGCTCCGGTAAATAGTAGTGGTAATCCTGCGGCCATAGACCGTATAAACATTACCTGGAATGCTCCTGGCAATACATCAGTTAGCGCTATCCCTACTGGATCTGACTTACCAGAAGCTGGTGGCAGCTGGGGGTCAAATGTTGGTGTTGTTCGTCTGCAGATTACACCAATCAACTCTAGCGTCAGCTTAACACGTGATCTTCTTGCTGCAGAAACGAGAGTACTCTATCTCAGACCCGCATCTTCTGGTGGCAATACGTCGTGGCCAATTCTCCAGGACCTATCAACAACTACGCCACCACTAGTTGGGGGTGGTGAGATTACCTTAGCTAACTGTACGGTAGGTGGCGATTGTAGCGTGAGCCTCGACTCTATTCCTTCGGGCGCAAACTATACCTACATGATCAGGCTAACATCAGTTTATCAACCAAATAATGTTACTGTTCAAGCTGAAAACACAGCTAGCCCGACCCCAATAAGCTTTACTGGAGTACAGGCGGTAGTAGATGCCACCGGTAAAGCGAATGATGTTCTACGTCGTATTGAGGAGCGAATACCACTCCAGCAATATTATGATTTTCCAGAGTATGCTATAGATGTGGGCCTAGATCTATGTAAGCAGCTAGAAGCTATTCCGACATCAGTTACTACGAGTAGGCCAGAAAGCTCCTGCCAGCCTTAACCCCCTAAACCCTCTGGCCGCCAACCAGCCTGAAGTCAGCAGAAGCTGCTTCTGTCCGGTTGCCTCTCCGGCTCTTTTGGATATTCTCAGCTACGAGCCACAGTCGGAGTGCCGATCGTACACCTCCTTCACGGTTCTCGCAGAGAAATTCCAAAATAGCTCGGAGCCAGAGGGTTTGGGATCCCGCAGCTTGAGCCCGCTTGGATTAGTAAGTAGCGCTTTGATCTGCCCCGTAGCTAGAATCAAATATATCTGCGGAAGCTAGCTGGTGCTGTACAAAAAGTACCGCTCCAGCTGAACCCGTGAATATCGATATTGATTATAGCCCGAGAAGCTCGTGCTAATAAAGCAGCTTTGGCTGACTTTAACTTGAGGTGGTCTGGTTTTTGGAGTGGAATTTTTGGTGGACCTCTTTAAGATGTTGATCCGTCACATGCGTGTAAATCTGAGTAGTACTAATATTCTCATGCCCCAACATAGACTGCACGGACCTGAGATCGGCACCATTCATGAGTAGATTGGTGGCAAATGAATGTCGTAGTGTATGGGGGGTAACTTTTTTAGTTATTCCGGCCAGCCTGGCATATTTAGCTACGATGCGCTGGATGCTACGAGGGCTGAGTCTCAAGAAATCACCGTCTGTAGACACCTCCTTTTTACCTGCAGTCCTAATAAAGAGTGGAGGCGAGTTGTCTTCACGCATGTCTAAGTACATCTGTATTTGATCAGCTGCTGCAGCACTTACGAACACAGGCCTGTCCTTTTGTCCTTTACCACGTACCATAAACTCCCGCCTGTCTAGATTGACGTGATCACGGTTGAGTCCTACAAGCTCCGAAACGCGTAGACCGCTACTAAATAACAGCTCTATAATAGCCTGGTCACGATAATTGACCATCTGTTTGCCGCCTGCAGCAGATAGCATCCGGTTTATCTCATCTAGACTCAAGAAATCAACTTGTTT
The DNA here is from genome assembly GCA_039028495.1 of Patescibacteria group bacterium. Lineage (GTDB taxonomy): Bacteria > Patescibacteriota > Saccharimonadia > Saccharimonadales > VXPC01 > JBCCHY01. The sequence continues at coordinate 13,487 of JBCCHY010000025.1, forward strand.
ACGGCGGACTTTTGCAAGCTCGATGTGATCTGGGCTTAGTGCAGGAACCCCCTTTTTTACCATGTACTTTAGAAAATTACGCAGTGCGATTAGATGGTAGTTCTGGGTGTTTTTACCGAGCTCGTCACTGGTGCCAGTGCCTAACCGATTTAACCACAAGCGCCATTTACGAATTAGCTCTTGGTTGATATCGGCTACAGATATGTCCCCAGCAAAGTCTTCCAGTCTACGCAGGTAATGGTGGTAGTTCTGAATCGTTTTTTGAGATCTATTCTTTTCAATCTCTAGGTACTCTAGGTAGTCTATGACTGCTTCGGAGTATTTCATGGGTTAGATTATAATGTAGTGCATGGATATAGTCATAAGTATAATTCTTGGAGCTGTCCAGGGTATTACGGAATTTCTCCCAGTCTCTAGTACGGGTCATCTAGTTATCGTCGGTGCTCTGCTAGGAAGAGACGCGAATAGCTTTGCGTTCGATGTGCTACTAAATATTGGTACGCTTGCAGCACTCGTGTGGTACACGAGGGATAGGATTAGATCAATCGTCGCAGAAACTATTCGCAGAGACTACTCTCTGGCATTGAAGATATTGCTGGGGACAATACCTGCGGCAATCTTCGGATTTTTTGCTGAGGATATCATTGCTAAGCTGAATGACAATATCTGGCTTGTGGCGGGGATGCTGGTTATGGTGGGATTTGCAATGGTGTTTATACGTGAAAAACCAAAGGGGAAGGGTCTGATCGCAGGCATAACCTATATGGAAGCAAGCCTGATTGGTTCGGCGCAAATGCTCGCCTTGATTCCCGGGACGTCTAGATCAGGCATTACTATACTGGCAGGTCTGCTACTTGGCCTGAGATCGCGTGTGGCTGCAGAATTCAGCTTCCTGCTGGCTATACCCATCATCTCTGGCGCAACCCTAAAAACACTGCTCAGCCGACGCGGGTATGAGCTGCTCGGTGATAATTTTGCTGAAGTTATGATCGGCAATCTGGCTTCGTTTGCAGTTGGGTTAGTTGCTATTAGCGCGCTACTCAGAGTTATAAGCAGTAGTGATCTGAAGGTATTTGGGGTGTATCGAATTGCCCTAGGAGCTGTACTGATCATCCTGCTTTCTGCTAATATTTTGTAAACACGAGAGGTATATAAATGGAAAAGACACTGATAGTCATGAAACCAGACGCTGTAGTTAGGGGCGTAGTGGGCGAAATAGTAACGCGATTTGAAAAAGTAGGTTTAAAAATTGTCGCTGCAAAAATGCTGGTTCCGGATGATGATCTAATCAGCCAGCACTACCCAGTTGATCGCAAAGAATTCATAACAGGGCTAGGACAAAAGACGCTTGATAACAACAAAGAGCTTGGAGTAGATACGAAGGCAGTTTTTGGTACCGACGATCCTCATGAGCTGGGACTCCATATAC
>JBCCHY010000026.1:0-14550 GCA_039028495.1 Patescibacteria group bacterium
AGGTATTGCAGCGCCACAGCCAATTTTGTTCTGCTCATTGGATGTAAAATAAGCAGTAATAGGGGAGGCAGGAAGGCTGCACCCGCTCTTCATCACCCGCTCTTCATCACCCGCTCTTCATCTCCCGCTCTTCATCTCCCGCTCTTCATCTCAGTGTTATGTTGAAGTAGGCCAGCTGAAGGTTCAACAGCGAAAATACGATATACATTGTAGATGTATATGTAACCATAAAACGTGATGGTCTCAGCTAAATCCTTGACTGCGATAACAGCCACCATCGCCCAGACAAGAGTCTTGTTAACCTCTGTATCTGTAACAAGGTTTTGCAGTTCACCTATCAAGACACCTGTAGCTATTGGTGTTGCCTGGGCCATTAGTGCTATCAAAATACTAAAGAACGAGACTGCCGCGTAGTACGGCCACAGATGCTTAGTAAACGTAAAGATCTTGAGAATCGGCTTCATTTACGTACCTAACCCCCTTCTTTTGAAATGCTACTGATCTTTGCTGTCTTCAGCCAGAGCTGCGTCCGAGCCATCTTCAGATGAACCACCTTCGCCTTCGGCACCTTCTTCGGCTTCTTCACCTTCGACTTCTTCTGGCTCTTCTTCAACTACACGAGGTGCTTCGATACGGACAATTGTCGACTCCAGGTCATCCTGAATCTCGACGCCGTCAGGCACAGTCAATGCGCTGATACGCACTGTGTCGCCATCCTCCGTCAGTGAAGTTACGTCTACTTCAAGGCTTTCAGGGATACTTAGGGCGCCTGCCTCTACTTCTACCGTATCTAGTATCTGAAGTACGATGAGGCCCTGAGCAGCACCTGGTGCATCACCAGTAAGCACGAGAGGTACGTCTGCCTTAACTTTTTCGCCTTTTCGGACTTCCTGAAATGTGACGTGCTGCAATGTATTCTTGGCTGGGACGAGCGTGATGTCAGTAACTAGTACAGTTACTTTGTCCGAACCGAGCTCTAGCTCTACTGGCTGTGTATAACCAACTTCGTTGAGTGCTTTTTCAAGGGTTAGATAGTCAACTTGAATCGAGCGTGAGTCTTTGCCTTTACACACAATATTTGCCGGCACTGCACCATCACGGCGCAGAGCGTTAACTTTGCGTCCAAGCGCATCTCTTGGTGCAGCTACTAGTTGATACAGACTCACTATTCTCTCCTTTTCACAAACGTTTTGAAGTTATATCTGAATTCGGCTGACAATTATAACAGAAGTGGCTACACCTGACAAAAACAATTGTAGGTGCTAGCATGGCTAGAGATGACAACGACGTTTCAACGAGCAGTTAGATGTGCGGCTGAGGAAATGACCGCACGAATACACGATCCCAGGGGATTAGATGTGGTTCCTGGTAGTAACCAGCTGTGTCTACATCTAAATGCACTCGACAAACCCATAACGCCACCTCAGATACATAAAAGTCTACGGCTAGTATCGAGGGACATTCTCTATATACTCAATGTCGATACCCGGGATGAGCTTGAGGATGTTCCGATACTAGGCACCACAACAAATAGAATCGCACGAATAGCGGTCAGCAAATTCGGATTTCGAATGACACCTGTCGAAGCGCGCTCAAGTATCGCAGTGAGGGTACGTAAAGACCATGACCTAGTACTCGCCGGAAAAGGCAAGAAAGCTCGTTTCCCGGGCTGCTCAGTTGTATGGATGAATCTCGACGAGTTTTTGGAGTACTTTCCGCCGTATCCTGAAGAAGACTAGTGAGTAGAACATTTTAAAAGCTGGGGGTTAGGCCCCAGCTTTTGGAAATGTTTACTAGAGATTTCCACCTCATCACTTCCGTAACTACATTTTAGCATAAGTTTAACTAGCTTATGCTAATCCTTAAGACTCTCCAATACTTGCAGCTAGGATATTGACTATAACGCTATTTATGGTATAATCATATTATGATATTAGACGGTCAGCTTACAGACAAGAATGCAATTGCCAGACTACATAAAAGATGGGAGCCTTTGAGGGGTGTTGTGCAGCTAGGCATCGATCTTGATGGTATAGATCTCACTCAGTACACAAGACTCGATCCAAAAGGGCTGGACTTATCAATTACGGAGCCTTTAAAAGTGGGTTTGCACCCTGACTCGCAGACGATAGTAAGATATCTATTCCTAGTACATTCTGAAATCTTTGACGAAGCAAAAGTCCAAACTCTAGAAAGATGGTCAGGTGACCAAGGTTTCTTTACTCCAGACAATGAAAAGTTTATTGACGCCTGCGGTCAAGCTATTGAAACATGTGGAAGGATAATCGAGGACCCCTCTTGTGGAGTATCTGGTCTACATGAGCTAGCAAGACTGGTGAGTGATCAAGCCGATTACACTCGTCAAGAAATGAGACGGGAAACAGTACTACGAAATGACGAGCTAGGTTATCTCGGAAAGTTTTTCCTAGGAACTATTATGTTTTTGTCTGAATCAGCAGATGACATTGATAACGCTCACCCAAACATCTAGGCATACAGGCCAGCACTCTTTTGTTTCGTTTACACTCTATATTCTTAAACGCGCCCTACAAGAACTCGAACAAGAGCACTATTTATGAGATGCGCCCGTACTTTTCTATTTATATTTTTACTGCCTGTAGCTTCTTCTCAGCAGCAGAGGCCACTGAATCTACTACACCGGAGACCTCTTCGGTTGTTAGGGTCCGCTCATTACTGCTCATTGTGATCCTAAACGATACATTTTTCGTCTCGTTGTCTGGAGCATAGATGCTGAGTGTTTTATAAGTAAACTCTAAGCCAGAGGATTCTAATGTTTCCATAACTACTGACTCAAGCTCCGAAAAGCCTACTGTTTGCGCGACCTGTAGCGTTAGATCTTGGTCTGACGTTGGATATTCAGAAAGTCTCGTATACGGCTGGTGGTGATCATCCGATATCAGATAGTTAACACCTATTTCAAAACCAGCGGTATTACGGGGGAGCTTGAACCCTGATTCTACTGATTGCTTGAACTCTCCAACGATCCCCTTCACGTCTCCGTCTATCATGATGAGAGCACTGCGCGCTTGATCATACGGCTGCACTAGATCAAAAGGTAACTCTTCCTTGATCGGGGCAAACTCTATCAGAACACCCATATCACGGGCTAACTGCTCTAGATATCTCTTGGCCATGTAATACGCCGGCTGTTCATCAGTAGCTTCAACATTCGTGTATACAAGTGCGAGGGTCTCGATTTCGATAGGCAGGCCATCATCTACATAGGTTGTATTATGCGTTTTAGCTATTTCGAATACTGCGAACTCTTTGTAGCCAGCTCGAACATTTCCGTTTACCTTATCAAGCAGGCTTGGGGTGGCGCTAAGCCTGTAGTGATGTAGGTCGGGGCTAATAGCATTTGTTAGGGTGTAGGCATGAGCTGGATCTTGATCTGCTTTCTTTAACAGATCAGTGTGTACGAATGAATACGTCAACAACTCATTTGCACCGGCAGCAGCTAAAGACTGTCTGATGCTGTGTTTTGTATCTAGTAGCCGATCTTTCACAGTAGGCTTCGAAGATCTGGCAGGTAGCTGCAGAGGAATTGTCTCGTAGCCATTGATCCGGCCGATTTCCTCTACCACGTCCTCAGCTATAGCAATATCCATTCGCCAAAACGGAGCTAGCGCTGACAGCTCGTCCTCTTTAACAGAGACATCAAATTCCGCACGCATTAGAATCTCTGCCATTTCATCCAGCTTCATTTCTGTGCCTAGGCGATGATTTACAAATTCTGCCGATACAGTCACTGGCTTGTTGCTAATACTTGGAGCGCCCGTATCGTATACATACGGATGAGCCGATGAATACGAACATGTAGGCGCACCACGCTCTGCTGCATCGCCAACTACTGCGAGATTTTGCTGCGGGCTTTGACCCTTGTTAAACCGTGTCGCCGCATCGCTATAAATCCCATAGTGCATACATGTGCGGCGGATGTCATACATATCGAATGTTGCGCATTCGAATATGACTTTCGTAGTGGTCTCATCTACTTCAGTATCGGCCCCGCCCATTATGCCCGCTAATGCTACCGGCTCTTTGTCCGTTGCGATCACTACTGCTGGCCTGTCAAAGGTTATCGTTTTACCATTTAGGAGATTTAGTTTCTCGCCCTTTTCAGTCTGGCGAGCTAGCAAAGTAGCCTTGCCTGCAGATCTGTCCGCAATTTTGTCATAATCAAAGGCATGTAGCGGCTGTGCTGTTAGGTGCATGTATATATTAGTCAGATCTACAATGTTGTTGATCGGTCTCATGCCAGCTTTGATAAGCTCTACTTGCACCGCAAGCGGAGAGGGGCTTATCTCCACATTTGTAGCCACTCGGGCGGTTAGTCTACTTACTAAATCGGTTGATACAGCTACGCGCAGCTGGTCGTCTTCGCTGCCATCAGACTTGTAGTCGTTATGGTACCAATCAGGCGAGGAAAATGTAGCTCCAGTAATGGCCGCTATTTCTCTAGCAACACCCAAGATGCCAAAGCAGTCTGGGCGGTGGGTAAACATCTTATTTTCGATATCAATGACAGTATCATCCAGGCCATATGTATCTGCAAAACTATCTCCTGGGGCGATCAAACTGTCCTGGTCCTTGATGCTGTCGGACAATTCTACCCACTCTGGGCTGGCTGTACCGCCTTTGTCTGACTTTCGATGGCTGGTGTGCTGCAGTTCTAAAATACCGTCGTGACTATCGCTTAGCCCTAACTCTGCGCTACTCGCAATCATGCCACTGCTCATCACACCCCGAAGCTCTTTAGCGGCGAGGACAAACGGCTGTTCATCTTCATAACTAGACGGTACAGTTGATCCAGGTGGTAGCCATGCGACGAATAACCCCGCGCGGACATTTGGGGCACCGCAGACTACTGTTATCAGTCCGTCTTTATTACGAGCTACGTCTTTATTTGTACCACCATCATCTACTAAACAGACACTTAGTTTGTCTGCGTCTGGGTGCTTGTCACATTTTACGACCTTGGCAATAATGACATCTTTATAAATCTCACTGTAGTTAGTGACCCTGTCTACCTCACCAAGTCGTAGACCTACAAGACGAATAATCTCCTCGTCTGAAACATCGATCTCTGCATACTGTCTAATCCAGTTTAGGCTCACCCTCATGCGAACATTATCTCCATAAAGCCCCTAGAGGCAAAGCTAGGATTATCTCCATCCTCGGCAAAACTAACCTGACTGAGATGAGCTACCGAATCACGAACAAGTCTATACTCTGATGGCTCGAGGAAGAGTGGAGGCCTTCCTTCTATTTCTAAGGTCGCGACTCCACCTTCAGGATCAAGTTCATCTGGTATATCAGCTATTGATATCCCTTCCATCTTTAAGAGCCAAGCCGTAGACATGCAGCTGTATGCCACATCTTGATCCATACCGTTCGCTATTCTCGCATCTATATCAGTTAAGATCATCTTGAATGCTAAGTCCAGTTGATGTGCGGGAAGACTATCCCCGATTAGGTGGCTTCTCATTCTGTCCATTTTGTCAACTAGCGCACTCATGCGAACTGCCTCAAGAACTCTAATTTGCCTGACTGGAAATGCCGTACATCCTCGATGTCGTATTTAATCATTGCCATACGCATGAATCCTATGCCCCAAGCAAATCCCGTGTACTCATTTGGGTCAATACCGGCCTCCTTGAGCACATTGGGGTGAATCATGCCACAGCCGAGCAGTTCTATCCAGCCCTCGCCGCAGACTTTGCAGCCCTGCTTGTCACAGAATGGACATGATATAGCCATTTCAAAAGATGGCTCAGTAAATGGGAAGTAGAATGGTTGAGTTTTAATATCTACTTCTTTGCCATAATAGTCGGTCATAAACGCTTTGAGGCTAGCGATTAGATTAGCTACATTTGCATCACGGCTAACATACACGCCCTCGATCTGATAAAACGTATGCTCATGACGTGCATCTACGTCCTCGTTACGGAACGTCCGGCCTGGTATGACAACGGCTATTGGCTCGTCGTTATCTAGATTATCCCTGTACTGCATAAGTACTCTATTCTGCATCACACTCGTGTGGGCAGGCGCTAGCAAGGGCTCACCCTCGGAATCTGTCTGTTCGAGTATGAACGTGTCATATTCGTCGCGGGCTGGGTGCCCTTCCGGGAAATTCAGGCTATCAAACATGTAATACGCGTTATCCAGCTGACGAGACTCCACTGCGGTGAACCCCATACGATAGAACACGTCGAGTATTTCTGCTTGCGCGGTCATGAGAGGGTTCATCGAACCAAGATGAGTATTAGGAAGCTGGATCGGTTCTTGATTTAAATGAAACGGAGCGGTTACATCTATGTCAGGCTTGGCCACGTATGACTTGGCTGCTTTCCACTCTGCAACCTTTGTATGCAAATCCTCTTTAAGGCGATTAACCTCTTGGCCGTAAGCTGCGCGCTGGTCTGCTGGCTGGTCTTTGATGCCGGCCATTAGGCTACCTAGTCGCTTGTCTTTCAAGACCACGGCTTTGTCTTCAAGCTGCTCAAACTCAGCAGCAAGCTGCTCGGCTAATTCTGCCACCTCTTTATACTTATAAGACATTGGTGCTAATTATATAGTATTGAAAGCTTAGCTACATAAATCCAAGACTACGTCTTGTCTAACGACTATCGAGAATCCTGCTTCAAGACCACCCTGTTCACGATGTATCTCAAGAGTATCTATACCGCACCTCTCGATAGCTTGTTCTAGTAGATGCGAACGACCGTCCCCAAACCCAAGTGCACCAGCGACAAAAGCATTTCCTGCCGATCGCCTGGCTGCATCAACAACAACTGCATCAAAAAAACCATCCTTGCGTCCAATGAATGGGTTTAGCTGCCCTTCGCCCTGAGCTCCAAATGGCCCATCAACCTGGTGATGAGCTAAACTCACGCCAGCCGGGATTGGAATCTGTTTGGTTGACATTGCACTTAGCTCCCCATAAACAACACCTCTTGGGTGAGTAGCCAAAACTTCTTGGACTCTAGGGTTCGTGAGCCCGTTGACGCCTTGAAATGCGTGCACAGCAACTTGGCCAGGTCTTTTGGTTGATTCACGGATTGGGGAGACTTCGCCAGTATGACCACCTCTGTCAACTCTATCTAGATCACAGGCTAGGCTATAAGCCGACATCCATGGGAAGTGTGCTTTCACGCCAGAGGCATGAAGCAGCTCTCTTCCAACAATCCTGCTTGCATAATGATCGGGGTCGAGGTTCACCTCTCTCATAAAAGCAGTTAGCACTCTATCGGCGTCAGACTGACGACCCTTAAGACACCTGCTCTCTAGAAAATAAAAAGGGCTCCCAGGAGCCATGACATCATGTTTCATAGATATACATTACCACTTTATGTAAACTTTGTCTACTCGTACGTCCTCCACCTAAGCACTGTTAGTCCGCTAACTGGTGGCGAGATATTTGTATCTAGCTCTAGAGTTCCGTACCAGTCACCTATGTGTTGATCACCGACACTAGGATTACCCGCTAGGGATATCACTAACTCTGCTATATCTGGATGTACAACCATAACAACTGTTTCGGCTAAGTTAACTACTGAGGCTCGCAACGTTGCCCCCATAGCCCACTCAACCTTATTACGCTCTGCACTAGGGTTCTCAGCAATTGATAACTGTCTGATGTTTCTCCCTGCGTGACTCAAACGTATACTTTTTCGTTTTGCAGACGTACGCATACTATTTGCAGCACGAGAAGCTTCTGGCAGTTCTGTGTACTGATCGTCTTCTACTGCCAGCGCGGCATAGGACCCTACTGTTAGATTCTTTGTGATTTCTCCAATTACGTTGGGGCTAGTTGCAACTACCAAATTAACTACCCCTCTAGCTGCAATGAGCTGATCTATGCCTGAGACCAGAGAATCTTTATCGTTCTCGTAGGCTTCGGCTGCCAGTAGACACCTTAGCCAGTTCATGGAATCAAGATCTATTCGTGGTTCATGACGATAGCGTCTAATTAACTCAACCGCAGACTCTTGAGCTGCTCCAGAAGGAATTATCTCAATACCATGTGTTGCAGCTGCAGCTATGAAGGCTTTTGCTACATTATCAGTGGGATAGCCTTCGTCTTCAAATGCCAGAAATGGGCATACGTTATTTGCAGTAAAAGTGTGGCCATTAAGTAGCATTGGTACATAGTACCTTAAACAGCAAATTTATTGTAGAGTTTAGCCTAATCGATCTAGTGGTATACTTTCCTACAATATGGCACAGTTCAGCTTTGATATCGAGAGTACGTATGACCTGGCAGAAATGAATAATGTATACGACCAAGTGCGCCGCGAGCTATCAAATAGATACGACCTGAAAGGCACCAGTGCAGACATAGACTGGCTAGATGATAAGGCTGGTTTCAAGATCACTGCTGATAATCAAATGCACCTCGATGCCATCATGGATATGGTCAGGCGTACAGCATCCAAACGAGGTATAGATCAAAAGACATTTATTACTAGCAATGAGACCACTGAGTCAAATATGAAAATCACTTGGCCGATAGACTTCATAAATGGCCTGGGACAAGACGAAGCCAAGCAGATAACAAAACTGCTCAGAGACGAGTTGCCGAAAGTAAAGGCTCAGGTACAGGGAGAATCCGTCCGGGTCATGAGCCCCAAAAAGGACCAGCTGCAGACCGCTATACAGCTGATTAGATCTAATGAGTTCGACTTCCCTATAGTCTTTACAAACCTCCGTTAGGATATAGTATCGACGTTTTGTCTACTTTATGTTAGTGTAGTTTAAACTATGATTCATACTGCACCCGATAGAAACGCACGTAGACAGGCAAATGACGCCATGCTTTCAGCTGAGCCTCTAGATTTACAAGCAACATACGCCTACGGTGTAAATAAACCTATCAATTTTGGACTGTTCGGTACTGCCATCAAAGAGGCTGTTCTGCCCACTAACACAAATAGAGAGGTAGATTCGGCGTCCGCAGAACTAGCCTCAAGAATAGTTGACATACATAGAGGAAGACAGCCAGTCCTAAATACATTAGCAAATGCAACTAATATGGCGCTACAGAAAACTCTCGGTGTCTTCCAAGTCGGGCAAACCACGACACCGAGTGAAGGCCAAGCCACCTATCTAGCCGCGCTACAGGCAGGTACGCATACAGCAGCACTCACAACCTGTGTGTCCATTAACAGTCTCGGGCTGTTGCTAGAGCATCATGGAGTCGAGGGCCATCCAGCTAGGCATACGAGAAAACTGGAACCTCTGATGATAGAGCTAATGTACGAACATATTGTTAGGTTGCGTGAGATCACATACAGTGGCCAGCTAGGAAACTCAGACGAGTCGGAGCTGCTAAAAAGATTTCGACCGGAGAATACAGTGCTGAGAGATGATGGGTTCTATTTTGGTGATGGTTTATTCGACGAGATCATAGAGCAGCTGCTTGAATCGGGTGAAGGGCCTAAGCTAGAGGCAGAAATTGAAGACTTCGGGCCCCGCATTGGCTGCCCATTAACCCTCAGTGGCAAGGCTATGAAGGTCGTAATGCGTGCACCTCAAATAGCTGCGATTGAGCTGAGATACTGGGGTATGGAAGACGATAAAGCAAAGCCTGAACGGCGCTTTGGCGCAAGAGCAAAGCTGTTATCACCTCTATAGACTGACAGCTTTAGCTGTAAAGCCCTATATCTGGGCTAGCGAACAGAATAGACAGATACTTGGGGAGCATGGGGACCTGCTCGCACAATCCTGGCTATGATGGTCGAAGGTAGTTCTGTATGTTCTGCACTTAAGACGCATCTCTCGACAAGGTCGACTACTTTGTCGGTCCTAGTAACTGCTAGGCCACTTACTACCTCTGGCTCTACATATTCATCTATAGCAGTATGTATAACGCTACGTGAACCTGCAGGCAGTGGCAGTAGCGGCCCGATAAAGCCACCTGGCGTTTCCCGGATTTCTAGCTTAGGTGTCACAATCGTGTCTGGCAGACCACTGATACCTAGTACTTTCTGTAGAGCACACATTAGTGCCTCTCTCTGCTCGAATGTAGCTGCCACATATCTGCCTTTTGATCTGTCTTCCGACACGGGTACTTCCCATTTCGACCTACCATTATCTACAAGCCTTATTTTGTCTTCATGCGGCTCTTGCTCCCACATCCACGCACGAGGTGAAATATCAATCGGCGCCTGCGGTACAGGCACACCCGCTAGCCTAGACAGTTCAGGAGTCCAATGCTGAAGCAGCATTCTATCCACAGCAATCTTTGCAATATCTGGCCCAACAGAACCATCATCAAGCACGATTCGCCCAACAACCTTGTCTGCTACCTCAGCATCAACACATTCGAGATGAGCAGGGTTAGCTTGGCTACGTACAAATCTGATGCCATCTGGAGAGTCTAGGTAGTATTTTGCATCACGTGTGTGAAGAGACCTTGTAGATTCCCCCGGCGATATTAACCCTCGAACTGCTCGTTGCAGCATGATATTTTCGCCCAGCAAGCCCAGGTCGTCTTCGTAAGCAGCTGCGTATCTTTCTCTAGCAGTAATCATATTAGTGTGAATATAGGCTATCCGTATGATTTAGCAAAGCGTGAGCGCTAATAAAGTAGCGCTTCTAGTTCAGGCTGAATATCTTCTAGTAATAAAGACTGGAATATTTCAGGATCCTGCAGAGCTCTACGTTCTGACAATATTGCTGTGACCGATGGGCCTGTTTGTGTTGGTACGGCATGTGATATAGGGAACCTGGTTAGCCCTATAGCTTCGCGTCGCATCGCTATAACAGTGCCTGGGATCATATCAATAGCCGCATAGTCGCAAACATCTAACGGCGGTATACTGGGGTCTGAGATCATCAAGCTTTTTGTCCCCGCTACCTGAAATAAGAAATCTAGAGAGGCAACATTTTGCAAAGGTTGGGTAGAAAAATCCACCATATGACTCGCTCTATCCCAGACAGATGCAGCTGGCTCAGTTGTGCTGTGGCCGACATCTACACACAGCCAGTTAAATAGATTAGCGATAGTGTCTACAAGAGACCTATTAATATCGCCGTCTGTATCATGGTGGGGCAATATCTCGTTCCCTGCTCTATATCTATTAACCGTAACCTCATTTGGCCGCCATATGGCACCGTTAAACCCAACTGTGTTTACTGTGTCGATGAATCCTCTACATGCCCTACCAAGTACGCCAGCCGCTGTAAGCTTCTGCAAGATATCGCCATCATCCTCCGCAATATACTGATTAGCTTTGGCAACCTCGAAGCCCTGGTCCTCCCGATAATGTTCTCGGTCATTCGCAAACCTGAGTGCTGATTTCACAGCGGCGAAACTAGAAAACGAAGGTATATGCATAGAACTAACGCCTACCTCAAGACCTGAAGTAATGAGTTCATCTATACAATCTACTTGTGGTACTGTAAATTCTGACATACAGATATATTACTCGATGAAGTACTTTACTGGAATACACCTAGGATAGATCTTGAAACAGCTCTATGCCCATCATTTTCAAAATTATGGTCTGAGCCCTCTAAAATCACGGCCCCATTATCCATAAAAGTTTTCATTTGTTGTTCTGACCTCTGGTCTGCTTCTGCTAGGATGATGTGTAGATCTTTGACCTGTGGCAGATGCTGGTTATACGCCTCGTCAAAATCAGCACTGAATTCCTGGACATAGCGGTGGCTAAAAGTACTCGTCGTGCCGTCTTTACGCGGGAAGCTGACTGACCCATCTTCGTGCACCTCTGCACCCTCTCGAACTGACATACCCTCGTAAATCCGCGGCCCGGGCGCACCAACTGCAGGTGCAAGCAAGATATATCTGTCTACCATCTGGTCAAGCATTTCGTAGGCAGTCATGATCACACCACACCCCATGCTATGTCCCAGTATAGTGACCTCTGCGATTGGATACAGTTCTTTGACGCGCAGCAGTACCGACCGCAATCTCTCCTGCTGGTCACTTAGCGGTAGAAATGTCGCGTTGCCTTTATCGTCATAGTCACTGAGATTAAATAGTGCGCTAGCTATGTTTTGTTTGGCCAAATGCCCTGCGATATCAGAAAAAAGCCTCTTGCTGTGCCATTTAACGCCATATCCATGAGTGTATATAACGATCCTGTCCGGGGCGCTGCTAAGCTGAGCTACGTCAGCCTGATCGCCGTAATACCAGTGAAGATCTAAATTATTCGACATACTTTTCATTTAGTTCATCAGAGAATACGTCAGCTATAACGGACTCCTCGATTTAACAGATTATAGCAGAGTGTCAGCGAGTTGGGACACGTTGTGGTGCTCGCCTGAACGGGGATGTGGTGTGGGTACTAGCTGGCTGTGAGGGATGCCGCTGGTACGAACCAGTCAGTGCCGTCGGCAGCGCCACTGTTGCTACCGCCAGACTACCAGCTGGCGGCGGGAACGGAGCTACATGCTCGCTCACGTACTCCCACTCTGCGATAACATCTGCATCTTGTCCTGTTTCATAACCCCAAGAGACAAGTGTTGGTAATGCTTGTTTCACAAGCAGCTTACAATGCTTTATAGCACTACCTTCGGGGACTGCCAATACACCACGGGGTACTTGGCCGACGCGTATCGGGCGCCAGCTGTCACAGCTTGTTCTGCCCGGTGTCTTAAACGCAATCTGTTGGTACTCTTTGACGCTCAAAACGTCAGCTCGTTCCAGGCGTTTGTTTGTACCGTGGATTACCGGTGCTTTCATGATACAGATATTATACCCTAATCAGGCTTGCCAATTCTTTGAACTTTGTTAAGTTTTCCTTCTATGTTGCGGCTCTTCGCACTGGCTGATTCGATCACGTTGCTGGCTTCTGTCAGTTTTTTCTGCGCCTTGTCCATGAGCGTGCCGAATTTGCCGAATTCTTCACGGGTAGCTGTGAGGACCTGCCAGACTTCACTCGTGCGTTTCTGGATAGCCAGGGTGCGGTACCCCATCTGGACGAAATTGAGTATCGGCAAAATCGTCGTCGGACCTGCTACGGCTACTTTATATTTCTTGCGAATTTCGTCTACGACTCCTGCCTGCTGCACAACATCTGCGTACAAACCTTCGATAGGTAGGTACATAACTGCAAAGTCAGTCGTGGCTGGCGGGTCCAGGTATTTTTCACTGATGCGCTTTGCCTCTAGTTTGATCTGATTCTGTAGAGCCTTTGCCGCTGCTGCATGAGCATCAGCATCTGATGCCTCTTGGGCAGACAGGAGCTGCTCATAGCGATCTAGCGGCAATTTAGCATCTATCGGTAACAGTAGCATCTGGCCGTCTTCTGAGCCTGGTATCTTTAGCGCAAACTCTACGGGGTCTTTGGAAGATTTCTTGGTAACGACATTGGTCTCGTACTGTTCTGGGTTGAGGATTTCTTCTAGTAGCGCGCCTAACTGGGCCTCGCCCCAGGCACCGCGAGTTTTGACGTTACTGAGGACTTTTTGTAGATCACCAACACCAGTGGCGAGGTTCTGCATTTCGCCGAGGCCCTTATGCACACTTTCTAGCTGCTTGCCTACTTGCTTGAAGCTCTCACCTAAGCGCTTTTCTAGCGTGCTCTGCAACTTTTCATCGACTGTATGGCGCATACGATCTAGCTGCTTGTTATTGTCGTCCTGCAGGCTCTTGAGACGTTTCTCTATCTGCTCGCCTAGTTTACCGAGCGCATCATTCTGAAGCTTGCTGACACCCAGTAGCTGCTTGTTAATGCTGTCACTAGTATCTTTGAGGTTGCTACTGAGCTCTTTACGGTTCTCTTTGAACTCACGCTGCATGCCTTTGTCGTTACCACCACTACGGGTAGTCATAACAAATGCTAATAATAGTAGTCCAACTAGATTCGCTACCAGTAGAATAATTGTTACGTCCATTAATACTAGTATATAAGTTAGAGGCGGCAGTAGCCAGTGAAGACTATTTCACCTGGAGTGGTGCTTTTGTATATAGTAGATAGAAACTCAACTGTGGCACCACGATTTACAGCTCGATGGGCTCATAGTAACGTTGGAGCTGGTAATACTACTCTTGCGGGTGAGGGTTCGCTAATAGCAGTGCTAAGTGTCCAGTCAGGAACAACAAGATCGTCAGAGTTAGCTATGTATCCGGTTCTATTATATCCCCCCGGCCATGTGTCCGTATATACCGGCCTAAGCAAACCATCGGGCTTAAACCATATCTTATTCTCTTGCTCTAAATCCGTTCTATGATGAAAAATCGCCGATATTGCAACATATTCATCCCTAACGGTAATCTGTGCAATAGTGATAGGGATTTCAATTGCGAAACGACGCCCAGACGGTATTGCGAAGCTTGGGTTATCAGGCTCATAGTATCTGAGCTGATGTCGTTCAGTTACCTCTACAGTAGCCGGATCCTGTCTTGAGCGCCGTTCTCTATAATAGACATCTTCCCATACCGGTCTTACTAATTTTTCAGTAATCATTTTATAAACTATATAACTTAGTTATATAGTTGTCAAAGTACTCGTTCTAGCCCCTTTACGTTATTTACTACTAAGGTTTGAAGTTTTC
>JBCCHY010000027.1:0-12641 GCA_039028495.1 Patescibacteria group bacterium
AGGTGGAAGGAACCATGTCTTCGTGGCTGACAGTACCCACCGGCGTGCCCCAAGGCTCCGTGTGTGACTGATCATCCTCTCCAACCAGCTACAGATCATTGCCTTGGTAAGCCATTACCTTACCAACTAGCTAATCTGACGCAGACCATTCCCAAACCGCCGAAGCTTTAATCCGAAGACCATATGCGGTATTAGCTACCCTTTCGGGCAGTTATTCCTCAGTTTGGGGTACGTATCCACGCGTTACTCACCCGTCCGCCGCTCGACACCCGAAGTGTTTCCGCTCGACTTGCATGTATTAGGCACGCCGCCAGCGTTCATCCTGAGCCAGGATCAAACTCTCATTGAAAAATGAAAATTGATTGGTTCATTCAAAACCTCTTCAATGAACTGGCGGCTAAAGCCGTCAATCTATTGCTGCGTCTTACGACACAAGGTTCATCCTGAGCCAGGATCAAACTCTCATTGAAAAAGATTGACTCCTTGCCAGAATAACTCTATCTATAAAGATATTTATATTTTGGCTATAGAAGCCAAACTTAAAAAAGTAATTAAACGTTGACATTACACAACTAAATTTTCAAAGTTCTTCGATGTGCAAGCTCTCCCTCAAGAGAACAAAAAAGTCGCCTGGTGTGAGCGATCTGTTTTTTTGTAGACTTACTCCGAACCTGTGTAATCTACGCTAAAAGACTAGAGAAGTCAACACACAGACAGAAATATAGGTGTAGTTCGTACAACAATATATTCTGAAAGAGCTGTTCAGCCAATCAGCAGATTGGTAGCTAGACCCACGACTACACCAGTGAAAACACCTGCTACTACCTGGTAAGGCGTGTGGCCCATTGCCATATTAAGGGCCAGTGAGGTTTCTCTAATCTTTAGCTTTGCCAAAATATCACTGAGTATTTTGGTATTTTCGCCTGTTGCTCTACGCACACCTACGGCATCGTATACCACCACGCCGAGTAAAGTTAACGCTACTCCAAACACGGCCGATTCAAAACCTTCTTGCAAGCCAACTACAGTCGCTATAGAGGCAACAAACCCAGAATGTGAGCTTGGCATTCCACCGGATGCAAAAAAGTCATCTAGGCTGAAGCCATCTTGTCTAAGAGATAGTGCGTATTTCAAAGCCTGAGCAACAGTCCAGCCAGCTGCTCCTGCGATTATGTACCTAAAATCTGCTAGCTCCACCTATTTACATCCTTTATTTTTTAGCTTTTGATTTACTCGCGGGTTTCTTTTTCGACTTACTGTCTTGCGGGGTCTCATCTTCGTCCGCTAATTCGTCCTGGGGTTCCATAACCATTACCACAGAAGCCACCTCATCACCTGCATTAAGTTTCATGACCCTGACTCCCTGTGTGGCTCTGCCGAGCTCTGAGATATCATCGAGTCCGAGTCTTATAGTCTGACCATTCTTGCTAATAGCGATCATTTCACTGGCACCGGGCCTGAGGGCACGTACCGTTACGAGCTCTCCTGTCTTTTTGTTTACAACCGCAGACCTAATACCGACTCCTCCTCGTTTGTGGGCTGTAAACTGTGAAATCTTCGTGCGTTTACCGTAGCCTAATTTGCTGATCACGAACATAGATGTGTCTTCATGAACCTTATCCATACCGATGACAAAGTCGTCTTTCCTGAGACGGACACCACGGACACCACGAGCAGTTCTTCCCATAGGACGTACATCCGACTCATGGAACCTAATCGCTTGCCCCTGGCTGGTGCTAATCACCACCTCATCATTACCGCTGGTGAACCTGACCCATCGGAGTTCATCACCGTCATCAAGCCTAATCGTTATCAGACCACTTTGACGTACGTTCTTGTATTTATCATAAGATGTCTTTTTAACAACACCCATACGTGTACACATCAGCAAATATCCCTCATCCTCTGTGTTAGCCTGCATCTTGAATATAGCGCTAATTGCCTCTTCTGGCTGCAGCTGCAAGAGATTCACTATAGCAACGCCCTTGGCATTTAGCCCAGCAGAAGGTACTTCGTAGGCTTTGAGTCTGAATACTCGTCCTTTGTTAGTAAAAAACAGCAGATAATCATGCGTGCTGGTAAAGACCATCTGCTGAATGAGGTCTTCTTCTCTTGTGGACATCCCGCGTCGACCTTTGCCGCCTCTACCCTGACGTTTGTACTCTGTCTCGGCGACCCGTTTGATGTAGTTAGAGGCAGTCAATGTCACTACTACCTGTTCATTCGGTATTAAGTCCTCGTCACTAAGCTTGCCGAGCTCTTGGTTGATGAGCTCCGAGCGTCTATCGTCATTAAATTTTGTCTTTAGCTCTTCTAGCTCATTCTTGATAACACCGAGGATCTTTTGCTCGTCCGCTAATAGCTCCTCTAGACTCTTGATGAGCTTTTTCAGTTCATTTAACTCATCTTCGATCTTTTTCCGTTCCAGCCCTACAAGACTTCTAAGCGGCATAGCGAGTATCGAGTTAGCTTGAATATCAGTTAACTTAAACTTTTTGATCAGATTTTCTTTTGCTTCATCAGATGTCTGGCTGGCACGGATTATTTTGACTATTTCATCAATGTTATCGAGAGCGATACTTAGACCTTCAAGGATATGGGCGCGGTCCTGAGCTTTTTTAAGCTCAAATTCAGCTCTCCGTCTAACAACTACCTGACGATGTTTTAGATACTCTCCCAATATGTCTGTCAAACCCAGAACTCGTGGCTGGATCCCATCAACAAGTGCCAACATATTGTAGTGAAACGACGTCTGCAGCGGCGTGAGCTTATACAGCTGGTTCAAGACCTTATTTGGATACGCGTCTTTCTTCAGGTCTATGACTATACGGACCTCACCCCTTGAACTTTCATCTCTAATGTCTGAGATGCTGGTAACTTTCTTATCTTTGACAAGATCAGCCATTCTTTCGATCAACGTTGACATATTTACACCATAAGGAACTTCCGTGACCACTATACGATGGGCTCCTTGCTTGTTTCGCTCCTCGATAAGAGCACGACCTCGAACAACCACACTCCCCTTACCTGTAGCATAGGCAGCATGCATATTCTCGCCTCCATAGACGATCCCGCCTGTCGGAAAATCGGGCCCCTTGATGTGCTTCAGCAAGTCTTCCAATGTATATTCTGGATTATCGATCATCTCTAGTATCGCGTCGCAGATCTCACCTAAATTATGTGGCGGGATACTTGTCGCCATACCAACAGCAATACCAATCTGACCGTTTAGCAGTAGGTTTGGCAGCTTAGCTGGAAGAACTTCTGGCTCTCTCTCTGTGCCATCGTAATTGGCCCTGAAATCAACTGTGTTTTTATCAAGATCATCAAGAAGAGCTTCGGCATGCTTGTTCAGCTTGGCTTCTGTGTACCTGCTAGCAGCTGGCGGGTCTCCATCCATAGTACCGAAGTTACCCTGTCCGGTCACGAGTAGATATCTGGTAGACCACTCTACGGCTAGACGAGCCATAGCATCGTAAATGGCCCCGTCTCCATGAGGATGATACTTACCCATAACATCGCCAACTATTCGTGCGCTCTTGACTGTCTTGCTGCCAGAACGAATGCCGTTCTTGTCCATCGAATAAAGAATCCTACGATGCACAGGCTTGAGCCCATCTCGAACATCAGGTAGTGCTCTGGCAACAATGACACTCATAGAGTAACGAAGGAAATTATCTTCCATCAGTTTACTGATGCTACTCGACCTCACACCTGTAGATCCTGGGTCTGTTGAAGCCTGCACGATCTCTGGTTCTGGTGTTGTCTTGTCTACGTCTGCCATCTAAATATCCAAGTCCTTTGCGAATTTTGCGTGCGTGGTAATGAAATTTTTGCGCGACTCTACTTCGTCACCCATAAGCTTGCTAAACACTGCATCAGCACGTTCTGCGTCTTTAATGGTTACTTGCAGCAAGACTCTTGTCTCTGGATCCATGGTGGTCTCCCAGAGCTGGTCAGCGTCCATTTCGCCGAGACCCTTGAATCTTGTGACGGTTACACCCGCCCGCTTCTCTAGGCTATCTTTTGCGTCTACTTTGACACCCTTTGTTTTGCGCTCCGCAATAAGCTCTTTGAGCCTAGGTTCGTACTCGTCATCACTGTAAACGTAATGGATCTTCTTGCCCTGAGTAAATCCGTGAGTTGGAGGTTGAGATAGATACAGGTATCCACCTTCGACTACCTCTCTCATGAACCTATAGAAAAACGTCATAAGTAGCGTGGCTATATGAGAGCCGTCTACGTCAGCATCCGTCATTATAATAACTTTGTGATAGCGTAGGCCATTCATGTCAAACTGTTCATCTATACCTACGCCCATGGCTTTGATTAGAGCAACGATCTCTTTATTCGCCAACATCTTATCAAGTCGGGCTCGTTCAACATTGAGCACCTTCCCCCTGAGCGGGAGTATTGCCTGTCTCTTGGCATCTCGACCGGTCTTGGCAGAGCCGCCAGCCGAATCACCCTCTACTATAAATATTTCACTGTCAGAAGGTGTGCGGCTTGAACAGTCCCAAAGCTTACCAGGCATTGAGGCGCCTTCTAGAACACCTTTTCTGATTACGTTGTCACGGGCTGCACGGGCTGCTTTACGTGCCCTGGCCGCTAAAATTGCTTTGCCGACGATGCCTTTGGCAATACTTGGGTTTTCCTCGAAGAAGTAATTGAGATATTCGCCTGTTACTTTTTCAACCGCTCCTCGCACCTCAGGGTTTCCGAGCTTGTTTTTCGTCTGGCCCTCAAACTGAGGATCAGGAATTTTAACAAGAATAATTGCTGTGAGGCCCTCTCGAACATCTTCACCGCTTAAGTTATCTTCTTTTTCTTTGAGAAGGCTGTTCTTGCGCGCGTAATCATTTAGACTACGGGTTAGCGCAGTACGGAAACCGACAATATGTGTTCCTCCGTCGGGGTTAAAGACATTGTTAGCGAATGCTTTTACCATTTCGTTGAACGAATCGTTATATTGCAATGAAACTTCTACAGATACGTCATCTATGATTTTTTCGGCATAGAATACTTTGTCACCAACTACTTCTTTACCTATGTTCAGATGCCTGACATACGACTGTATACCACCTTCGAAATAGTATGAGCTGCGCTCGGATGATCGATGATCTATAACTGTTGTTTTAACGCCTTTTGTGAGATAAGCCTGGTGCCTTAAGTAGTCAACAATCCAGTCATATTCAAACGGCTCTTTAGCCATGATGGTCGTGTCTGGCCAAAAACTAATGACCGTACCCTGAAAATCAGTTTTACCGACTTTTTTGATGTCGGCTACAGGTGCCCCAGCCTCATATGTTTGTGCATACAGTATGCCGTCTTTGTGTACTTCAGCGATCAGCTTACTTGAAAGTGCATTTACGACACTCACACCAACGCCGTGAAGACCACTGGAGACCTTATAGCCATCACCGTCAAATTTACCGCCGGCGTGCAAGATGGTTAAAACTGTTTCAAGCGTGCTTTTGCCTGTTTTAGGGTGCTTATCTACAGGTATACCACGCCCGTTGTCGGTAACTCTAACTCCACCATCTTCGAGAATCTCAACCTTTACTTCGCTAGCATGACCCGCTATTGCTTCGTCAATACCATTATCGGCAACCTCTTTAATCATATGGTGTAGACCGTCGATACCGGTACTACCTATATACATACCTGGTCGCTTGCGAACCGGCTCTAGACCCTCAAGGACCTGAATGGACCCAGAATCATAGTCAGACTTGGTCTTTTTAGACAAATTATCCCTCGACTTTTTTAGACTCAGAGGATTATACGCAATAAGGCCTACGCCTACAAGGGCCTAAGCTTGTACGAAATGCTTATGTATGATTAAATAACCACCAGTATTTAACAAATAAAAATGAAACTCAAAAATGTTTAGAAAACTCGTATCTAATATATCCTTCAGCCCTGGCTTGCTAAACGACCTGGCATTCTATGCAAAGCGCCTCCACCAAGAGGAGTCAATTCGTCGTGTAGGCATGATCTTCATGACTCTATCGTTGATAATCCAATCCTTCGCACTGATATCACCGCCACAACCTTCGTTGGCTAGTAGTATGAATGACATCGTTTTTGGTGGGACTAAAACAGATGATGTTTTACTAGCTATGGAGTTCGGCGACTCGGCTGGAAGAAAAGATATTGACGACATATACAGGCATTATGGAATTAGCGATAGCGACATCAGGAAAACCGAACTTGTAAACCTGCATCACAGCGATGGTAACGAATTGTTCTCTATTGGCCGACACCAGAATACAGTGAACGCCAGCCTCGATAGAAAAGTTACAGTCAGCACCAACGAAGGCGGAACAACCACGTTCTATGAACGCCCTTTGAGTATCTGGGGAAACAAATCGTTCCGCGCCGCAAAGGGTACTCTCACAAGCGGACAACAGTTCTGGATACTACTTGATGGCTGTGGCAATATTGTTATGGAAAGAGGCGACAGCACACCGGTAAATGCAAAGCCAGAGCTTGAAATACTCAAAACACTTGAAAGCAACAACGATACAAGAGTAGGCTCAACTGTCACGTACAAGATACACTATCGAAACGTTGGTGATGCTCCGGCAAAAGATGTAGTTATCACTGACACACTACCTAGCCAGCTAAAGTACGTGAGCTTTTCAGCATCAGGTGGTGTAGCGAGAGACTGGACCGTAAACGGTAATGATCTCTCATGGGAGTTTGAAACAGTCACCCCAAGCTCGCAGCAGAGATACATCACCATAATTGCAACTGCCCAATCAGCAACCCCTGGGGTAGGCGTCTGCAACCAGGCAACTATAAACGCCAGCAACCACGGCATCATAACTACTAGCGACGCTCGAACAGGAGGCTGTGTAGACATCACAAGCAACACCTGCCCAGGTACTGACATACCTATCCCATCCAATGGAGTTATCGGCTGTGTTGTTATATGTGATGATGGCACCCCAGTTAGCTACACCAACACTGACTCGTGTCCTGTGACGGTTGTTGGGTGCGCTGATGGTGACGCTGTCAACCATACAGTCGGCACAACTCAAAACGATTCAACTCTGTGTAGATATGTTGTATGTGACGATGAGTGGGCTAGCAATAACGGGGAGATTCGAAGTACCAATGTCGAAGACTGCCAGTACCCTTCGGCCTGTACTGATGAATCTGCACTCAACACAAGCGATAATCCAAAAGCTATAAGCGACAACAGTCTCTGTAGGTTCCAGGTAGTTACAGGCTGCACAGACGATACGAAAAAGAATTATAGCCCCCTCGCCACGGAAGATGATGGGTCTTGTCAGGACTACACATACGGCTGCTTAAGTGATCCGAATGCGGATAACTATGAACCGGACGTGGATCGGGACAATGGTAGTTGCCAAACGAAGGTACCAACACTTGTCTGTGAGAAACTAAGCATCGTTCAGAAAAACACCTGGGATAGCCTAGTGTTTGAGTCGGTATTCGATATCAAGGACGGTGTCACAGAGCCACAACTGAACTACTATATAGACGGTCAGCTAATACAGACTACCGATCTAGAGACAGACCAAGCTAAGCACCAGTTAAGCCGTACGTTTAGTGAAGGTGAGTATAAAATAGAAGCAAGACTAGCCGCTGTGTACGGCGATGTTCAGCCAACTAGCGCTTGTGTCCTGATGATAGATATCATCGAACCTGAAGAACCCATCTCAATCATCAATGAGTCTAAAACAGTATCAAACACAACCCAGTCGCTGGAGAACGCAGACGGCACACAAGCTGAGGGTGGTGATGAGCTTGTATTCACAGTTACGCTTAGCAATAGCGGAATGGCTGCAGCTACCAACCAACCATTCGTTGACGACATACATGACCTACTCGAATACGCTGAAGTTACAGACACTGGTGGCGCTGAACTTGATGAGTCAGAGCGTAGGCTCGTCTGGGATAACGTCGATATAGAAGCAGAAAGCTCAGTTAGTAGGACCTTTAAAGTAAAGGTGAAAAACCCGATCCCTACCACACCCATATCGACTTCTGACCCGCTTTCGTACGACATGAAGATAACTAACACATTTGGCAATACAGTTACCATTGAACTACCCCGTCCAGCAGGCAAGACAGTAGAGCTAGCTGCTACTACGTTGCCGAGAACAGGACCCGGAACGTCTATCTCTGTCGGGCTTGTAGTCTTCACCCTTGCCGGTTACATGTTTGCCCGGTCTAGACTGCTCGCCCATGAGGCAGATATAATCAAGGCAAACCAAGCAGCTGGGGGTGTATAAAATGGCAGAAAGAAAGCACGCAAATAAACCACGTCACGAATCAGCAAAAGCTGGTCACGAAACAAAAGAATCTATCGAGAAAGCCAAACACCGAGTCCACGAAAGTCTAAAGTCAAAATCTCACGAAACAAAACCAAACACCACCTCTCACGAAAAACACCATGCAAAGGAAGCTAGTGAAAAGGCCAAGAATGCTCATGAAGTGGCAAAAAAGCTGCACGAGCACGTCAGCACGAAAGAGCACGAACCCAGGCATTCTAATCATGCTCTACGTACACACTCATTTGCACGGATTATGGCCAGTACGAGGCGACAGCTTGGTCCTGTCGACAGAGTATTCAGCAAAGTCATCCATAACCCTATCGTCGATCAAGTCAGTGATGGGCTTGGTAAAACAGTCTTTAGACCATCAGGCGTGATTGGGGCTGGGCTGGTGTCCTTTATCGGCATGTCTATTGTGCTCTACTATGCTCGCACAACAGGCTTCAGAGTAAGCCCAGGGCTGTTCGTTGTCCTTATAGGGGCTGGTTTTTTAGTAGGATGGATTACCGAAGCACTTCTAGGTTTTAAGAACAGAGCCCTTAAGTAGATACCTAGCAACTAAAGTTTTATCTCGGCATCGTGCTCTAAATGGCCTTCGCCCTCAATTTCAGAAGCCTTCTTTTTGGTCTCAGTAGGACTGACTACGTTAGCAGGAGCCGGTGTCAGCGGCTGTTGTGGTTTTAATGTAGCCGGAGCAGGGGCTGATAGCGGTTGGGGCATGGGAGCAGCTGGGGTAGGCGCTGAACCCTGTGGAGGTGGAGGCTGGAATGGTCCAGGAGCTGGCGCTGGTCTTCTCGGCGGCGGAGCCGTAGGACGCGAGCGCTTATTCATCCAGTCATCGAGAAATGAAGAGCCCGTTGAGGCCGTGGGTGCAGGTGCAGCTCCTTGCACGGGAGAACCAGGTGAAGTGCTGCCCTTGGCCTCTTCAGAGACCTCCAGACGCTCGAATATTTCTTTTTCGACCTCTGCCCTAGGTCGACCATATTTAGCTGATGAGAGCTGTACCAGAGCGTCCCTGAGCTGAGAGTTCTCGTGGCCAAGCGGCGGCAAAGTATTCATGCTGAATGGCTGTGTGGGCACACCGCCAATTAGCATCCTTGCTGCTGTGTTACCGAGCGGTAGCCTCGTCAGGTCGTCAACTTCAAATGTAGGGCTATAGAACTGTTTGACCATGTTCTCTGCATCTTGGGCGCTAACACGGAATGATATTGCTGTACCGACGTTACCAAAGATAGCATCTCGAATCTCATCGATTAACTGTGTTGTGAACTGGTTGGCGACTACTAGGCTGAGTTTATACTTCCTAGCTTCTGACAGAATCGAAGCGAACGATTCAGTAGCAAAATTCTGGAACTCATCGACGTACAGCGTAAACTCCCGCCTGTCGTCCTCATTTGGTATGTCGACCCTACTCATAGCTGCTAGCTGAAATTTCATGACAAATATCATGCCGAGCAGCTTCATGTTTAGCTCACCAACTTTACCCTTGCTCAAGTTAACTATCAGTATTTTACCTTCGTCCATAATTTCTCGCAGATTAAAGGAACTTTCTGTCTGACCGATGATGTTACGCATCATGTCGTTACCTATAAACGCACTAAACTTACTAATAAACCAACTCTTTATCTCGCCAGCATCGTTGGAGCGCTCTGACGCTGGATACTCTTTCTGCCAATAATCCAAGACTGTTTTATCAGTAACATGCTTCAGTTTCTCTGCCACATATGATTTATCATTAAACAGTTTAGTTATATCTATGAATGTCCCACCGGCAGGGTCCGACATTATAGCCTTAGCAGCATTTCTGAACATATACTCATAACGAGGACCTATAATGCCCTGTCTCTTTTCGTCGTATAGCTTGTAGAGCATGTTGATACCCTCTTGGATGAGAAAGTCTATTTGATCTGGGTGATTAAACTCAAAAAGATTCAGGCCCATAGGGTAGTCCATATTGCCTGGGTCAAAGTAGATGACATCCTCAGTACGCTCCTTGGGTACCATGGATAAAATCCTCTGAGCGGTATCACCGTGTGGATCTACAAAGCAGAATCCCTTGCCATTAAGCATATCTTGCAGAGCTAGGTTCTCAAGAAATACTGATTTACCTGTACCGGTTTGACCAACCGCGTACATGTGCCTCAGACGGTCTTTATCACTGAGAATCACTTTTTTCTTCGCTCCCCTAAACACGTTGTAGCCTAGGATCAGACCATCATCAGGCATGTTCCGCGGGCCATCAACTTGCTTGGATGCCTGACGCTCAAGCTGCGTTGTAGGTATGTTCTCCTGGTTTGGTATGTGAAAAAGACTAGCTAATTCAATGCTATTCAGAATGTCTTTGTCTTTCTCTGTTGGGAACATCCTCAAGTTGTAGGCTGTTATGAAGCTCTCGATATCTTTTGCATCGGCGCTCTTGAACCCGTTCTTGCCAGGGGCATCAAACAAAGCAAACGAGGCAACGATGTTGCTGTGGATCGCTTGCGCCTTCTGTGCCATATTGGATGAAACAACCACTCTTATCAATACCTCAAAACCAGGATATTGCGTCTTGGCTTCTATAGAGTCAATTAAATTCTGATCAGTGCCACTGATATCATTTGGTTTGTCATCCTTTTTTTCCTTGTCTTCAGGAACCTTTACGGGTGCGATGAAAACCTGTTTTGCATAATGGAAAAATCCAGAGTCAAAGAAGCCGCTTTTTTTCTTGCCTTTCCTCTTATCGTTGGCTTTGCCCTGGGCAGTTTTCACCCAGTCTTTCTTTGCTGGACGAAGTAAAATCTGGACTGCAGCACCGTCATCTTTCTCTAATGTTGCCATAGCACTAAGTAACGACTGCATGGCATCTCTCTTAGTATCCAGATATGTTGCAATTGGGCGCGAGTAATCTTCTTTTAGACTCAGCTCACTCCCCATCGTCCCCGAAAGCTTGCCTGCTTCACTGAATATATTGTGCTCCGCCGACTCCTGCACTTGAGCACTGGGATAGGCGCTGATAATCGACTGTGTCACTACGGACTGCAGAGCAATTGGTACGGCGGTATAGAAATGAACAAAGCCATTGTTAGCGACTATCTCAAATCCTATATGTCTCTGCCCATAGAGGTTTGTCTTAAATCCTTTCTTATTCGCTGTGCTCGCGAGTATGTTGTAGAGCGCCTGGGCCTTGGATATCGTCTCATCAACTACATCTCTGGAATCCCGAGCACCCGAATCGACGTCATCACTCACAGGAGGAAGGTGTATCTTCAAAAGAACAACCTTTAGGCCCCGTTCATACTCTTTCGCTTCACGCATTAGCTTGCGTGAGTGCAAAATAACAAATGTTGCAGCAATCCCAGCCAATACAGCTCCAAATAATATAAAGAAGAGGATGTAGCCCACTATTATTTTTCCTGCTCAATCTTCAGATCTTTGCCGAACCTTTTTTTCATGTAATCAGCCTTGAACTCACTTAAGGCTTCTTTTTGCTTTCTGGGGTCCCCCTGCGTGTCTTCGACTATTTTTTTTGCTTTTTTCACCCAGCTCTTCTCGATAACCTCTGCATCCTCTGCTATTACAGGGTTTCCATCATCCATTAGTGAGTTCATTGCCGTAACTGACTGAGCATCGTCCATCTGAGGTGGGGACGGCGTTACAGACGGGTTAACGGTAGCTCCTGCATCTGGCTGACTTGGACCTTTTGCTTCTTGATCTTCTTTTTTCATTACATACTGCCTTCTCTTGTGCTAATTATATAGAAAGTCAGCACCTATACCAACAGATGGACTCATGTAATCTTAACTCTCAGGCAGATCTAGCCAGTATGTACACTAGTAGAATTAATGCGAAAACACTAAATAAAAACTGCTGTAGCACACCTACTGATCCAAGAGAGCTCAGTAGCATAGCCTGCATCAAGGACAGGCCGAGAACCACAGACACTCTGTTGCTTAGCCGCCTATTTAAAAAAGTACTAAGGATAGCTTTAAGCACTATGTAAAAACTCGTAGTCATTAGTGCTGAACCTAGTAGTACAGACCATACTGAAACTCCTGTGTCTTCGCTAAATGGACTTACAAAAATGAAAAAGGCCCCTGTTAGCACCAGAACAGTAGTTTGGACCAGCAAATTCTTAAACCTTGAGAGTTCCATCACAATAAAAATACCATGTTCACTAGAGTTTAGTACATGGTATGAATGCGTTTCTTAAAATAGGCCTGAGGCAAATCCGCTGTATGTATGACTTTTAAGCGCTTGCCTCAAAAGGCCTGACTGACCGCTCCAATGTGGAGCGATATCATGATCAAAATTATGGTATTTTTTGTTTTATGATCATGAACAAATAGTAGTACG
>JBCCHY010000028.1:0-12174 GCA_039028495.1 Patescibacteria group bacterium
CGAACGCACGGTGGTAGACTAGCAAAGCTATTCCACCACCTACTACATCTTGTACAAATCAGGGATTTGACAAGATTCTGAACCTGCGACTGACGCCAACGAGTTGTCGCGTCGCAGAACCGAGACCTGCACCTGTAGCCAAAAAGAAAAGCCCACTTACTGTGGGCCTCTCTTTTTGGTTGCGGGGGCAGGACTCGAACCTGCGACCTCGTGGTTATGAGCCACGCGAGCTGCCGCTGCTCCACCCCGCGTCATTAGGGCTATAATACTCTAGTACAGCTTGCTTTTTTAGTCAATATATTAAATAATCTAGATTGAAAATGTATAGAATAACAGAGCGAAATAAACTACACCTTGTCAATATGTATCGTGAGCTAGCCACTATAGACAGAGAGGCTGCTGATCAGACTAGGCTCAAAGGTCTCCCATTAGTACTCGATATTCAGGGTGGACTAGGCACCTTGCAGGTAACGGCTGATTTCAACAGCCGTCCAGATGCTTGTATTGCGTCATCGAGTATGATTATTGATTCAATGCGGCTCATCCGTGTTTCCAGACAACCTTTTAGGCAGCTGTTTGATTCGCCTGAAGATGGTTTAACTGGGAAATTTCTAGATATGCTAGGATCCAGATACAGTGCTTACCCTGGATTACCAGAATCAATAGCAGCTTCAATGGTGCTAAACCTACTAGCGCAAGAGCTAGTATTTGGGGAGGGCGACAAGAGGGTTCTTTATGCGAAATCGGCAGCAAATTTACTCTACACAGCAGGAGTCCGAGTGGCGGTTGGGAATAACGTCGACCCGATCGAACAGCTAGACACTCGAATTGCCAATATGGGCAAGCAGTTACCTACCTGATATACTGCTAGAGTGAAAATGCGAGGTTTATGACGTGGAAGTACTAGGTGTTTTATTAGTTTTAATTATTGTATTGGTCGTTTTAGGCCTGTACATGGTCAAGCAGCAGACAGCTGCAATTATCGAGAGGTTTGGGCGGTTTAACAAGATTTCTAGCCCAGGTCTTAATATCAAAGTCCCATTTATTGACCGTATTGCCGGACGAATTAATCTACGAATTCAGCAGCTCGATGTAAAGGTTGAGACAAAAACAAAAGACAACGTGTTTGTTAACACTATCGTTAGTGTGCAGTATTTTGTTATTCCGACAAAAGTTCACGAAGCGTTTTATAAACTGCAGAATCCAGAGGCACAGATAACCAGCTACGTATATGACGTTGTCCGTGCACGTGTCCCAAAGATCACACTTGATAATGTATTTGAGACCAAAGACGAGATCGCGCAGGCGGTAAAGGTAGAGCTAGAGCAGATTATGGACGACTTCGGATACGGTATTACCAAGACACTTGTTACAGATATAGACCCGGACGCAAATGTTAAGGCTAGCATGAACCAGATCAACGCCGCTCAGAGGCAAAAGCTCGCAGCCGTAGAAGAGGCTGAGGCTCAAAAGATACGCGTCGTTAAGGCAGCTGAGGCTGAGGCTGAGAGTAAGGCTCTACAGGGTAAAGGTATCGCTGATCAGCGCATGGCCATCGTTGATGGTCTGAGAGAGAGTGTGACCGAGTTCCAGGAGAACGTACAGGGCACGTCTGCACAAGACGTTATGAACCTAGTGCTTATGACGCAGTATTTCGACACGCTCAAAGACGTTGGATCAAGCAGTAATGCTAATACAATCCTACTCCCGCACAGCCCAGCAGGCATGCAGGACATCTCAGAGCAGCTTCGCAATGCCATGATCACCGCTAACGAGGTTAACGGAACAAAGTAGTGATGCTTACAGTTACTGCTGAGACCTTTGAATTTCAGTATTCTGTCGCCGAAGGGGAAAACTCTGACGCTGTTACATTTCACCCGCCTTTCCCTGCAGAGATAGCCAGACTGCTTATCGAGGATGAGAGGTTTGTCTGGGCGAGCGATACTGGGGACTTACCTACTACAGCCAGATCTGGACAGATCTGTTCATGGGCTGGTGTAGAAGTAACTCACATCGATGTTGATAGGAGTGAGCCGGTTTTTTGTAGAAACAACCCACATAGAAGCGTCAGTCACACCCCTGAAATGCTCAGAGTCCTGGGTGAAGTATTGGATGGTATAGCGGTGATAACGCCCTATTTTGGTGTAGAAATAGCTGGAGCGCCTGATGACGAAGATTATATTTTGCAGCGACGATAGCAATGAGACAACCCAAGCGGTAGTCGGTTATTTGGCAAAACATGCCGATCTAGATAACTGGGGAGTTCGGTCAGACTGGCCGGTGTTTAGCAAACAAGCAGCCCATCGAGTAGTAGATAATCAAGTGGATCGAGCTGTACTCATGTGCTGGACCGGCACAGGTACCGCCATCGCCGCAAACAAGATAAAAGGTGCTCGTGCTGCTCAGGCGAGTGACCCGTGGACTGCCGAGAACGCTCGCCGCTGGAATGATGCCAATATACTGACAATGAGCCTCAAGCAACTCACTCCAGAGCAAGCAGTAGATATACTCAATACATTCCTATCAATTGAGTCTCCAGACCCTGAAGAGATAGACAATATCGCGCTTATTGAGTAATACACACCACACTTTCAAATACGTCAACATCCTTGCCCTCAAGCACACTGAGAGTGTGTTTCTTCACTCGCTATATCCTATAGATATCCCTCGTTCAGAGAACTTACACTCAATGTGCTGATCATCAATGATGTTTTGGTGCATCTGAAAGTGTGGTGTGTATAGTAGGTATAATGGGTCTGTGGGATCTATCATACTTACTGTACTGTTTTTCATCGGCCTAGCTATTCTGGCTGTTGCACCTGTGTTCTATATCGGCATCATGATATTGATAGCCTATCGTAGCTGGAAGCACACAAAGACTCTTCTTCCACCCAACCCAGTCTGGCTACGCAGGCTACAAATCGCTAACATCCTAGCGGCTGTAATCTCTCCAATCGTCTATGGCCTGGCAGTATTGTTTCTCATCGGTATAGCCGGATGCGAGAATGGTTGTACAGAAGTAACACCTGGCTACATCCTAGGTTTATTCGGCTGGTTTCTCTTTGCTGGATTGGCGCTAGGGACAATAGTTCATTTTGGCCTTCGCCACGCATATAGCTACCGAGCACCAAAAGCTCTTAGCAAGAGAGCAGACTCCTGGCCAGATAAAAGGCTGCTTGTCAGGGCTACTATCTGGGCGTTCGGGCTGAGCTTAGCCGCACTATGTGCAGTTATAGTAGGCCAACTACTTAATTTCAGCAGGTCACGAATCCACCCCCAGCTAACAGCTGAGGACGTGACGCTGTACGTACTCGCTTTCATTTCAGCCATCTTTATATATCTACTGATCCTAACCATGAGCTCACATCTGCGCAGCAAGCTGCCCCGCATGATTAACACAGGGATCATTCTTATTCCGCTTGCGTATATGCTAGTAGCAGCTGTCTTTAGTGGATACGATCTAGCCACAAACTATGGGCATACAGCACTCAGGGGTTTGCAGTTGGAGAGGATAGAAGTAGACGATAGCGGCAGTAAGTATCTTTATTTGCAAGATTTCAGCAGGCCGTTCGAAGTCTTTAGATGTAACCCGGACGGCTGCTCTGGACCAACAGGGGATGTTATAGAGATTGACGAGTCTGACGTCGGCAAACTAGTAACTATATTCGCCAAAAGACAGAGGAGTGGTGACTACACACTAGTTGATTGTAGTGAATGCTATTTACGCTATACACTAGAATGAGATGATGCGGGCGCAGGCCGAACGGACAGCTTGGCTCCAGGTAGGGAAGGCATGGATGGTTTGTTCGATTTGATGTGCTTTTAGACCCAGTTGGCATGCTAGGGTTAGCTCATGGATCATCTCGCCGGCGCGTGGTGCTACTATGCTTGCGCCTAGGATGACGCCGTTGTGACTGGCTAAGACTTTCACGAATCCATCTGACTGGTCCGATGTATTGCTACGACCAACGACACCGATAGGGACCAGAGCCTTTTGGTATTCGATATTCTTGTCATTTAGTTCGGATTCAGTTAGGCCGACACTGGCTGCTTCTGGAGTAACAAAAACACAGCGCGGAACCGCGTGATAGTCGGCTTCACGCTTTTTTCTGCTCCACATATTGTGAGCTGCAATCCGGCTTTGGTAGCTCGCCATATGTGTAAACATATATGGCCCAGTTACGTCCCCTGCGGCATAGATGTGTGCGGCTGATGTCTGCATACGCTTATTGGTAGGGATGCTGCGCTGCGAGTATTTCACGCCGGCGTTTTCTAGCCCCATGTCGGTCATTGCACCTTTGCCAGTGGCAAGGAGAACTTCCTCTACTGTAGCGCGGCGTGTTTTGCCGCCCTCGATATAGATTACCTCTTTGCCTTTAGTAGTTGCCTTAACTTCGATAACTTTTGTGGTGGTATGAACATGTATCTTTTCACGCTCGAACAGTTGTCCAACTAGTGCTCCTACTTCAGTATCTTCTTTTGGTAGTAAATGGTCCATGAATTCCGCTATGTGTACACGCACCCCAAATGTGTTAAAGATCTGGGCAAACTCACAGCCAATCGCACCTCCGCCGATAATGAATATGCTTTTAGGTAGTTTTTCTAGATCGATTGCTTCTTTGTAGGTTATGAAACCAGTTTGTTTTAGGCCCTCAATCGGTGGGATTACATTGTAGGTTCCTGTAGCGATTAGAAATTTGCTAGCAGTAAAACGCTTCTTGCCAATACTCACTGTCCATTTATCTAAGAAGTGTGCTCTACCTTTGTGCACGTCGACCCCTGCACGTTTGTAGGCTTTGGTGCCTTCGTGGGTGCCGGTGTTGTGGACCCTAGAATCTTTCCAGGCTTTGACCTGTCTGTAGTCAAAATCAACACTACGGACTTTGACGCCGTATTTACCTGCGTTCTTAGCATTGTGGTATGCCTCTGCTGCACCGAGTAGTGATTTTGTTGGCACACAGCCAAAGTTCGGGCATTCGCCGCCGATAGCACCTGCTTCTATGATGGCGACCTTTTTACCTTTGCGTGCGCTTGCAGTCGCAGCGACGCCACCACCAGAGCCAGAGCCAATAACAATTAGGTCGTAGTCGAATCTAGTTGGTCTTTTGTGCTTTTGTCTATACGCCATTATCAAAGTCTCCTAGTGAATTACCCTATGGTGTAGGTACATATAGGCTGCTTCTGGATGGTAGTCGTGCATATGCTTGGCGGCCTGTTTACGGATATCATTGGCAGTGACCTCATGTTTGTGAGATAGCCAGTGACCGACCTCTTTGCAGACAGCATCAGCAATCATTTCGGCAGTAGCCTCAGTTTCCCGCACACTAATACAGGCGTAGTATAGGCTAGCGTATAGTTTGCGCTGGTCGTATTTTTCGCTGTGACCGGCTCGCTTTACAATGTGGTTCATCCTAGCCAAAGTTGATGCTCCCGTTGGCTATGAGGATTAATATCCATCCCAGAGAGGTCATGAGTAGCCCCATGAATAGGCGCATTGTGCCTTTGCTTTCTTCTTTCCATTTAGCGACAGAGCTCAGTTTTGTACCACCAGCAACCATAATCAAAATGATAATCAGCGGCGCTACGAAAATTATGTTGTAGAGAACCATCATCACCATCGCCCAGGCGTTGAAGTTAACACTTAGAATGTTGATAATCGCCAGATAAGGCGCCCCAGTACAGGGGAGCTCTACAGCAGCCACAAATGCACCCAGCAGCATGACGCCACCTATTGAGGACTTGCTGTTGCTCATCTCGTGTATTTTGGCAGCGTACTTTGCGGGGATCTGTAGACTGACCCCTTTGCCGTACCAGAAGTAATCCTTGATCTCTAGTATACCGGCGAGGATAACCAGCGCACCAACGGCCAAGCTCAAGTATTCGGCAACGACTATTGGTATTTCTGACAAGAAATAGACTAGACCAAAACCAGCCAAAAGATAGGTAGCGAAGATGGCGAATATGTAGGCAGACCCGACTGCGAGCAGTCGTTTAGTAGATTGGCCATTGCCAAGCACTACAGATACCATCAAAATTAGTACACCAATTGCACAAGGGTTGATTGAATCAATTGCGGCTGATCCAAGTACGAGGGTTATTGTAGGTAGATCCAGCATTATTCGTCCGCCTCTCCCTGAAGACTATCTAGATAGTCTCGGCAGTCAACTTCAGGTACAACCAGGCTGCCGTCAGCTTTTACTATCTGTATGTCGGCATCTAGTCTTGTCCCGTCAGGTCCATAGTAGGCGGGGCAATACTCAGAAGCCTCCGAGCCGTCAAGGCTTTGGCCAGTAGCTATGGTTTCGGCTTGTTCTTGGGACTGTTCCACATTAGCTGACTCATAGTCGGTGACGTCTCGGATGTTACAGAGTTTTTCATTGAACTCGCTGACGCCAAATTCAACACAACGATCTACGTCTTTCAGGCCGTACTGGCTGCATAGCTTGTCTGTGAATGCACGCCTGGGTCCATACTCTACGATGATACAGTCACCCGGAGGCAGCTGTGACTCATCAGCATATATGTAGGCAGCAGCAGATTCGAGCTCTGTAAGTGCATTTGGATCGTCCTTAGTACGCTGAACGAGCTCTATGCCGGGCTCAAGCTTGATTTGCTTATAGGTGTCATTATCTTTGTTAAATTGATATACATACACCTGTACTTCAGCATTCTCCTCGCCGCAGCCCTGGCTGTTGTCAATCTCTATGATGCTGATGTCTTGGTCAGTCTTGCGCACCCTGGTCTGTAGTTCTGCTACGTGTTCGTCGCTAGTTTGGTCTCCGTCGGTATCGTTTTCGATCAGCTGATCATCGTTAACTGGCAAAGTAAACCTGGTAGCGCTTAGAGACCCACCGATAGTTTCCATGAAGTGTCCAATTGTTGCGTCGTCTTTAATGCTGACAACTACACCTTCGTGGTGGATCCACTTATCGTTGTGTTCGTGTAGCACTGGCGAGCCGATCTTGTTACTTGCAAATTTGTAAGGATCTTTGACTTCCAGCTCAGCGTCACAGGCCCAGTATTCTATTTCTGCATGCCAGTGGATCGGACCACCAGTGTCGGAAACGACATTCAGATAGATCGTCGATACGAATAGATACAAAGTAGATAGTGTTATTACACCCGTTATTAATGAAAAAAGAGGTAACTTACTCTTCGGGTAGCGGTCTTTGGTATTAGCTGCGATTATTAGCAGTACAACTAGAACAATAGCCGCTATACCAACAGTTCTTAGACCAATGCCTGTTAGCGTTCCTTCTAGATCTGAGCCGGCTGCGAAAATCCCCGTCATCCCACCTACCATTTTAGTTTTTGATTAACGTTCGTGATTACTATAACATAAGCGTTGTTATATCAGTTAATAAAAAATGGTGGGGCATGTCCGCTAACAAACCAGCCTACAGATCGTCAACGAAACAGGTGCTTGAGCATCTGCGTGTTTCGCAGAAAACTGGTCTAGATGTAGATGCAGCTAGTGTCCGGCTAGATCAGTACGGAGAAAATGCCTTACAAGCTGCGCACAAGATTCATCCGTTCAGATTGTTTGTCAATCAATTCAAAGATGTGCTGGTTATAATTCTGTTAGCTGCAGCAGCAGTTTCTTGGGGTGTTGGGCTTCTCGGTTCTGATGATCTGCATAGGGCTACAAATGTTCAATATGCTGAGTTCAAAGATAATGCCTGCGGCTCTAGTGATACTGAGGGTGTCAGCCTCAATTGTTCAAGGCTTGTGAGTGCATCGGTGATTGACGGCGAGACAGTTCAGCCTACCCGAGATGAACGGAACTATGACGTTTATTGTGATAGTGCAGGTGAATGCCAACTATTATCAGCAGAAGAAGCTCCAGCTGAGGAGCATTCAGGGCGTGAAGCATTACTTATATTAGGTATAGTTGTCGCTATAGCCCTGATCGGGTTTTTTAATGAGTACAAAGCAGAGCGTACGGTTGAGGCGCTCCGCAAATTAGTCGGCCAAAAGGCCAAAGTCCGCCGGGCAGGCAAAGTAGTAGAGGTCGATGCGGTTGATCTAGTGCCTGGCGACATAGTGTTACTCGAAGAAGGAGATAAGGTCCCTGCTGATATACGACTATTACAGGTAAAGAGCCTGTATGTGAATGAAGCTAGTCTTACGGGTGAGAGCGTACCGGTTAGCAAAGACACGCTTGCAGCTAAGACCGACAAGGGTCTAGGTGATCAAAAATCCATGGCCTTTGCCGGTACCTTTATAACCCAGGGAACAGCAGAGGGTGTGGTTACATCTACAGGCCAGTCGACAGAGCTTGGCAAGATAGCCCAGTTCGTAAACGACGTAGAAGAAGAGCAGACACCTATGCAGCGTAAACTTGACGATCTAGGTAAAAAGCTAGGCCTGTTTATCATAGTTATATGCATAGCAGTATTTGTTATTGTCTTTGCGTTTGTGGAGGAGGCCCAAAATCAAGAGGTTCTGCAGCGGGCGATATTCGCTTTCACCGCAGCGGTCGCTCTTGCAGTTGCAGCGATTCCTGAGGGGCTTGCATTTGTAGTACGTATTAGCCTGGCGCTCGGCGCTCGGCGCATGGCAGCCAAAGACGCGCTAGTGCGCAAACTTAGCGCTGTCGAGGCGCTCGGCTCAACAGACGTTATTTGCTCGGATAAAACAGGTACACTCACGCGCGGGCAGATGACAGTACGTAAGCTATATGTAGCCGGGTCAACCTATGATTTATCCGGTGCGGGCTATGACCTAAAGGGATCTCTAACAAAGAGCGGCAAATCTGCTAGCGCCAACAAAGCAGTCATGAGACTGCTGCACATTGGTGCGGTCTGCAATAATGCTCATCTCAAAAACGGGATTGTACTAGGTGACCCGACAGAGGGCGCTCTGCTTGTCTCTGCTCAGAAGCTAGGCATTGATGACGAGGTAGAGCGCTCGGCCTGGAGGCGCACAGACGAAATGCCATTTACGAGCGAACGGAAAAAGATGTCAGTTCTCGCGCGCAATCCAGACGGTGGGTATGAGATCGTTAGCAAAGGCGCCGTAGAGCGTGTCCTGGAGATGTGTGACTATATTCTCACACCAACAGGTGCTAAGAAAAAAATCACGTCAAGCGACAAAAAGAAGATTCTCAGCACGAACAAGCGTCTAGCATCTCAGGCGCTCCGGGTTCTGGCGTTTGCCTGCAGAGACACTAGGAACCCTCTTAAAGGTAAATCTATGGAGACAGGCCTAACATTTGTAGGTCTGCAGGCTATGATGGACCCGCCTCGTGACGAGGTAAAAGAAGTCATCCACCGTGTACACGCAGAGAGTGGAATACGTGTCGTCATGATCACAGGTGACTATATTGAAACTGCTAAAGCTGTCGCCAAGGAAATAGGTATAGAGGGTGATGCCCTGTCGGGTGCAGATATTGAGGCCATGAGCCTAGATGAGTTCGAAGTAGCAGTAGAGCACACTAGTGTCTACGCGCGGGTTAATCCCGAGCACAAGATACGCATCGTACAAGCGCTTAAAAAACACGGCCACCAGGTAGCTATGACTGGAGACGGGGTAAATGACGCTCCGGCTATCAAGGCTGCTGATATAGGCATCGCAATGGGCATCACTGGTACGGATGCGACTAAAGAAGCCGCCGATCTGATATTGCTCGACGACCAATTCTTAACCATCATTGATGCGATAGAGGAGGGACGCGGTATATTTGATAATGTACGAAAATTCGTAAACTTCCTCATATCTTGCAACATAGCCGAGGTTTTAGCTGTACTCGTTGGCATACTGATATTCAATGACCTGATCCTAACCGCCGCCCAGCTACTATTCATTAACATTGTGACTGACGGACTGCCCGCTGTTGCACTCGGTTCTGACCCGTCACAGTCTGATGCACTCAGGCAAAAACCGGCCCACTACCAAGAGCCAATCCTTAACAAGCGTACCTGGGTCGAGATATTTGTGTTTGGTAGTCTGATGACTATCGCGCTAGTTATCCAGTACTGGTATAACATCGATACCAGCACCAAGATCCAGGCGGTCTCAGCAGCATTCACAGCTATGGTTATATATGAGTTCATCCGCCTGGTAGATATCCGCACTGATTACCGTATCAAATGGTTTAGTAACCCCTGGCTATCAGTAGCTATGGCCGGCAGTCTGATTCTGCATTTCAGTGTTGTGTACTTTGGACCACTCGCAGACTACTTTGGTGTTGGACCACTACAAGCTCATGACTGGATATTCATGGGCGTTGGCTCGGTGGTTCTGTTTGTGATCATGAAGGCTCTCAACCCCCTGTTTGATCTCATTGGCTCTGAAGCCAAATATAAAAATCCAGCTATTTAGTCGGCCATACTGGCTTTTCTGGCAATCTATACTTAATCACCGGTTTTACCTCAGGATGTACCATACGTAGTATCTCGAGACCCTGTTCACGCTCTGGACCATGCCATCGTTTATAACAGTCATCTGGAGCATCTGGAGGCAGCCAGAATTTCCCATGCTCCAGCTTGTTCTCTGCATGCAGCGCCACTAGTCCGGACAGCACACTAGTTTGCTTTAGAACAATCTCCATCTCTACCAGGATTAGTGTGGTTATCTCGGGTACTGTTTGCCACGGCGTTAGTCTGCTCTCGGCTCTTTGCAGAGCACAGTAAACGTCTTGCTTAAAGCTTGTTTTCATACTTTCTAACGTACCATTTTTAAAAAATAACACAATAAGCTTCTTGACAAATAAGCAAAAGCATGTATACTATTAGGTACTGTGATCACAAACAAAAAATTCACAAAAATAAAACTTGAGGGTTACCCGGAAACACTCAAAAAAGGAGACTAAGCTTCAGATGCTAGCAGCATTAAAACGTAAGTCTAAAAAGGCAAAAGATAAGCAAGTTGCTGATCTGTCGGCAAAACTAAAAGGCGATAAAAGCCCTAAAGCCGACAAGAAAAACGCAAAAGCCAAACAGGTTAAGAACGATAAGCCTGCCGACGATCGCCTAAGTGGTATGGAAGATATCCAAGCCATGCAAAAGGCGAAAGAAGAAGCCGGCGACTGCATGTTCTGCTAGTAGCGCTAGCAGGCTCCTGAAAAAAGAAGGGAGAAATGCATGCCACAATACGAAGTTGCTGAGACAACCAACGTGATTGTCAACTTCATAGACCATGTATTCGGTCTGAAATAGAAGAAGATCATATCTAAATAGTTAAAGTTAACGAAGTAGGTAGGATCGAATGTAGGAATAAAAGGATTAATAGGGTAAAACCTACGTAGCTCCAAAATATAAATCATTTAGTTTTTGTCTGATGATCTGATTAGGTCAGATTGCTTACCTGCTGAGTGAATCGTATCTTTAGATACGATGAATGAAGAAGGAAGCTATATGAGCGAGCAGGCGCAGCCAAAAACAAAGGAATTGTTTTGAGGGGCTACAGAATAAGACTAACAATAAAAAACTCTCGGAAAGGCCGCCGAGAGTTTTTTAGTTATGCCGCGTTTTCTAACATACCTACAATTACTTCCGCCGCTTCAGATGGGTTGTACATGGCCCAGCCGTGATCTTGCTCTTCACCATTTAACACGGCCAAAGAAGGGTTGCGATCTGCAAGACGTACCCGTAGCAGATCGTGCCTCATAGGATCGTGGAACGTAAACTCGTCGTGCTCACTGGATAGATAGCCTATATGGCCGGGTATTTTACCTTCAAGAGCTGCCAGCATCATAAAGTCGGCTGTAGAGAATTTACGAACCCTAACGGGAACACTCATATTGAATAAGGCATTGCGTAAAACTGTTACTGGCAACTCCGCTCCGCTTGGCTCGATGAAACCAGCTCCAGATGTCCGGCTTTTAGTGATAACGTCTTTTCTGAAGCCGACATAGCTACCACGCACTAGCTTGGGTAGGGGTGTCGGCTCGACTGGATTTACGACTAACAAGTTCGGTATTTGTGACAGGTGTCTACGCCTCATGGCCACACTACAGCCCCAGCCAAACGCAGATCGACCGATGTTTAACCAATCTTCACCTTCATCACTGACACCTTTTTTAGCGACATCAGCAAGCAGGACAACTTCTCCGTCACTTGCCCCTAAACTATCTATCATTGCGTTTAATAGGGGTTCACCAAATCCTTTGGATTCTGTAAATCCAAGACCAATTCGTACATGGCTGATCTCACTCATGGTATAAATACCATA
>JBCCHY010000029.1:0-12163 GCA_039028495.1 Patescibacteria group bacterium
AAAATGTGCGATCGCACATTTTTGGGGTTAGGTTGCCTCAGTATAAGAAGTAGTCAGCGAGCTGTGGGTGAGGAGCGTTCAGTAGTGCCAGGAACAGGACAAAGTCTAGTGTCAGATGAATAGTTATTACATATAACAGAGAGTCAGTTAGTTTGAATATGTAGCCCTGGATAAGTGCGAATGGATAGAGTACGAATGGCGCCCATGATGTAAACCCTAGCTCAAAGAGGAATGACGTAAACAACACTGACTGGAGTAAGTTTGCCTGCCAGAATGGCAAGTACAGCCGCAGTATGCCGAGCACCGTGCTGACAAAAAACAGCTCATCCCAGATCCCGAGGCCATTGGTACCGATAAATAGTCGGCCTATGCTGTCAGCGGTATTCTCGACCCCCCAGTTCAGGTAGGCTCCAGTTGACTTTAAGTAATAGGGAAGTAGTAAATAGGCGATTAGTGCGGTCACGAGTATGTACATGATTTCTTTTTTGAACCATTTGCGTCCATGATGAAACTTGAATGTGATCGACCTATCACGGTAAACATATCTCGTAATTACAAATGGTATGGTCAGAGCAGCGCCAAGCACCAGTCCCATACGCAGGAAATTCTCATTAGTGATCTCTGTAGTGATCGGTATAAATCCGAGCGCAGATAGACTCAGGTATAGCAGCAAGATGTGCTTACGTATCCGCGCTTGTGCGGCGGTCAGCAGCACTCCAGCCAGTAAGATAAGCCAGCCGTAGTCATTATGCATACCAACTAGCACAAGTGCAGCCGGGGCCAGCATGAACATCGATAGATTTTCTTGCCAGCTATTGTTGTTGATTGTCATTGGGTAAAAGTATAGCAATGATGTTCTGTTTAAAATAAGCATAAGCATGTAAACTGAACTACATATGGATTTAGCACAAGAACTAAGTGGGCTTCTTCGTGGTGAAGTTCACGCCGACGACCAAACATTAGACCACTACAGCCAGGATGCAAGTATCTTTCAGGTACGGCCGCAAGTTGTTGTCTACCCTCAGGATCTGCATGATCTGCAGGAGCTGATCAACTTTGTCCGTATCAAGAAAGACGAGGGTAGAGAGATCTCTTTAACACCACGTAACGCCGGTAGCTGTATGTCGGGGGGGTCTTTGACAGAGCATATTATGGTGGATATGAGCAAGCACTTTGTCTATGTGGGCGATGTAGAGGATCGTCAGATAGCTGTAGGGTCGGGTACCCTGTTCAGAGATATTGCAGCTAAAGCAGCAGAGGACAAGCTAATGTTCCCAGCCTACACTAGCAGCAAAGACTTTTGTGGTATCGGTGGGATGCTGGGGAATAACGCTAGCGGCGAGAAAAGCATTCGTTTTGGCGCTACGACAGACAACACAGAGTCGGTTCATGTTTTGCTTGCAGATGGTAACGAATACCAGTTCGGCCCTCTCACCAAGCACCAGCTAGATCAGAAGTGTGAGCAGCTTGATCACGAAGGATACGTATACCGCACAATTAGGCAGATACTTGACGATAACAGAGAGCTCATAGAAAGGCGCCGCCCAAAAGTACGCAAAAATGCAGCCGGCTATGACGTATGGCGCATCTGGGATGACAAACGAAAAGTCTTCAATCTAGCGCATCTTTTTATCGGCGCGCAGGGGACGCTAGGTATCATCACTGGCGCAAAGCTCAACCTCGTTCCGCAGCCAAAGCACACCCAGATGATAGTAATCGGTATCGAGGACCTAATGGGTCTAGGCCAAGCAGTCCAGATGTGCCTAAATCACAATCCAGAGGGCATGGAGGTCTACGACAAGCATACGTTTAATCTAGCTAAACAGTACCGTCCTGGTGATGCTGAGCTTGCCAAGGATGTTGATGGAGCGGAACTAGTTCTACTAGTGCAGTTCTCAGAAGTCACGCAGTCACGCACCGAGCAAGTTGCTAAGACAGTTGTGTCAGAACTTGCCAAAAAAGAATACAAGGTCTGGTACATAAATAACGAGCACGTTCAAGAAGCACACTGGAATATCAGAAGGGCTAGTTTCAAGCTACTCAAAGAACACGCACACGGCACTGCCAGAGCCTGTCCGTTCCTAGAGGATACTATCGTCAGTACAACTCATTTTGGTGAATTTGTAGCTGCGCTTGAAGC
This sequence comes from Patescibacteria group bacterium, assembly GCA_039028495.1. Classification (GTDB taxonomy): domain Bacteria; phylum Patescibacteriota; class Saccharimonadia; order Saccharimonadales; family VXPC01; genus JBCCHY01. Next base: position 2,141 of record JBCCHY010000029.1, read on the forward strand.
AATACTGTCCGACTATGACCTCACATATACATATCATGGCCATATCGGTGACGGGAACTTGCGTCTTGTACCGCTTATAGATGTCGAAAAAGACGAGTCACTGCACCAGATAGAAGAGCTTAGCCGCCGCATATATGACTTGGTGATTGCATTTGAGGGATCAATCAGTGTTGATCATAACGACGGTCTAGCCAAATCACCATACCTGCGTGAAATGTACGGCGATGAAATGATGGCCATATTTGGACAGATAAAGACGACTCTCGATCCGACTGGTATATTCAACCCGCACAAGAAGACGCAGGGGGATCTAGAGTATTCGCGCAACCATATTGCTCGTAACAATAACGCCGGCCTAATATAGCTCTCAGGATTTTCTCAGGTAGTGAGAATACTATACAAAGTAAAGTTAAATTCAAATCAAGGAAGGAATACAAATGAAATCAACAAGCAACATTCTAGTAGTGCTAGCTCTACTAGTAGTTTTGGGTGTAGGGGTTTTTGCAATTACAGGTGGAGATGACTCGTCTGATAGCGATGGGACAGCAACTACAAATTCCCAGACTACCGAACGTGAAGTGGCCGGTGAATCTAACATAAACTTGCCGTTTGATCTAAGTCTCACGAATCTGGCTACTCTAGACGCAGGTGTCTATGAGGGTTGGGTGGTCCGTGGCGACGACAAGACCAGTTTCGGCACGTTTAATATGAACGCAGCGGGTGAGATTATTGGTGATCTGTCATATGATGGAGACCTCCAGGCTGGAGATACAGTAGCTATTTCAATCGAGCCAGATAATGACGCAGATCCTGAGCCATCGGCCACGATTATCTTGGCAGGCGAAGTCACTGACGGTGCAGCAGAACTCGCGTTTCCGCTAGATATATCAAGCTTCGCGGGTGAATACATACTAGGTACACCAACGACAAATGCAACTGATGATGAAACAGCGGGTATTTGGTTCACCTCTAGTGGTACAAATACACTACTAGACATTCCTGATGCTCCTGACGGCTGGATTTACGAAGGCTGGGCAGTCGTAGACGGAGTTCCATATACTACCGGTCAGTTCACTGACCCTAGTGGTGCTGATAACTTTGATGGCTACTCTGGCCCCGACGGTGGTCCTGCAAAACCAGGTGAAGACTTCATAACCAACCTGCCTGGCGGTGTAGAGGGTCCATTGGATCTTGCTACAGGTACTTCAAAGGTAGTTGTTTCAATAGAGCCGTACCAGAACGGTTCTGACCCTACTGGTGCCGGTCCAGCACAGATAAAGCCACTCAGCCATGACATTGGTGAAGGTGTAGCTGATCACACCAGGTTCAGCCTAGATCTAAACACAGATCTACCTACCGGTTCAGTCTCAGTTAATTAGAACTATACGTCTAGATTGACACTAGCAGCGCCCCTTATCCGGGGCGCTGCTTCGTATTAGTTATGCTTTTTATGGAGCTGCTGCGTATATGTAATTGTCGTGATGAAGATAGAAGCAGCAATATTCGATTTTGACGGCTGTATACTAAATACGACGCTACCTGCTAGCCATGAGTACGCTGGAGTATTTGCTCATAGTGCTGCCAGAACTGTGGCGACTTTAGCATGCGCATCTAAGTTCGATATACCAGAGCTCAGAAGCTTTGATCCGCAAGCGGCGTACCTAGCTCACGTAAATGCCCCGGTAAGTGATCAGCTACACACAATATGGCAACAGTTTGTAGATGCGGGCATAGAACCACCCAATTCTAACCCCGATCCAAATGATGAAAGAGTCCAGTATATAAATGAACTCAAAGACCAGACATACATTGACTACTTGAAGTCAGATTTGGCACCGCAGCCCTATGTTTTTGAGTTTATGCGCTATCTGGTCGACAAAAGAGGGCTCAAAGGCAAGTTAGCCATAGGATCTATGGCTAGACGAAAAGAGTTGGAGGCCTTTTACGGTAGGTTCGAAGTGATTGCGAAGTATATACCCATGGGCAGAGTCGTATGCAGAGATGATGTAGATAGGGGCAAGCCTGAGCCAGATATATTTGAGTCAGCTCTTGCGACTATCGACCCGTCTATTGACTCAGCCTCTGTGCATACATATGAAGATGACACCAGAGGTGTAGAGGCAGCGCATCGTGCTGGTCAGGTGCCTATTATGGTTGGCACCGTGAAGTCTCCTAGAGATGTAGTAAGAGATATAGCAGAGCACGGATCCCTGCGACGCCCAGCTGTCTATGCGGTGAATTGGCTCGACATGATCATGCTATACGCAAAGTAACCTTTTGCCTTGAGAGCTATAAGGAAGATCTCTGTGTAGTGTGTAGCCAGAGCTAGTCTATTGTATAGGTGATCTCGTTAGAGTAGTCTGTGCAGCCACCGTAGGCATCACTGGCGGTGTATTTACAGACACGTACGTAGTAGGTGCCTGGTTCTGACGGAAGGACTTTAGAGGTACTGCCAGTGTAGGCGATGCTGTTGGCTGGGTATGTGGGACCAGTAGCTGTTGAATGTACGACTTTGAATCCGTGTGGTGCGGTACCTGTAAATGTCCAGCTTGCTTTGTTGTTGGCTTCGTCATAGCTGAGTGTGACTGTACCGGCTTGGACTTCTTCGATTGGTGCGAATGGAGCAGTTACGCGGACGGAGTTACTATAGTTTGAGCAGTCACCGTCGTATACGCAGACACGGAAGTAGTAGCTTTTGCCGTCTTTTAGATCCAGAGTGTAGCTACGGGTTGAGTTGTTGCCAACATATGTACTGGAGTTTACGCCGTAGGTTGGTGTTGAGTCAGATTTATCGCGAACTATTTTGAAGCCGTCTTTCGTCGAGACACCGTTCATTGACCAAGTCAGTTTGACGCCGCCATCTACAGCATTTCCACTGAGAGTGATGCCACTAGGTGTTGTGTCAGGAGCCGGTGCAGGAGTTGGAGCAGGCTTTGGCTCTGGTGTGGTCTCGACTTGTTTTGGTTCCTCTACTTTCTCGCCTAGGAACCCAAGCTTGGCCTCGTCAACACCGCTGTTAACGTCTTGCTCCTTGTTCCACTGCGCGAATTCGTTGGTCTTCAGTGAATCTTCGTCGATATCACCAACTGTCTTTTCGTCGCTATCGTAGGATTTACCTTCGTCTACCAGTTCGCCACTAGATTTAACTTTGATCTGGCTCTGGTAGACTTCAACCTTGTCTTTACCCTCTATAGCGCTGGTGGTGTAGGCCGTACCCTGTGCTTCATATGAGTCATTTTCTGTTGCGACTGAGAATACCCGAGAACTGTCCTCGACAACCCTTGTGTACACCTGACCTCCGAGGAGTTTAATCTCTACATATTGAGTGTTACTGCTGGCGAGTTGAATGTAGCTGGCTGCATCAAGACGGATTGCACTCCCGTCATCAAGCAACACAACGGTTCGACTGTCGGTTAGTGTGCGTACATAGTCACCTTCTCCGACTGTTTCGCCGCCGACAGCATCGGTCCATGATTTGGCATCGCTACTGAACTGAACGTTGCCTTCTACTAAAGTGACAGCTGCCTGTAAGCTCTGTGATCCTGCTTCATCTGTTTGCATAGTTTCCTGCACGGTCTCAGTTGTGTCGTCGTCACCACCTGTGAACAAGAAGTAAGCCCCAGCAGCGATCGCTACTAGTATGAGTGCAATTCCGGCGAACATCAGCATGCTCTTCTTAGGTTTGGCCTGCTTAATATCTACTGGTTGTGCAGGTGTGCTTTGTGATTGTTCTGGTGCTGCTTGTTCCGTTTGGTTTTCCACTGGTGCCCCTCCATGTGTAACGAGCTTATGTTTTACTAGACGTAATTATACACCTATATTTATCCATTTATCTATATGTACTTAAGGTTATCTTTCCCTATATCTGACATAGAGTGCAACAAGTACGGCGCAGATTACAGAGGTCACTGCGTATAGGACGAGCCTAGACGGTTGAGCGGCAAACAATCGTACGATCATATAAATAGCAAAAACCCAGATCCCAAATATGAGCGGGAGCCGCGATTTTTTGAGCCTTAGGCCCTTTTCACTAATGCCTTCACGTTGGGAGATTGTGGTCACCCGCTGGTCCCGATAGTTGCGTAGGTTGTCATTGAATTCGTCCTGGAGCATCTCTGCTAGCTCGAACATCGTAGGAGTGTCCTTTAGCTTTAGCTGCCCTGACCGGTAAGCGTATACGTAGCCGTCAATTATCTCTATATCGTAGTCTTTTGCGAATTGGAGCAGTTTTTCTACTATGTCGGGGCCGATGACGCTGAGTACATCAACATCGTAGCTATCGGGAACGTAGACGTCGTAGTGTTCGCTTAGGATGCCAGCGTCTATTTTCTGCGACCCACGCACACCCCCGGCAATGTTACTGATACCTAAGCGTGTACCTGGCACGGTGAAGTTATTCGCTTTAGAGTCTAGCAGTATATGGGGGAGCTCGCGGGAGAGTTTTGCCATGCAGACTTTCCAGTTGTGAGTCCTACGGTTTTTGCCACTACCTGTCGTGTACTGGTATGTGTATGAAGCAATGGAATCACCGCAGATTATGTTCAGCTGTTGTTTGCTTCTGCCGGTTTGCCCGATGATTGACTTTTCTATGCTTTTTGTAGCTATTAGGCTTGTAGGGTCGGTACGAGGGTTATGGTCATAGTGGCTGTCACTGGCGCGTAATGCCGAGAAAGTCAGGTTGTTATCTTGCGCGAAGTAGTTAAACCGCACCTTTTCTTTATCGGCTAAAGCGTTTATGAGTGCAAAGATCCCCGCGGCCAGGATACCCATCCCGGGGACCCATAGTGCTGCAAATCCGCTCGCTATACCAATGCCAAGCATGAGTGTGGCGATCAGGAAGAGTCCAAAGATAAAGTTAGGTCTATAGGCGTATCTATTCAGGCCTGTTTTGTGGAAACATGCTACATCATTGAGGGTAACTTTTCGTGATAAGCTGCTGGTGTCCATGGCTAAATTATAACAGTAGTGGTGTAGAATAGTACTCATGAATAAGAGGCTCAAAAAGCATCACACGCTATTTGTAATTGTAGGTATTGCCAACACTGCGATTGATTTTCTGGTACTGAACTTTGTGTCGGCTTTTCTCGGGGTGCCTAGAGTGCCTGCAAATGTCGTTTCTGTATCTACGGCAATGAGCTTTAGCTACTTCGCTAACAAGCAACTGGTGTTTGAGGGCAAGAAAAAGTCTCGGGCGCAGGCAGCACGATTCTTTGCAGTTACTATTATCTCGCTATATGTTTTGCAGACACTGGTTATTTTGCTACTCACTGAGGCCTGGACATGGCCTCTTGATACCGCCTATGACATTATCGACGCATTCAGCCTGAATATATCGAGAGATTTTGTCTATACTAATGGCTCTAAACTAGCTGCAACGGCATTCAGCATGGTGTTCAACTACCTGCTGTACAGTAGATATGTTTTTCACTCAAAGGATGGACGGGTATGAAAAAGCTCAAACTATCTATAGTCATTGGAGCCTATAGTGAAGCAGGCTTGATAGCTAACAGCCTGTCAGAAATTAAGAGCTATTTAAATGAAGTAAAACTACTATCAGATACAGAGCTGATTGTTGTCACCGCTGATAGTGACGACGGGACAAAAGATATCGTTGCCGAAGGGCTTAAGCAGTTTCCGCACAGTAATCATATTCGGCCGGGTGAGCGAGTTGGTAAGGGTAGGGACATACGGCTTGGTATGCTGGCTAGCAAGGGGCAGTACGTCGTGTTCATGGATGCAGATCTAGCAACGCCGCTCACCAATCTGGCACCTATGCTCGACATGCTACAGGCTGGTGATGACGTAGTTATTGGCAAGCGGTCTCTAAGCACCATGCATAGTACTCTCACTAGGCGCCTGACGTCACAGCTAAGCAATATAGCTATCCGGCTGATCCTCTGGCAGAATCTCAGTGATACCCAGTGCGGGTTCAAGGGCTTCAGCCAGCGAGCGGCGCACAGCATATTTTCAAAAACAAAGGTTAATGGCTGGGCATTTGATATAGAGGTTTTGGCTCTAGCAAAAAAGTATGGCTTGACTCGCCAAGAGATAGTTCTCGATGACTGGAGCGACCCTAAACCACCTGGAGAGGGCTTGGTTGGGGACAGTCAGCTAAGGTCCATGGTAAGTAGTCTTATAGATGCACTAAAAATCCGCTGGATGCTTATGACGGGAGCCTATGATGATTAAATTTCTGAGGCCCCACCTACCACTCCTAGCCATAATCGCTGTTAGTATGGTGCTGCAGCTTATAACTCTAGGTGAATGGAGCTATTGGTTTGACGAGGCATTTACATCTACTTTAATCCAATATGATTACTCTGAGATTCCTTACCGTACGGGCCTCGATGTTCATCCACCGCTCTATTACTTGTTGCTCAAGGTCTGGTCTGGGCTGCTACCGTTCGTGGAGATTAGCTGGAGGCTACGCCTATTCAGCGTTGCGCTCATGTGTACCGCCATCTGGCTATCGTACAGACTGGTATCGCTACTAGCTGGTAGAAAGGCTGCATATTTCTCGGCCATGATGGTGGCTATAGGCCCGTACGTTGTTAGATATGGTATGGAAGCCCGGATGTATGCCTTGTCAGCATGTTTGATCCTGCTAATGACAATTGTGTTTGTACATCAAACCCGGAGCGAGAAGCCTTGGAGATGGGTCGTATACTCACTACTGCTTGGGGCAGTACTATACACCCATTACTTTGGTGCACTCGTGTTGTTTAGCCATGGCATGTATTGGATCCTTAGCTTAGACAAAATCAGCTTTAAGCCGATGTCTATGCTAAAGGCTCTGCGTGTGCAGTGGCTGATGGCAGCTATAGGTGGTTTTTTACTTTTTGCACCCTGGGTTCCGAGCCTCCTTGACCAGCTCGGCCACGTAAACGCTGGCTTTTGGATACCGATAATTAGCTGGAATACGTTTCTTAACACGCTATCTCAACTACTGAGTTTTAACAGTATTAGTTCGCAGTTTACAGGCACACTTATTGCAGCCGTTTCACTAGCTATCTTTGCCGCACTGACATGGGCTTATGGACGCTACGCCAGACAGGAGGGTGATCTACTGCGGCTAAACTTGCTAATAGGGCCAGTTGCACTTGGTGCGCTCGTTTTGGCTGTATATTCGGTGCTGCCTTATACATCGAGTATCTACACCGACAGGTATTTGAGTCAGCTTGCGCCGATATTCTACGCTGGTCTAGGACTGATTTTGTATCGTTTATGTAGCAGCAAGTATGCGCACAAGAACATACTAGTGGCAGCATCGATCCTAGTCAGTTTGGTGGGGGTGTCTAGCGTGCTAACAGGTAATGGAGGACCAATAGGTGATGGCAAGTTCAATGACAAGTCGTTAGCTGCGTATAGCGTGCTGACAGATGAGCAGAAGGATCTGCCAGTTGTGACCAGGGATTTTTGGCAGTACTACACGATGGCGCATTATCATCAGAGCAACGTTTACATACATGACAAGCTAGACACAGGCTCTAGAGGTGCTGTCTTGATCTACGACAGACCAGATCTGCATCAGTCGAATGTGATGAGTGAAGAGGTGTTGTATGTACACGATCGTTCGGCAGATGATTTGGGTGATAGCTGGCGGTATGTGCAGAACATATATCAAACAGATGGTATAACGATAGATCTTTACCGCTCGACTCTTTAGGACTTGTGGTATAGTTACGGGTAGATGTATTAGCTCTTAGTAGTTCGTAGGTCGGTATTAACAAGCTGGGGACGCCCCAGAAATTAAAGGAGAAACACCCTAATGGGTAATAAACTATTTGTAGGCGGACTGCCTTTTGCAACAACAACTGAAGAGCTAACTGCTCATTTCGCACAGTTTGGTACTGTCGAGGACGCTATCGTGATGGTGGACCGTGAAACTGGCCGGTCACGCGGTTTTGGATTTGTGACTATGAGCACAGCCGAAGAAGCTAAAGCAGCTATCGATGGTGCTAACGGCAAAGACCTAGGCGGCAGAGAAATCACCGTCAACGAAGCCAAGCCTCGCAATTAAATAGTTACGCGAGTATATTGAGGTATAAGCAATACTCTGTTATTGTTAGTATATGGAGATAACGACTGAATGGATGGAGTCGCTGAGACATGTTGACCAAAGATATGCTCAGTATGGCTCTGCGGCGCTTTTGCCACAGGCAGTATTAGACCAGAGGCAACAGTCTTTTCTGAGAATTATTGAGAGCCTAGAGGGCGGCATGAAAGGCCCCGATTGCATAGAGCGACCACCGGACAACTCTCACTGGATGTGCGTGTTCCCACCGGGCTTGCCTTATCGGGTTGTTGACTCACAGGGGAAAGTTAGCCATGAGATGGTTAACAGTGACCATGAGTCTATGTCTACATTCCCGGCTAGCGGGGTGTTGGCCGTTGGTCATCATATTCTATACGTTGAGCTGGTTCGAGAGGCCGATGATATAGGCCCAACAGGTGTGGCATTTAACTTAGGGCCATTTGTCCGTAGTTCAGCGTCTACAAAAGAGGCTCACCACAAAGCCAGGGCTCTTTCTTTAATGACTGAGATGTTTGGGATTATCGACGAGATTAACCCAGCAGAGCCATGCATACCTCTACCGGGAGGCACGAGTATAGCGAACGTTGATCGAGCTGTTTTGCAAAGAAGAATGATGGGCGCAATGGGTGCGATTCCCATGTCGGGTGTATCAGGCTCTTTACCCTCTGTTCCTGATTCAGGCTACTTATAGCCGCTAGTGCCGTGGTGGAGGGTTGGGTATAGCTGGTCGTAAATCTGGTTTGCCTGTGTTTTCGTAAGAGTTTTCTCTAGGTCTCTGAGTGTTATGCGCACAAGGACATTTTTTTGGTCCGCGTTCATTCCTAGGTTTTTAATAGCTACTTTTGGCAGATCTTCGTACGCCGTCTCGGAGAGTACGTCTACCTGTTCGAGTATAGGGCGTTTATCACCTAGAGCAGTCATTATTGCCTGAGATATGTCCTCTTCTACGTAGGTAATAGGCACTGAATATGATATGTCCCGATGAATAGGCGGCATTAAAGAGACCTCTCTATAGGCTTTCAAGTCATGCATCTGTTTGGATATGCGCGGGTTGTCTGATCGTAGATAGCGGATATCTGGTATGTTTTTGAGAGTCATTACCAGACGATCAAGCCCCATTCCTAACGCCCAGCCAGAGTATACTTCTGGGTCTAGACCATTTTTTGCGAGGACCTCCTCTTTTATGAGCCCGCACTCTAGTATCTCTATGTCTCGCCCGCCAGGGTGAACAGCATTTACCTCTCGACCTCCGTTCGTGTAGGGGTGTGGAGAATCTATGATGCGTAAGCTCCAGCCTGGGGCAGCGGCGTCTGCTATGTATCTAACAGCATCTGTCAAAGTATCCTGAGTAACTTGGGGTCTAGACTCAGTTCTAACTATTCGCCATATGTCCATAGCCTGTATCTGGCCTACATGGGTCCGATCAGATACATCTCTACGATACTTGAGTCCTGGGACGATGATGATCACATCATCCCAGTCGGTTCTATTTGATAGTGACCTCATCGCGGGCGGTATACCAGCTGATGTCTGTGTACGTAGAAGCCGATCGTTATCGACGTAATGAGTATACGTGCTTGATCTGCCTATATTATCCGCTGGTATCAGCAGGTTATCGTAGTTGTCCTCGATCGTCACGATCGGGTCTTGTCGCCAGACTAGTATTTCACTGTCTGGATTAGTATCACGGATACGATCAACGATTTTCCGGTAAACTTTATTAATTGCATGTGTTGAGCCGTCTTTTGTGTGGTCTAAGACTGATAGATATTTCTTTAGTTTGCTTTCAGGTATTGGTGTAATTGTCATCATTATCTCCATCGATATTTTCTAAAACTAGTTTTGCTCGTCTTCGTGCATCTCTTTCTGCCCATAGCGCAGTTTTAGCGGTGAATGTACCACCGTTATTCTCGGGTGTTGGCGTTTGAAGTAGGTCAAGTGCCCATTCAATCTGAGAGGGGTTAGGTGCATTTGTTGGTTGTTTCTCA
>JBCCHY010000030.1:0-11827 GCA_039028495.1 Patescibacteria group bacterium
ACCATGTAGTCGTCGGCCCCAGCTTCTAGCCCTTGGACCTTGGCTTCTTCGGTGTTACGAGACGAAAGCATTAGTACTGGTGTTCTTATACCGGAGTCTCTGAGCTCTCTGCAGACATCGATACCATTCTTTGATGGCATAATAACATCTAGTATGATGGCGTCATACCTATTGGTACTGCCTTTACGATACGCTTCTAGGCCATCTTGTGCACTGTCGACGTTATGACCACTAGCGGTTAATGAGCGTTTTAAGTACTCTATTAACATAACCTCGTCGTCGACAACCAATATTTTCATTTTACTTTCGTTGTTTGTGCTTTAATAATAACAGGCTGGCCTTATTAGACCATATAACCGGAACTTTTCTATCTAAATTTAATCATTCTGTAACTTTAGTAAGTTAGCTACTCATAAAACAGACCGATCAGTTTGCATAAGCGTAAGAACTTATGGATAATACCTTGCAAGATTATGCTAAAAAATATAGAGGCGGTGGGAACTATTGCGTCACTGAGTGTGGGTTAGCTAGACATGTTCGGAAGAAACAAGAAGAACGAAGATGCAGCAGCAGCACAGACCAAGCTGAGCGATATCATACTCAGCGCCATTGATGACGGAGTTGTCCTGATAGATCCCGAGGGCAAGATAGCCAGTTTTAACCAAGCAGCAGAAGAAATATCCGGCTGGCAAAGTGGCGATACGTTAGGTCTAGACTACAAATCTGTTATCAAATTCGTGGACACCAAAGGAGAATCCTACAGCGAAGATCCTATATCTAGGTCAATGTCAGAGAAGCAAGTCGCCCGAGATAACGAAGTTGAGCTGCAAACAGCGTCTAAAAAGCAGGTCCCTATTTTCATCAGTTGCTCGCCTCTACTGGGTAGCGGAGAGCAGTTCGAAGGAGTCGTTGCTGTTTTCCGTGACGTTAGCAAAGAAAGGGTAGAAGAATCTCAGCGAGCAGAGTTCATAAGCACAGCAAGCCACGAAATGCGCACACCGGTTGCAGCGATAGAGGGCTACCTAGCACTGGCGACTAACGATGCGGTTTGCAAAATAGATAGCAAGGCCCGAGATTATCTGGAAAAAGCACACTCTAGCACACAACACCTCGGCAAATTATTCCAGGACCTGCTAACTGCCGCAAAGAGCGAAGACGGTAGGCTGACCAATCATCCTGTAGTAACAGAAGTCGGAGCATTCTTGCAGGAAGTAGCTGATGCTAATCGATTCGCGGCAGAGAAAAAGGGTCTAAGCGTTGATTTTTTGGTTGGCTCAGAGAGTGATAGTCAATTTGGCAAAACAAGCACCAGAACCGATGCCACAGGCAGCGGTTCACAGGCGAAAACAATCAAGCCCCTCTATTACGCCCACATTGATCCAGACCGTATGCGCGAAGCAATCACTAATCTATTTGATAACGCGGTCAAATATACAGAGCAGGGCAAGATAACAATCTCAATCGCAGGTGATGACAAAGTTGTACAGCTACGTATATCAGATACAGGTCCTGGCATACCGGCCGAAGATGTCCCGCATCTCTTCCAGAAATTCTACCGCGTCGATAACTCATCAACGAGGACAATTGGTGGTACAGGTCTTGGTCTATTCATTACCAAAAAAATCGTTGAGCTGTATAACGGAAAGATTTGGGTCGAGAGCACACTCGACAAAGGCTCTACATTCTTTATAAACCTACCTAGACTGAGCTCAACACAGGCCCAGGCCATGAAATCTACCGAATCACAGGACCAAATCATACCGACAGAAAGTCTAGGGATACCAAAGGTGTAGCAAAAACCAAAATGCTCATGGTATAATCGACGCAAATGAAATCAACAAAAATATAGGGTGAGGGACTAATTCAAATGGCTAAAAAAATAATGCTAGTCGAAGATGACAGCAACCTGCGCGAAATATACGGCGCCAGACTACTAGCTGAAGGGTACGAGATAGTCTCTGCACAGGATGGAGAAGAGGCGCTTGCACTGGCCGTTAAAGAAAAGCCGGATCTGATTATTAGCGATGTGATGATGCCCAAGATAAGCGGATTTGATATGCTAGACATTCTCCGATCTACCCCCGAGACAAAAGATACCAAGGTCATCATGATGACTGCCCTTAGCCAGGTAGAAGACAAAGCCCGCGCCAGCAAGCTTGGGGCTGACAAGTACCTAGTCAAATCCCAAGTTACGCTCGAAGACGTAGCTCGTGTTGTACACGAGATACTTGGTGACGCTCCAGCAGATGACAGCGCTGCTACAGACGATGATGAAACTGAAACCCCCGAAGAACCAGTCGAAGCTGAAGCTAACTCTACAGAGCCTGAAGAAACATCATCACCAGCGGCGGCACCAGTCGTAGCCGCGGCCGCGGCCGCGGCCGCTCCTGCAGTCGCAGAGCATGAACCTGCAACACCAGAAGAACCAGTAGTCGTGCAAGCACCGCCAGAAACACCAGCTCCTGCTCCAGCTACAGAACCTGTTGCACCTAGCAGTGACCTAGCCCCAGCACAGCCAGCTCAGCCACAAGTAGCGGGAACAGTAACGCCCGACGTAGCAGCTCCTGCTCCAACAGAACCTACTGCTAATCAAACAGCTCAGCCAACAGCTGAGCCACCCGCTGCCACCCCGGCCCCTCCAGCAGATCCTGTACAAGCTCCACAAACTACCGCAGTTGACGAACCTGCAGCCACAGAAGACTCTCAAGCCACACCTCAAAGTGACCCAAGTGTTTCTGGACTTCCGGGCCTTAGCCTAGACGGCACTACTTCAACTGCTTTGCCTGCAACCGATAACCATACTCCAGCTACTGAAGAACCAGCAGCATCTAGCGACCTAGAGCTTCCTGACCTAAGCGCAATTAGTAAGTCACTCGACCCAGTTAAATCAACAGATATGGCTAGCCAACAGGGAGTGGATACTGGTCTCGCTGAGGCAGCGACTGCAGCCAACTCTGAACCGAGTGCACAAGCAGCTACCGAAGTTGCTAGCCAGATAGACCAGGCAATCCAGTCAGACTCTACAGTGCCAGTAGTACAGGCTCCTCTTGAGCCCGCTACTGAAGCCCCACAGCCAGCTCAGGCACAAGTGGAGGCACCAGCACCGGCAGCTCCTGCTGTAGCAGGCAAGAAAGTAATCCAGCCGCTCAGCACATCACCTGAACCGACACCAGCTCCAGCACCTGCACCAGCTGCACCTCCAGCACAACCACAAGTTAGTCCTACTGCAGCTGACGCGACTACTCCGACACCGGCGCCCGCTCAAGACGCGTACACTCTCCCAGACCCCAATGCAGCTCCTGCAGAGCAACCTATTGACCCAAATAGCGTCGCCCTGTAAAGAGTTCACTGCTTACGATAGAATACAGACATGCGTTTAAACCGCTATCTTGCCTACAGGTACGGCGTCTCTAGACGAAAAGCCGACGATGCAATATCGGGCGGCGATGTTTATGTTAATGGCGATCCAGCGCAACTCGGTCAGCAGATAGACGTCAACATAGATCGTATAGACTGGCCTGGTATGCAAAAGATCAGTATAAAGCCGACCATCATACTCCTACACAAACCAGTCGGCTATGTATCAAGTAGATCGGGGCAGGGTAGCCAAAGTCTATATGAGCTATTACCTGAGAAATACCACCACCTAAAAATTGCAGGGCGACTGGATAAAGATAGTAGTGGCCTCATTTTACTCACAAACGATGGCCAGTTATTACACGAAATGACTCACCCAAGTAATCAAAAGAATAAGCGCTATATTGTCTCACTCGACAAGCCACTAGAGAAAGAACATATGAATGAAATTATCTTTGGAGTGGACATAAGTGACGAGAGGCCAAGTAGATTTCACATTTCGGACTATCAAGATGCTCGCAGTTATGTAGTTGATATCTCAGAAGGACGTAATCGGCAGATACGCCGCACGTTTGAAGCTCTCGGATACCTAGTAGAGAGCCTGCACCGCATCATGATAGATGAGCATACTATAGACGGTCTAGAGACTGGTCAACACAAGCAGCTCTAACACTAGTCGTGTATACTTGTCATACTCATGAGTAAGAAAACACCGATTGTTGCCATTGTCGGACGAGCCAATGTAGGTAAGAGCTCCTTATTTAACGTTCTTGTAGGCGCTAAACAGGCAATTGTTGCCCGCGAAGCAGGTACAACTCGCGACTCTATCACTGAAATCATTGATGTAAATGGCAAACCGGCGTGGTTAGTCGATACGGCTGGGCTCAAAAACGCAGAGGATGAGTTCGAAGCAAGCATCCAGGATCAAATAGCTCAAGCTGCTGATAGTGCGGACCATATACTAGTGATGATCGAAGCCGACCGTATCATTGACGATGAAGACAGGCGCGTAGCAAAGACTGCTCTCAAGACAAAAAAACCTGTGACTCTCGTCGTTAACAAAATAGACCGCAATCAAAAAGCTGAATTGTCTGACTTTCAAAAACTGGGGGTCAAAGATATCTACACAACCAGCACCACCACGAGACAGGGGATCTCAGAACTACTTAACCATCTAGATGTCAGTTTGCCGCTGACAGAATACAATACTGACCATAGCACCATAAAGATTGCACTTCTCGGCCGACCAAATGTTGGTAAGAGCGCGCTTTTTAATGCTCTTGCTAAGAAACAGCAGGCGGTGGTTTCTGATCGAGCAGGCACCACGAGGGACGTAAACAAGCAGACTATTCGCTATCACGGCAAAGAGCTGCAGCTTATGGATACCGCCGGCATACGCAGAAGCGGTAAGATCGAAGTCGGCATCGAACGCTTCAGTGTTATCAGGTCACTACGTGCGATTGAGGATGCGGATATCTGCCTGCTCCTAACCGACGTGAACGAACCAGCAACAGTACTAGATCAGAAAATAGCCGGCCTTATCAAAGACGCCGGTAAGGGTCTCGTGATCATCGTTAGTAAATGGGATACTGCTGAAAAAGACGCCTTCACGAGAGACAAACTAGCTGCAAAGTTCAGACATCAATTTGACTTTGTGCCCTGGGCGCCAATGATCTTTACTAGCTCAGTGAGCGGTCAAAACGTCACAAAGCTATTCGACCTAGCACTCCAGCTACACGAAGCTCGTACTAAGAAAATTAAAACCAGCCGTCTCAACAAATGGCTAGCATCAGTAATCATCAGCCATCCTCCAGCCGGGTTAAAGAACACCCACCCACGCATCAACTACGTTACTCAGACAGATGACGCTACACCAACATTCAAGTTTTTTGGCTCCTACATGAAATACCTACACTGGGGATACAAGCGACATCTAGAGCGGCGCCTGCGCGAAGAATTCGGCTTCGAAGGCACGGCCATCAAAATGACATTCACCGAAAAACATGACGAACGCAAATCAAAAGGCAAAAAGAAATGAAGATAGACTGGGGCCAGTTAAGGGACTACCACAGTGTGCCTGAGAGCCGAGAGACAGTGCAGGAATTGGCAAGCAGAATTGCTAGTGTTCTACTGGAATTATCAATTAATCCCATGTCTGTAGCCGGTGGTTTTGATGATATATGGCGCGCTATACAGTACCGAGCACCAAACTGCCTCTCTGGATCAGCGATTTTAGCAGCAGGAGTACCGAGCGTAGCCTCCGGCGTATCTACAGCTCTAGTCCGGATGAATGGTGATCCGAATTCTGCCCACTACCAGATAAACATTGGGGAGTGCGGGGAAGAAGGTCTGGTCTATGCGGTTGAACGTGGAGACATATCGGACGAGCCTTTCAGGATTACCGGATCCATGATTGGGTACGATCTGTTTCAACGACTCATAGCATCCGGTAATCAATGTGCCTGGACACTGTTCCAAAAGAGATGCTCCGAACAAAGCAAAACCCCAAAAACTATAGATGTGTTAGACCAGGGCATCTCAGATACAGAACCAGTTGGTCTGGTAGAACAAACTTCGACGAAGGACCAACGTTATTTGTCGCTTTTGCAGACCCCATCGTAGCTCTAGAAAAAATATACGCCGAGAGATAGCTAAAAAGCTGCTACTATAGCGATATGGGAATAGTAGTTAAAAAAAGTGACGAAGTGACCAAGCTTGGAGCACTGTATAGCTTTGGGCTTGAGCGGACACTACTCATAGTGGGCCTCGGCAATCCCGGCAAACAATACCTAAACAATCGACACAACTATGGGTTTACGACGCTTGAGCGGTTCGCCCAAACTAACGGGCTCAGCTGGAAAGAAGACACGAAGATGAAGGGCCACGTAGCATCAGGTAATATCGCCGGCTGCAAAATAATGCTCTTAAAACCTATGACATTCATGAACGAGTCAGGCCAGGCAGTGCGGGCAGCTCTAGACTACTACAAGCTGCCCACGAGCTCACTACACGTCATATACGACGAAGCCGACCTAGACCTCGGCCACATCCGTGTTGGCCAAGGAGGCGGGTCAGCAGGCCACAACGGCATCAAATCTATTGATCAACATATCGGAGCAGGGGAGTACACTAAAATCCGCCTGGGAATAGGGCCAAAAGACCCGCCCCAGATAGACCTTGCTGACTTTGTGCTGCAAGATTTTCCCAAAGACCAAATGGAAGTAGTCAAAAAAGTAGTTCAGGAAACCTGCGCCATGCTCGGCGAAGCAACCGCCACAGATCTCACATCCCAAACCCGCTCAGTCGTCTAAACCTAACGTAATCTGCACATTTTCTGACGCTCCAGCGCCTTTCACAGTACCAAGCGAGCTAAACCCATGCATCCTACGCCATACGTTCCAGGTTACAGCTTGTACCTGATGGGGCTTAATCCCGAGCATTTGAGCCACTCCCCGAAACCATACTGCAGCACGTTCATTTTCTTTGGGGGGTATCCATTGTTCTTTTGCCGGGAGCTTAACACCAGCAAGCATCGAGATCATATGTCTATCTATTGTGACAGCACTTGAGCCCTCCGGATCACGTATATTCTCAAAAAATGCACGTACTTTTGGATTATTCTTGGTCTCTGCATATAGCACCCCCTCAGGATCCTGTGAGTGCAATATAGCTAGTGCGTCTTCCTTAGACCTCCCCATCGTTCTTACATCGCCTGTTCTTAGTAGTGTGAGAGCATTTTTAACGTTACCATTCCATGTCTCAAGGGGAGAAAGGGATGCTACTATCCCAGCTATAACATCTACTGGATGGCCAAACTCTTGTGACCATTCTTGGCATAAATTGTGTGCTCCAAAATACCAATTCATTCCTGAATCATGTTCCGTTTGAGTAGCAGCTGCAAAAGTAACCGTAATTCTGCCCCACGCTAAATTAACGTCATCTGGAAGCTTTATGCGCTCACTTTCAACTTGGCTTAAATCAAATAGTGTTTCGCTCATGAGTGACCAGCATAATGCACGACTAGTAATTTGTTAGCAAGCATAACAAATAAAAAGACCACTGAGAGGGGGTGGGCACCGCTCAGTGGTCATTACATCACCCGACCATATTCAACTACTTGAGTAGTTGCGTCCGGTATTCTAATACCCTTCAACCCACCTTGAAGGCTCATGCGTTAGCTAATCTCGCAAGTAGCTAACGAGCCCACCATGAGGTGCTATCCACGTACCTCCAAACTCAAGTAAAACGAGTGGGGTAGTGGGGTTAAAGGGGTTAGTTTGAATTAGAGCGCTATCGGATAAAAAATCCAACGCGCTAGAAACGTGGAGGGTAGCTACGTACTAGCTCGCTCTAATTCAACCTAACAAAATGTTAGAATTGGGGGTATAAGGTACATAAAATAGTTAGTAATTAACTATTTACCTTACTAGTTTAGCATAAAATTGACTTTCAGTCAATATCTGACAACACAAAATGATAGATATTCAAACTCTAACCCCTAGCAACTATGACTGGTCCATGCTGGACCAGCTACATAAACCCCCATCAAAGTTATATATAAAAGGTCAGCTACACACTGACGACATAATAATCGCGATCGTTGGTTCTCGAAAGCACTCTAACTACGGCAAAGCCATTACTGAAATGATGGTGCGCGGTCTGAGAGGACAGCCAATAACAATACTCTCTGGTCTCGCTCTTGGGATGGACTCAATTGCTCATCAGGCAGCCCTCGATAACAAAATCCATACTGCTGCCGTATTACCCTGTGGTATCGCAGAAGTATACCCAGCAACTCATTCATACTTAGCAAAACAGATACTGCGTGATGGTGGAGCGCTCTTGTCTGAGTATCCAGGCTCAAAAAGGCCTCATAGAAACAGTTTTGTAGAACGTAACAGGATCGTGGCTGGACTGGCTGACGCCATCTACATTCCAGAAGCTGCTGTCAAAAGCGGCACTTCGCACACCGTTAGCTTTGCCTTAGAACTAGGCATCCCCATACTCGCGTCTCCGGGACCAATAACGTCAGCTACGAGCGCTGGCACTAATAGGCTCCTGGCAAACGGAGCAACACCTATTCTCGAGCCTGGTGACATTCTGACTGCATTGGGGCTAAGTGACTCCAAGCAGCAAACACGACTGACTTTTAACTCTGAATTAGAATCACAGATTTACAGGGCGATTGCTGAGAGGACCCTCACGGACCAAGAGCTCTTCGAGGCTACTGGCGGTGATGCTCGTGACATAAAACAAGCCCTGACTATGCTCGAATTAGAGGGCGTTATTGGTAATCAAACAGGTCAGTGGTATATAAAGTAAAGATGTCTGCCGATTGAGTCTTAAAACACTATCTAAGGAGCTAAAATTAGAACCTATTTTCTCTAGTCCATGCACACGGGTATTTATAAGGTATTTGCTTTGAGACGGCGATGGCTATAGTATTGACAGCTGATGACCAAATTAAACATAAAGTCCAGTAGAAGCCTAGTCTATGTCCTATAAGCTTGTAATAGTTGAGTCCCCAGCCAAAGCAAAGACTATCGAGAAGTACCTCGGCTCTGGCTACAAGGTGACTAGCTCAATGGGGCACATAAGAGATTTGCCTAGCAAGGGCATGTCTGTGGATATCGAAAATGGCTTTGAGCCTGACTATCAGATAAGCCCAGATAAGAAAAAAGTAGTAAGCGAGCTACGCAAACTCGCTAAATCTGCAGATGAAATCATTCTAGCAAGCGACGAAGACAGGGAAGGGGAAGCAATTGCCTGGCATCTCTGTCACGCCCTAAAGATCGACCCAAAAAAGACAAAGAGGATTGTTTTTAGAGAAATCACTAAACCAGCCATACAAGCTGCCATAAAGTCTCCAAGAACCGTTTCACAGAGCCTTGTAGACGCCCAACAAGCCCGCAGAATACTCGATAGGATCGTAGGCTATGAGTTATCGCCAGTGCTATGGAAAAAGGTCCAGAGAGGCCTGAGCGCTGGCAGGGTGCAGTCAGTTGCTGTACGGCTAATCAATGACCGCGAAAAAGAGATAGAGGCACACGCTGCTGATGCTAGTTTTAGGGTAAGGGCTAATTTTGACGTTAGTGGCACCGAGCTACCAGCTGAACTAGACTCTAAGTTAGATTCAAAAGATAAAGCTCATTCACTGCTCCAAAAATGCCTAGCGTCTGGTTTCAAAATCGCTGCTGTTAAAGAAAAGCCAGGCACTAGACGACCATCTGCTCCGTTCACTACCAGCACATTGCAACAAGAAGCATCTAGGCGACTTGGCTACAGTGTCAGACAAACTATGCAGCTAGCCCAGAGACTCTATGAAGCAGGCCACATCACGTACATGCGTACTGATAGCATCGCCCTCAGTGGACAGGCAATATCTGATGCCACCAAACACATTGAAGCGACTCTCGGTAAAGAGTATGTTGAAGCTCGTAAATTCGTTAACAAAAATTCCGGCGCCCAAGAAGCACACGAAGCAGTCAGGCCTACTAATTTCAGTCTGGAGAACGCCGGTAATGACGAGCAGCAGAAAAAACTATACGGACTGATTCGACGACGTGCACTAGCCAGTCAAATGTCGCCAGCAAAGATCAAAAAGACCGAGATTCACATACCTATTGAGGGTGCAGAAGAACAATTCGTGGCCAAGGGCGAAGTCTTAATCTTTGATGGATTCCTAGCCGTGTATGGGGGTGCCAAAGACGACGTCATACTGCCCGAACTATCCGTCAATGATAGTCTGACACTTAGATCGGCTACTGCTCGAGAGATATTCAGTAAACCACCCGCGAGATATAGTGAGGCAAGTCTCGTACGTAAACTCGAAGAACTAGGTATAGGTAGGCCAAGCACGTATGCACCTACGATCTCAACCATACAAGACAGAGGCTACGTCGAGAGAGTTGATGTCGAACCCAAAAACCGAGATGTCTGGGTGCTTACTCTTTCTGAGCAAAAAATTTCCGAAAGCCAAGACGAAGAATCCTACGGGGGCGACAAAAACAAACTGCTCCCCACACCATTAGCCGATATGGTAACTGTGTTCTTAAGCGAACATTTTGTCCAGATAATGGATTACGGGTTTACGTCTAGTGTAGAGCAGCAGTTTGATCAAATCGCAGATGGTGATGCAAACTGGGTTGACGTACTCAAGGCATTTTACAAGGATTTCCATCCACTCGTAGAGGCCGCTGAAAATGTCTCCAGAGCAGAAGTCAGCAACATGCGAGAAATAGGCATTGATCCTAAAGATGGCAAAACTATATTCTCTCGCATGGGACGTTACGGACCCATGCTACAGAAGGGTAGGGCAGAAGATTCTGAAGAAAAGCCGCTCTTTGCACCAATGCCCGAAGATGCCAGTATCACTACTGTAACACTAGATCAGGCACTAAAGATGTTTGAACTACCACGAGTACTCGGTACAGACGAGGATAGCGGAGAAGAGATAAAGGCAAACATCGGCCGCTATGGGCCGTACGTACAAATTGGCAAAACATACGTTAGCATAAAAGATGACGACCCTAGAACCATTACTCTAGAGCGCGCACTAGAGGTAATCACTGACAAAAAAGCAGCAGATAAGAAAAAGGTCATCGCTGAATGGGGGGAGCTACGGATACTCAATGGGCCGTATGGACCATATGTCACAAATGGCAAAAAGAATGCTCGAATTGCCAAAGATACAGATCCAAAAACAATCGATGAAGCCACCGCCAAAGAAATGATAAAAAACGCCAAACCAGGCCGCAAACGCCGAAAAACCCGCAAGAAGTAGATTCGGTACTAGTCCTGTACTCTTGAGATAGCTCCTTGAAATGCAGTCTCAACACCTTCATCACCAAGAACTAAGGCAACGCAGCCATTAACATAGGGGCATGAGTAATGCATCTCCCAGTTTCCTAGGTGATTTTTCCCTGTTTCAATGCTGTTGGGGCATTTCGGAGAACAGCTAGAGGCCAGCTGATCATTAAAAGCAGAGCCTGCTGCATGTACTACCTCCATACCACCTGGAGGTAGCTCTCCAGTAATTTCTTTTCTAAAGTATGGTCCATACACAATACATAAACCATGTCACATATTGAATTGTAGATCAATACAGCTAAACCCTCAGCTCGGGTACTACCTGAGAATTTCTCAGACTCAAGCATATGGGCGCTCTAAGCCCTACGGCTTTGAGCTATTTTGGAATATTGACGCGGAAGCTTGTTAGTGCTGTACAAAAGGTACTGCGACTGCGTCCCGCAGAAGAAAATAGACAAATAGGCCAGGGACACCAGCAGTAGCTGGCTCTGCTATTTAGCAGGCTGGGGTGGTCAAGTGCAGTGGAGGGTTTTTTACAACAGGTCTATTATATATTCTTGCTAATTACAATCGTGCACAACCCGCCAATCTATGATAAAATGTACTTAGTTTCATTAAAGTATTGACTAAAGAGTTTTGTAGTTATATAATATATAATAAT
>JBCCHY010000031.1:0-11805 GCA_039028495.1 Patescibacteria group bacterium
CCAGGGCTTTGAGTCATCCTGAACATTCTTCGTCTGCAGGCCATCATGCCATCGCGGGATGACACTGTCTAGACTGACTCCGAGACTGCTATGTAGGCTGCCACACATCCCGACGTCCGTGATGTGTGCGGTACCTTTGGGTAAAATCATGGCGTCAGCAGTTGGGATATGCCAATGATCACCCACTACTAAGTCTACTCGTCCATCTAAATAATGACCGATTATCTTTTTTTCACTACTATAATCACCGTGAAAGTTCACTACTACCGCATCCGGAGTCTGTTTCGCGAGCTCCTGCTCAAGTATCTCATCGATCTTTACTAGCGGATTAGATACATTCTCTGGCTGACGACCAACTATCTGCCCTAGCAATGTTACAAAGAGAACCTTCTTCCCCTCTTTGTGTAAATACTTGTACCCGAGTCCAGGACAGTCACCGTAGTTCGCGGGGCCAATTACGGGCGAACTCTTATCTTCTAGTCTAGCGTGTAGCTCTGGGAGATAACCAGACCAGTTACCACCAGTAAAGAAATCTATACCTAGATCCTGCAGCCTGTCCATATCTTCAGGACTCATGCCGCGGCCACCAGTAACATTCTCTGCCTGTGCTACAACCACATCTGGCTGGTGCTCAGCAACGAGTTCCGGCAATAACTCTTTAGCCACGCTCATACCAGCATCGGCCATTATGTCACCAAGATAGAGAATCTTCATAGACTAAATATACTACAGGCAGCATCAATTGTGGTGTAAAGTGTAGTCAATGTCGGAGAAAAATAGAAACAGAAGATTAGTGCCCAAAATACTACTTGCAGGTGCCCTACTGGGCAGTCTTCTCAACCCCACTATCTCCGAAGCGCAGAGCGAAGAAGCTGCAGACGATCTTGACCTGCTATACGACTCGGCCTATCTGAGCGCCAACATGGCCTACAACAGGGTTTTAAGTGACGGAGGCAAGATGACAGTTATTAAAGATCTTTGTGTGTATACGTCTGTAGACAACGTGCCGGTCGAGGTATCAAACCCAATTGTCCACACGACAGTGCATCATGGAGATTTCGGTCCAGTTGAGTTCACAGGCTTGTACCTACGTGACGCGACCGGACAGCTCATAATGTTCGCTCATAATAAAAGGGTGTCCTTGGGACACTACGCGTCAATGTCTGCTGAAGTATTCTTTGACGAGACAGACATAACTAGGGTTACAGCCTGGGCCCCACCGACGAATAACCCTACGCTTAACCTGTTCGATATCCGCCCAGAACTAACCAGTGAGATAAATTATCATCACCTACAGGGCACTCTACATATCCCGGGCGGAGTTGCCCGCACTCAGTATCCTCCTGGCTATACAGGCCATGTCGAAGCGTATAGCCCATGCGTATCAACCGAGATTGGTACCATCTAACCAAGAACCAAGTGACAGGTATGGAACTATTTTGAGCCGCTGCGGCTACGTATGGAAGACTTGGCATATGATTGAAATTTGTCTGCGGAAGCTTACTGGTGGCTGTAGATGCACTACTGCCCCATTAATATGCTTATAGCCTGCAACTACTTACTCGTTGCAGGCTTTGTCATTATTGGTGGGAGGATCACCCGAGGCAGCCCCTGCTGTCCCGGCGTCTAAGGAGGGGGGGTATCCTCCCTCCTTAACTACTTGGCGTATTCGATGGCGCGGGTTTCGCGTATAACCATCACCTTAATCGTCCCAGGGTAGTTCAGTGTAGACTCAACCTTTGTCGCTATATCTCTAGCTAACTTTATGCTGCTCAGGTCATCTAGATCTTTAGGTTTTACGAATATCCGTAGCTCACGACCAGCGCTTATGGCGTAGCTTTTTTCGACACCGTCAAAGGTTTGAGCCACGTTCTCTAGATCTTTCATTCTCTCGATGAAGTTCTCGGCGCTAATATTGCGCGCACCTGGACGAGCGGCTGAAATAGCATCTACAACACGTATGACCATGGCTTCGATAGTAGTTGCCTCGACATCGTCGTGGTGTGCTTCTGCTGCGTGAGCGATCTCTTCTGCTACACCATATTTACGGAGCATCTCGCCGCTGAGATGATGGTGTTTGCCCTCCATCTTGTGCGTCAGAGCTTTGCCTAGATCATGTACGAGAGCGGCGTATTTACAGATACGCGCGTCTGCTCCGATTTGTTCTGCAAGAACTCCTGCTAAATGCGCCATTTCTGTCGAGTGCTTTAGTACATTCTGGCCATAGCTCGTCCTGAAACGTAATTCACCGAGTAACTGCAGGATTTCTTTGGGTATACCTACGACACCGACTTCACGAGCAGCTTCCTCGGCAGCTTTACTGACTTCTTTTTGGACTTGCTTCCCAGCTTTTTCTACAACTTCTTCAATGCGACCAGGGTGTATGCGACCGTCTTTGAGCAACATCTCTAGAGCCTGTCTGGCTACTTCACGGCGGATTGGATCAAAGCAGCTAAGCACGACCATGCCAGGTGTCTCATCCATCATAATATCTACACCAGTTGCACGCTGAAGCGCCTGGATGTTACGGCCTTCTTTGCCGATTATACGGCCCTTCATCTCTTCTTCTTCGAGCTTTATAGCCGTTATGGTTCGCTCTGCCGTGACTTCACTAGCCATACGCTCCATGGTGCTCACAAGGATCATACCGGCTTGCTCTTCAGCATCTGTCTTGGCTTCTTCTGTCTTTTTGGCGATTAAGCCCTGCAGGTCAGCGCTGATATCCCGCTCTGTCATGGCCATGAGCTTCTCTGCTGCTTCGGCTTTTTTGAGTTTAGCTATTTTCTCTAGTTTTTCCTGTTGCTTTTCGCGAACCTCACGAATTGTCTCTTTGAGCTCTTCAACTTCTGACTCGCTCTTGCGTAGCCCCTCTGCGCGCTTATCAAGCTCGTCCAACTTCTTATCTAAGTTAGCTTCGCGCTCACTTGCTCGCTTTTCGGCATCAGTGATTTCTTTGCGGCGTTTTTGTTCTTCGCTGCGAGCTTCGTCCAGGAGTTTTTTAGATTCAGCTCGTGCTTCATCGAGCAGCTTCTCGGCTTCCTTCTTAGCTTTATCTGTCTTTTTCTGATTTTCTGCTTCGACTCCGCTTAGCTTTCTTTTGACATTAACTTGACTGGTCGCATATCCAGCGACTAGACCTCCAATGCCCAACAGTATTGCTGGTAACATATCTCACCTCTCTTTGTTTCAAGACAACTAAAGTGGAGCATTGCTATCAGTTCTCTAGCTACTATTTAGTCATTCTAATATTTTCTATGTAGGATTCATTCTCGCAGTTTAGTAGACCTCATCCTTGATGATTAGTATAACACTATAGCTACTTACGCTGCTTGGTTATTCGAGCTTCGCGGCCGTACTCTGGTGTAACTATATTTCTGCTTTTTGGGTTATCCATTAGTCGTTTAACGCAGTCCTTAGCCCAGTCATCGCCCGTACTATTTACTGCTGGGATGTCTAGTCCGTAGGATAAGCTGTTGGCGACTGCATGGCTGATTCTCAGGCCCGTGAAACTCCCAGGGCCTGCATATACGCCGACTCCTGAGATATCCTGAAATGTCTTATTTTGCTTGGCTAGCTCGTCTTTGATAACGAGTAGAAGGGTATCCGACAAGCTCCTGTGAGCCTCCCAAGAATGTTCCGAAACAAGCTCATGAGATTGATATAGCATCACTTGGGCTTGTTTGTCTTCAGATCTAATTAGCAAAAACATCAAGATACTCCATGTCTTTTGGAATATAAAACGTATACACACGGACATGCTCATCAGCCGCATAGGCCGTCTCTATGCGCACTCGCTGCTCAGGCAATTCTGTTTCTACCAAACCGGCCCACTCCAGTATTACCAGATTATCGCTTGCCAGTACTTCTCGCATCTCTGGGGTCATAATGCCTGGTTCATCTAGTCGATGAAAGTCGTAGTGGTGTACATCAAAGTGATCCGTCCGATATATGTTCTCTATTGTAAAACTAGGGCTAGACACCTCGTCTTCTGTACCCAGCGTGTCCATCATGCTCCGCACAAATGCTGTTTTGCCTGTACCAAGATCTCCGCTCAGCTCTATAACTTCGCCGCCTCTGAATCTGCTTGCAAATTGAGCTGCGAGCTCAGCTGTTTCGTCTAAACCTTTGGACTCTACTGTGTATTTCATGTCGGTACTCATAGCCCAGATATAGTAGCGCGAGTAATGCAAATGTGACAACTGTCAAAACGGCCTGAAAGCTGATTGAATCCGGCAATGCTGCGGTAGAAAACTGCTCAGCACCAGACGAACCGCTCGCGCCCGATGACGATGCTGAAGACGTAGAACCGCCACTTGACGGAGCCCCTGAAGCTGAAGCGGTAATCAGATTGGGCGCCGCACGAGTTGGTGTTGATGTCCATACGTAATCACCGTCATTGAGCGCATACGATTTACCTGCAAGTGCCTTGTCATATGTAACAGACCTACCCCACTGTGTGCCGTCCGGTAACGTCACACGAGCCGCACCTCCTGAATTGGATAGCGTTATTGATGACCCGCCAGATGTAAGTACATAGTAGCTGCCAGGACCTATGCGGACACCCTCGGGTATGACCTGTCTATACGTGTAGTTTGAGCCGGTCTGCACACCAAGACCTCCGGCTTCAACAGTCACATTGTTGGGGTTATATAGCTCAACAAACTCATCCTGCGCATCTGTCTGAGGCTCAGTAGGATCTGGGAA
This sequence comes from Patescibacteria group bacterium, assembly GCA_039028495.1. Taxonomy (GTDB): domain Bacteria; phylum Patescibacteriota; class Saccharimonadia; order Saccharimonadales; family VXPC01; genus JBCCHY01. The sequence continues at coordinate 4,705 of JBCCHY010000031.1, forward strand.
TAGCTCGCTGATCACTAGTGGCTGCAAATTACGGAAGTAACTAACATCTAATATATCTACATCACTTTTGACAACTGTTGTTTCGACAGGGTCCTGAGAGTCCGTGCTGGCTTCTGTTGTCTGTTCAGCTGGCTCCGGCTGATATGAAGTGTGGTCTTCTTGTCCAGGATTTACGTCCTGATCAACGAAGTGATCCGACTCACTATCGGTGTCTAGGAATAAGTCAGTTTCGATGTCGTACAGGCGCTTGATGCTACCTGAGCTAGCGTCCAATTCACCCGAGCCTGCTGTTCCCCAGAGGACCCTATCTACTTCAGTCGTCTCATCAATGTCTATAATGCGCACAGCACCACCAGCAGACGAAAAACCTGGACTGAACTCACCTGAAGAGAGCTCTCCCAGATAATCTGAGCTCGTAAGATATGTCAGAACGCTGGACTCAATGACACCCAGCCCAACAACCTTGTCGGTCCAGGATGATAGGCTGCTCGATGCATATTGCAGTTTGTACCTGCCTGCATCAATGGGCTCATCTGTGGTGTTAAATATCTCTACAAATTCCTGACCAGCCGAGTCTGCTTCTGTTTGAACCTGGGTTATGAGTATGTCTCCAGCAGTTATTTTAGGCACGCTCTGCTGATCGTCAGGCTCAGGGGTTTCTGCAGCTTCATCGTCTTGTGACTCATCACTGACAGGGGTTTGAGTCTGATCAGACGTAGATTCAGACATGTCTTCGGGGGATACATCCTCGGTCTCTGGGGGCATATAGTCGTTTAGTGTTTCTTGTCCAATCTTCGAATCAAAGTCTACGAAAAAGTCAGACTGATCATCTTCATCTATAAAGTACATTACCAGCGGGTCATATATCCGCTTAATCGACTGCCCGAGTTCTACCGCATAGGCATCTTCGCCCCATTCGATTTGATCAAGCACTAGCGAGTTCTGGTCAATGATCCTGAGTCTCCCGCCGGTCTGCGCAAGCCCAGGATTGAATTCACCGGAATAGTACTCACCCTCTAGCTCATAGGTCGCAAAAGCCGCTCGCTGATGATCAGCTATACTTCCTTCAAGAGTAATCTTTGTTAGCCACCGCTCAGAACTAAGGCTCTGATACTGCACCTCGATACCTTCTAGGCTCATCAGACCATCACCAACAAAAACTATTTCGATAACTTCTGAGCCAGCGCTCTCACCGCCTGGTTGTACCTGCGAGAACAATAGCTTGTCATCATTAGTAACTACTGGCTCTACCTGCTCAGTACTCGTGATTTCTGTAGCAAAGGCTTGAGTATGCATCAGGGTACAGGCTAGTGACACACAGATAATGAGCCCTAGGGCGTAGCGATAAATGGATGCTTGTCTCATACACTCTGATCCTAGCAATCAATGCACAGCAGAGATCTATAACTAATAAACTTTTAAATGACCGTCTCAGGTATGAAGCATAGCTCAATATTCAACCATTTTGTTTTGAAAGAGCTATACTTATTAACAAGATGATTTTGTTAGCAAGCAGGATTGTAGGCCTACCAATCATATCCACTAGAAGTGGTGCGCGGGTAGCGACAGTGTCGGGTGTGCTCATTAACCCACACAAGCTCACGGTAGAGGGTCTATGGGTTCATGTCGGCGCCAAAAAAGATAGTCAGATATTGCTATCGCGGGACATACGTGAACTGAGCCCAAGAGGCGTTGTTATAAATGATCTCAGCGATATTGCAGAACCAGAGAATATGCCGAGGCTTGAGGAGCTTGTCAACATAGCCTATGAGATCCCTAACAAAACAATTACCGAGAATAAGAAAAAAATTGGTACCGCTCAAGATTTCGTCTTTAGCATAAAAACATACAAGCTAGAGCAGGTAATCGCGCGGCCAAAACTATTTGGACGCATAAAAAACTCACAACTAACCATCCATAGATCTCAGATAAAATCCGTGAACGACAAAGAACTAGTAGTCGAGCTGGGGCCAATGACATCTAGAGTCACTTCTGAGGGGACTAAGGGCTCACGACCTAAACGAGCTCAGTCCTCAGCCGCTAATGCTTCTGTGATTGTTGAATAGCTGAAGCCTTTGCGGGCAAGATATGCGATGAGTTTTTGTTCATCTGGGTATTTGCGCCGTAAATTCTTCTTGTCAATGAGCTGCGTCAGAACACGGGTATCGCTACTATCATGATCATCTATTACTGTATCTACGACAGATCTCGGGACGCCCTTTTTGGCTAACTCAGCACGTATTTCACGCTCACTTTTTAGTTTTGAGCGGCGGCGTCCATCCACCCAGAAACGTGCAAAGGCCTCGTCGTCCAGGTATTTCTCTAATCTAGAAAATACATAGTCTGATTCGTCTTGGTCGTAACCTTTCCGCTTGAGATAGTCTGTTAGTTCACGTGTTGAGCGTGGCCTGAGGACTAGCCAATCCAGCGCCTTAGCATGCATCTTGCCGAGCTCTGATTGTTTTTTTAGCCTGTTGGCTTCATGCTCTGCGAGTTCCTGTCCTCGTTTTATTTTTAAATCAACTATTTGGTTGATATGTAGTCCACACCAGAATGATCCATCGATATAGATGCTAACTCTTTCGGGATTTTTAATCTGAGATTTTATGTCGGTAACGATCACCTGAGACTCCTATACCACAGAATATAGAACATATGCAGCTGCAATCCCGTAGACAATATCTACTACGATAGCTTTCGGTGATTCAAATTGCTGGATATTCTTGAGAAACTTCAGTACTAGATTTCTATATGGTTTGTCCTCAAACCGGCCGGTTCGAAACATATGTATCCAGATAAAGTCTGGGCTGGCAGCTATAACAGCAAAGACAATCAGCTCTACTCGTCCCGTAAAAGCAAGTAAGGACAAGAGCAAGGCTACAAAAGCTGCATCAAACACCATAACGAACCAGAATGACGTAAATGTCTTACGCAGGCGTTCACGCGCACCCTCAAAACCATAGTGCGGCATAACATCGAGTACTATGTGTGACAGTAGTGCAGCAGGTGCCGCTATCCAGTAGCTCGAAACTGTAGCACCAATAATTGCGCCCGTTAGCATATGATTAGTTAGTGTCATAATCAGATTCTACCATTACTTACGCGGCCAATCGCTAGACTATAGAATGCTTTTTAAGCAGGTCGATGAGACCAGGGAAGGTTTTGCTGTACTCCTCCAGCGGGTTTGGTGTGAAATGTCGGTGCCCAGAGTAACTTATGAGCTCTGCATCTAGTAATTCCGCGATCTCCATGCCCTGAGCAAAAGGACAGTAAGGATCATCATCACTATGCAGTAGTATTTTATGTGTAGCCTTTGACTTCATAGTATCCCAACTGTAGTTACCATGACCGTGAATCGGTCCGAACTTTTCTGGATGCTCGGATAGTACATCGGCTCCCTCTAAGTGTAACCAGGGCGCTATCAAGACTGCTCCATGGACCTTGTCTGCACGGCCATCATGCAATAAGTTCATGACCTCGACCGCACCTGATGAATGCCCGATGATAACACCCCCGCTCGGATAGAGACTGTTCTCAAAAATGAAATCATTATATTTCTTCCGGTCTGGTACATCGCAGTCGGGCAGCTGCGGGCAAGCGACGTCATAACCTAGCTGTTCTAGCTGCTTGGTGAGCCAGGGTAGCCAGTTTTTGTCCGGACTATCATCAGTCCCGTGAAGCAGAAGTACCTTCTTGCTCATAGAGCTATTCTTTGTCTCTTGGTGGCTGGGTGGTATCGCTTGAGCGAACTTTCTTTTCGATTTCGGCCATGACTTTTGGATTGTCGGTCAGGTATTGTTTGGCGGCTTCGCGACCCTGAGCTATTTTGTCTGGCCCGTATGAATACCAGGCACCGGCTTTTTCAACAATAGCTTTTTCTGTCGCTAGATCGATGACGTCACCTTCGCGGCTAATACCTTGGTTATACATGATGTCGAATTCAGCAATTCGAAATGGTGGGGCAATTTTGTTTTTAACCACCTTTACCTTTGTCCGGTTGCCGATCACATCGTCGCCAACTTTTATCTGACCGATGCGGCGGATATCCATACGCACACTTGAGTAGAATTTCAGCGCATTACCACCTGTTGTTGTCTCTGGGTTACCAAACATAACACCAATTTTCATACGCAGCTGGTTGATGAATATGACCGTACACTTGCTCTTGTTAATGATACCTGTGAGCTTGCGAAGCGCCTGACTCATGAGCCGTGCCTGAAGTCCCATGTGACTATCACCCATGTCACCATCAATCTCTGCTTGAGGAGTAAGTGCTGCGACCGAGTCAACAACGACCATGTCTACTGCGCCTGAGCGCACTAGTGTCTCGGTTATCTCCAGTGCCTGTTCGCCATTATCTGGTTGAGAAAGCAGTAAGTCGTCTGTGTTCACGCCAATCTTTTTTGCATATTCTGGGTCTAGTGCATGTTCCGCGTCTATAAACGCAGCTGTCCCACCTGCCTTTTGCAGCTCGGCAACTGCATGGAGGGTTAGGGTGGTCTTACCTGAGCTTTCAGGTCCGTATATCTCTATGATACGACCTTTTGGGATACCACCACCGAGTGCCATATCGAGGCTGATCGATCCAGTGCTTGTCGTTTCAACAGCTACCTTTTGCTCCTCACCGAGACGCATGATACTGCCTTTGCCAAACTGCTTTTCAATCTGCTCTAGTGCTACACCTAGTGCTTTAGTTTTGCCTTTGTCTTCTGCATCAGTCTTTTTTGTGGCCACGATACCCTCCGTAGTTATTAGGGCATATTATAAACCAATTTGTATACTCATAGGTGTTGTTTAATCGACTAGTAAAACCTATACTAAGCGTAACTATTTATGAAAATAACCGACAAAACCGTCGAGCAACTGCTAAAAAGCGCCAAAATCGCTACCGCGGACAAGCTCAAACCGATTAAAGACCAGGCTATCGCCGACAAAGTCACTCTTACCGAAGCTGTCGTCAAGGCAAATCTAATCACAGAGGTTGAGTTAACAAAGCTCTTTGCTAAAGAAATAGGGATTGAATTTACAGAGATAAACGTCAAAGAGCTCAACATAGAGGTTGCTAAACAAATCCCCGAAAAAATAGCCCGCCTTTACAACATCATCTTGCTCGAGGATGACTATGACAACGGCATAAAACATATCGCCATGGAGGATCCGGATGATCTCCAAGCACTTGATGTCATAAAGAAAATGTTCCCAGGCGAAGTCAAAATCTACATTGCTGCAAAATTCAACATACTGAGCGCGCTTGACCAATACCGTGGAGAGATTACATCCGAGATCACTAACCTGACTGAAGGTGACGAGGAAGAAGAGGAAGAAGACGTCGAGGTCGATGTTGTCTCCGAAAACTCACCGATTGCTCAAACAGTGAACCTCATTGTCGAATACGCCATCAAGAACGGTGCTAGTGATATTCACATCGAACCGCGCGAGAAATTCGTCCAGATTAGATACCGTATCGACGGCGTCTTGCGAGAAGCCAACAAGCTCCCTAGAAAAACCCTCAATGCACTCGTATCCAGAATCAAGATCCTCAGTAGCCTCAAGATCGATGAGCGGCGTGCCCCACAAGACGGTAGGTTCAAAATCAATATGAACGGACGAGTATTTGCATTTCGTGTCAGCACCCTACCAATTACTAATGGCGAAAAGGTCGTTATGCGTGTTCTTGACGAGTCAACAGAACCGCTAACTCTAGAGCAGCTAGGTTTCTGGGGTAAAGCAAAAAAAGACATCAACGACGCTAGCGCCCAACCACACGGAATGATTCTTGTTACAGGCCCAACAGGCTCCGGTAAATCAACAACCCTGCAGAGCACGCTCAACATTCTTAACTCGCCAGAAGTAAACATCAGTACGATCGAGGATCCGGTTGAATACAAACTAGAAGGTGTCAATCAAACACAGGCCAATCCCGTCGCCGGCATGACCTTTGCGGCCGGATTGAGGGCCCTGCTCAGACAAGACCCCAACATAATTATGGTTGGTGAGATACGTGACGGAGAAACAGCTGGTCTAGGTGTGCAGGCAGCACTGACTGGTCACCTGGTGTTCTCAACACTCCACACCAATAACGCAGCGACCTGTCTCCCCCGGCTGCTCGAGATGGGTATCGAACCCTTCCTAATTGCTTCTGTTATACGCGTAGTTCTGGGTCAACGTCTCGTACGCCGTATAGTTATGGAAGACGCCGAAAGCTACGAGCCAAGTGCAGACGAGCTAAAAGAAATCGAAAAATCATTTGGTATCAGCGGCAAAGCGCAATGGGCACAGGTTCTCAAGCTTGTTAACGAAGCGCAGGCCGAAATGGGACTAGAAAAATCTAACAAGGTCGTCTTCTATAGACCAAAATCCGACCTAAAAGACCGCTCTGGCTACAAAGGCCGAATGGGTATCTATGAGGTGCTTAAAAACACGGAATCTATCCAGAAACTGATCATTGCCAACGCGACAAGTGATGAAATCCAAAATCAGGCCATCAAAGAGGGCATGATAACCATGCAGCTCGACGGGCTGATAAAGGCCATGCTCGGCTTTACATCACTAGAAGAAATACTAAGAGTAACAAGAGAGTAGTGGGATTTCAGGGTGGCAACTTTTAAATACGTAGCGCTGACGAAAGACAACAAGAAGGTGTCCGGTACGACCGAGGCAAAAAATGAGGCGCAAATAACCGAGCTGCTAACTAGACAGGATCTACGCGTTCTCAGCGTTACTAAGGAAGGCGGATTTTCTCTTTCTAACCTAAACGAAATCAACATAGGCAGCAATAACCCAAAGCTTGAAGATATCGTTGTCTTCACCCGTCAGCTAGCAACGATGATTAACGCCGGAGTGCCACTAGTTAGATCACTTGCCACTATGCTAGAGCAGACGGAGCATCCTGGGTTTAAAAAGATCATTGCCGAGATAAGCAAAGATGTTGAGAGTGGCATGGCTTTTGCAGACGCTCTTGAGAAACATGACCAGATATTTTCACCCATATATATAAACATGGTCAAGGCCTTTGAACTTTTTGCGAATAGCAGAGTCTTTTTCCTGCTGCTCAGCCAGCTTACGCAGAATTTCGTCCAGGATACCACCAGCTTCACCGGC
>JBCCHY010000032.1:0-10380 GCA_039028495.1 Patescibacteria group bacterium
AGTTTTAGCTTGGCTGGTGTTACCTCTTTAGAAACGAGAGCAGTGACATTAGATATGCCCATGCTGTTGGCTATCATAGCAACTGAATATGCAGTATTACCCGATGATGCCTCAACAATCTCATTAGTTTTCTCAGTGTCGACTTCAGCTAGCATTTCGTAAGCTGCTAGAGACTTAACGTTCATTAGCGGCAAGGATGTCATCATTTTGCAGTAGATTCGCACACCTTTATCATGGCCTGGTGTTAGAGATTCGGGCAGTTCAACTAAGGGGGTGCTAGGATGGTTTCTAGGGTTCAAAAAGTCTGTTATAGCAGACTTACCTTGGAATAATGATCTCACGGGGCACTCCTTAAGGGTATATAAACTCAGTATCTATTTGAGAGGTAAGATCACCGTGTCTGGCAACAACATATCCTTGGGCGACGTATTTCTCATGTAGCTTCCAGAGTGAAGGCAGTCTATCTTGCTCCTTTATGTAGCATTCGTCGAGAGTTTGCATGATGGTTTCTAGTACGGCTATCTCTGAGTCCTCAAGTTTACCTGGATCAATCTCTGCTTGCTTCTTATCTACATGACGGAGATGAGTCGACCTAGTGAAGTAGCCAAGGCACCTATTTGGATCAAGATGGGTATCTATAAACTCTCTATCTATCTCATCCTCGATCTTGTTGGCTACGTAAAATATTTGCTCTAATGTGCCGGCTTCTTTGGCTAGTTCGACGTACTTTTTATACACGTTTATACTTTTCTGCGTAGGCTCAACAACAACTATAGACGCATCGAATTGAGCGTGCATTGTTGAAGCAAAGGCATCAGTACCGGCCACCATGTCAACAACTACGTAAGAGTTGTTAGCAGTAGAGTGTGAGAGTATGTTTTCTAGTACCGATAGGTTGTTGTGATAACAGCTAACCCCTATCTTGTCCCCCTCGTAAGTTCCAACTACGCCAATACCCAAGCTATCATTAACAGGTACAAAGAATCCGGATATTTTAGTTGAGCTGATATCGTCAAAATCTACTATGTACGAGCCCGAAGAGGGTGGTGTAGTCTTCTTAAGCTCTGCAGGATCTTTAACGAGCCGGTTGTCTGCAATGAGTGTGTTCTTTATTTCACCTGCTGACTCATCTGATGATATAGAAGTAGGATGGTTTGAACCCATAGATAGTAGGTCAGGGATGTGGACGTTTATATCTGCGTCAATCAAAGTGACGGGCTTACTTTTTGCAGCGTGTAAAGCAAATAGGGTAGAAATTGTTGTCTTGCCGCTGCCGCCTTTACCAACAAATGCGATTTTCATGGCTGATAGAGTACATTATCATAAGATCTTATTGCAAGTTTTTTGCAATAAGAGATGAATGTTGATAAAGTTTTTATGATATCTCGTAAAACAACGGTTATATACAACTCTACTATTGCAAAATATTTGCAATAGCGGTAGATTGTGCTTATGGGTAGTGCTTTTACAATTTTCAAGCGTCACTTGCACAGTAATAACATGCGCATGACACATCAGCGAGATCATCTATTCCATGTGCTTTTGAAATCTAGTCATCCGCTGAGTATTGAGCAGTTGATTCCGCTTGTAGATTCGCATTTTGTGAGCGTGTATAGAAATGTGCAGGAGCTCCGTAAAGTCGGCGTGATAAAGCAGGTACCTCTAGGACTAAAGTACTCGTATGAGCTGAGTGATATGTTCAAGCCCCACCATCATCACATATCGTGTGATGGATGTAGCGCAGTATCTGGTATCGATGATGAGGAGATCGAGAGACTGATTGATTCAGCAGCAGTCAGAGCGGGATATCGGCCTACGGGGCATAGCCTTGAGATGCGCGGCATATGCCGAAATTGCAGGGTGACAGATTAGTTCAGAGAGTTTTTGGTGTATCTCTGGCCATCAGACAGAGTTGCTTCTAAGACGTAAGTCTGGCACTGATCAGCAGTACAGTTACTGGCGTAGTAGACGTAGTCACCAGCTGAGAATCCCTGGACCTCTGGGGTTGAGGTTGGTGAGTCAAAAGACAGAATCGGGTAGCTAGTAGCGTCGTAGAATGTGTCGCTTGGTGCGTCGGGTAGGGTGATAGGAGACACTTCACTAGGATAGTAGCCGTTATCGTTGTAAAAGACCTCTAGCTGGGTGTGTAAGCTGGTAATATCAGTTTTGGACTCAGTGTCACTTATACCGGAGCCTACAGAGCCCGTGCCACTGCCGCCAAAGAAGCTACCTAGGTCTAGTGGAGATGAGTCTGTGGGGTACTGTAGTGCTGGTTCCTCGCTGATACCCTTTAGCTGCATGTTGCCGCTTAGTTCCCAGGCAGCTCCAAAGAATTCACCTGTCGATTCTGATCCCTCTATGGATATAGTGATACTGTCAGCCTCGTCCTCTAGCCGGGTGGTCATTGATAGTACGAAATCTGAGTTATTCTCGCCGATAGCGAACTTAACCCTCATAGGCAGAGCATCGTTCCCATCTTCTAAGAGTAGGCTCAGATCTACGTAGTTGGAGTCGACATTATCCTTGTCTGTAATGCGTAGGTTACGCATCACTTTTGTGTCACTATCTACCCATACGTAGTACTCGTTTTGCTCAAAATCTATGTCGTCGACTTCATTGTCGATCTCTGTGTCTGTCGCGTCTATCTTTTGTAGTTTGTCGATGGCACTGGTCGCGTTGAGTCGATCACGTGCGTCCTTGAGATGGCTTTTTAGGTTTTCTCTATTTATGCCTGCTCGGTATTTTTTCGAATCTACACCCTCGTACTCTTCGTCGTCTAGGTATTCCTCCATTTCAACCACCATCTTTTCTGTATCCGAAGTGAAGACGTATTCATTGAGCGAAGCTATGATTGCTTTTAGCAGCTCTTCGTATTCGGCTTGGCTCAATGTTTCGTTCTCGCTTAGCGATAGTGTTACGCCGAGCTGGTCGGAGTAAAAGTCTTCAACAGAGCTAGCGCTTATCGACCACCACTGACCGTCTATTGCGGCGTTTACGTCTGGATTGTAGCCAAGCTGAGCAAACGCCGACTCAAACCCCTGCAGGCGGAAAAAGGTATTGCCCTCTTCACCGCTTAGCGGCTCTCCGACGCTTTCTAGAGAGAGGTTTTGGCCTAGTAGATTGTTGATCATAAAGTTCAGGCTCGATGCACCGCTGGCACCTATCATGCCGTCCATTTCAGCTGATATCTTTTCACCGCCTATCGTTAGCTCCATCTGTCCACTGTATTCAGTAGATGTGTTTTCTGAGTCAAATGAGCTTTCGACAATCTCTTCGAGTCCTACACCAACACTAGCCATCCCCCGTCTGTAGACATTCTCCGGCGTGTTTGGTAGATATATGAATAGGTAGCCAAGAGCGGACAGTAGCAGTAGCCCCAAAACTCCAGCTATGGCTGCAAACTGTTTTGATCTTAAGAGTGACGGATTGCTTGCAATCGTTTGTTGTGCTGCCTGAGGGATAGCGGGCATTGGGCCAGTAGTGCTTGCTTGTTGACCACCTGTGTTGTCTGGGCCTATGGGTTCAGGCTGAGTATTTGGTTGCTGAGAGTTTGGTTCCATACTTAAAGTTCCTTATAAGTTTCACGGGTTATTTTAGCATAAGCAGAGGTGTGGTTGTTCCTAGGGGTTGGCGTTTTGACACACGTTATTATAGTGGTATATTAGGGTAGATGAAGAGGTGGGTTAACGGATTTACTCTGATAGAAGTGATGATAGCTGTCGCACTGATAGCTCTGCTGGCTGGCTTGGTCATGGCAGGGTTTGGGAACAGTCAAAAGAACGCACGCAACCGGCAGACAATCACGGCAGTTCGTAATTACAAGACCGCACTCGGTGCGTACTTAGCTGACCGAGGGCACTATCCTATGCCAGAGCAAGCTTCTTATGAGTACTGCCTGGGTCTTGGGTATAAAGACCTGATAGGCACGCCAGATGGCGATTGTCGAGGAGGTGCTGCCAATATCACGGAGCATGCTCCGCTCATGGATGAGATTAGTGACTACATCGGTAACCCAGAGCCTGTATCAGAGCGTAGGATATGGGATTTTGGTAGGAGTGTAGACCTATACGGTGCATACCTCATCAAAGATCCGCTGGCAACGGTTGACGGAGTGTCCTCGTCGTATTTCATTGAATACGGCTTAGAAGGGGAATCCAGAGATTGTGTTTTGACCGAGGTTGTTGATACATCAGTTTGGCCAGCAACGACTAGAACCAGTGCTAAATCATCATACACATCAGGCGGTTTCACGATCTGTACGATTGCACTGCAGTCACCCGACTAACTGTCCACTATCTAAAACCCGAATCCCAAAATATAACCCACCATATAAGCCACACGCTGGCACATTTCACCAGTTCACCCCCTACAAGGTAGCTTCCGGCTACCCTGTAGGGGTCTCACAGCCAAACTGTATTCAGCGTGAGGCTAATCTGATAGGCTCTATTTCGTAGCCCGGGCTTAAAAGTAGCTTCTAAAGAATCCGGTCGGTGCAGAATTTTTATGTTTGATATTGAGCTACTGTCATGGTATTGATATAACTTATGCTTTATGGTATGATTAGTTTGATATGAACTTCAGAAGAAAAGGTTCACACGAACTACGTCGTAACAGGTATCTTAGGGGTCTTGGCACACTTGTAGCTGCCGGGGCGCTCATTATCTCTTGTGGTGATAGGGATACGGACACGTCTAGTCAGGCGAGCCTGTTATCCATACCTGCAGTTCCTGCTCTTGCTGCACCTGAAATTGATCCTGTTGCTGATACTAGATTGCCTCAGTCACCAGCAATTAGCTTTGACGGTCTAGAGAACTCGTACGGCCCACCAGTACTCGTTGATGCATATTTTGGTCCGAGACATATGCATCACGCCTGCGCGGAATCATCCGACGGTCTACTTCTTGAAAGCAGCATCGATAGAGAAATATACGACGGATATGTAGAGAATGCTCGAACAGGTTTTGAGCAGGCGGCCACAACGAGAGAGCTAACCGACACCATAGGAGAATTCTTTTCGAGTATGGGAATAGATTTTGGTTATGACGGCGAGAACCAAGAGATAAGACTAAATGATCCAGTAGTAGTGAATGAGATTGACGACGACGTATATAGCACTAACGATCTGAATGAGCTGCTTTTTGGTAACGGTACAAAGGTAGATGATAGCCATGGGAATCTAGAGGTGCTGAGAGAGATATATCACGGCATTCTTGACTCGATGGAAGACATGTCCCCAGGCGAGGTTCAGGGACTGATAACAACTGTTATGTTTGATGGGGACAGCTTCCCATTTAGTATCCCGGGCTATGCGGGACAGTACAAAATAGCGAGCGAAACAGGACAGAAGCAAGTTTCGATGGCGCTGAATACGTATTTTCACCTAGACAACCCTAGGGGCTACGCCAGGTTTACATGGGATCATGAGATATTGGGTCACGGAGTGGAATTTTATCTAACAGAGGTTCTTGATGGTGAGAGCACAGTGTTCCAGGGTAGCTATGATACGGAGGGTAGGTTCATTTCTGATGAGCACGCACATATAGGGCTTGTCCCAGCTACCGTCGGATATGGTAGGGATGTTCTGCTCCCCGAAGGGGCTTTGTTTGTAGACGGCCCATCACCAAATAACGTTTCATATAGGGCATACGGCAACCTGAATCCTTCTGAGGACCACGCTGATAACGCTGGGGTGATTGCCGCTGGCGGTATTCCGCTAGATAGAGAAGTGCACGCTAGATCTCCATACGCACTAGAGCTGCTGCAGGTATTTGCTTGCCGATTAGCGATTAACCCGGATGCTGTGGGATCGATTTATGATGAGCTAGCGATCAGGCATGATATGACGCCTGACGAGCGTGTACTCCTGGATATGTATTTTGGTGTAGATTCAAAGCGCGTAGCTGAGTTTATTGATAATAACTGGCAGCTACCTGAATTTCCTTCATCGTCTGACTAGCTAAAACCTATATGCTTTGTTTTGTGCAGGCAAAGAGTTAGGATAGCTCTATGCAAGTATCTAGAAAATTCCCGTGGCTACGTGACTGCCAGATACCTAGCCCACCTATATATGACCTCTATCCAGTTAGTGGAGAGTCGATTGGCGCTACGATTGCTCAGTTTGATCGTTGGAACACGAAGTATTTAGGCCTACTCGAGCTTTTGAGACAAGCGTATTTACTGCAGGGCGACACTCCGGCTCTACCACGTGGCTGCAGAGTGACTGGACTCACATTCGGATCAGGTCGTGATACTAAGGGCCGTGGTTATTTTCTAACCGCTCATGGTACTCATTGGCAGCGGGCGAGCGAAGCGACCCGCACGTCGCTAGGGCATAGTCTGACTGAATTGCTTGATTTCTCAAGTGGAGTACTTTTGGATCTTCGGCTTGATCTGCGCCGCATGAATAGACCAATATCTGAGACGGAGCTCGAGCTATACAGAGGCGCCAAAAAGACTGAGTTCATAAAAAGCAGGAGAGGTACACTTTCAGAAAACGGTAGGCACGCACTATGCGCACGCAAGATACTAAGCACTGTTGAACCTAGCGAGCGCCACTTACTGACCTTAGGCTAAATCTGGCTACTCCACGGTTACAGATTTGGCTAGGTTGCGGGGTTTGTCTATGTTGTTGCCCAGATCCTCAGTCACGTAGAGGGCTAGTAGCTGCAGGACGATGTTGTATATCAGTCCGTCCGTGTATTTACCGGGATAGTCAATCTCGATATGGTGATCGGACTGGTCTGGCTTCGGCCTAGTCGAGACTGACAATACCTTGCCCCCACGAGCTTTTATCTCCTCTATCGTACTGACGCTCTTTTTGTACAGCATTTCGTCCTCTGGCATGAGGATAATACTGAGGTGATCCTCATCTATCAGTGCGATTGGCCCGTGTTTCATCTCACTCTGGGGAAAGGCCTGAGCGTGTATATAGGCGATTTCAGTGATTTTTAGAGCGCCCTCAGCAGCCACTGAGTACAGACCACCTCTGCCTAAGTAGAACATGTTTTTATGTCTAGAAATTTGTTTGGCAATCTGTTTGATAGAAGATTTCTTTGCCAGAACAGCTTCGATTTCATCCGGCAGAGCTTGTAGTTCTGACGATAGCTGTTTGATAGTGGCCAGGTCTCCACCGCGGTTAAAATGGATATGTGCACCTAGCATAAGTAGAGCGGTCACCATGCAGCTGTAGGCCTTTGTACTAGCCACTGATACTTCGGCGCCGGCATGCACATAGATGCCTCCGTGAGTTACCGTTCTAGCTATGGTCGAGCCGACGACATTGATGATACCCATTGTCATCATGCCGCGGCGGATGGCTTCTTTGAGGGCTGCTAATGTGTCGGCAGTTTCGCCTGATTGGCTCATGAATATTGCCAGCGTGTTTTTCTCACTGTAGCTGCCGTGATGGTAGCGGAATTCATGGGCGTGTTCGATACTGATCTTGATGTCAAGCATTGGCTCCAGGATTGATTTGGCATAATGCCCGGCAAAGTACGCGGTCCCGCAGCCTATGATGACGATTTCTTTGAGTGAGTTCATCTGGGCTTTGCTAATCTCTGGGCCACCTAGATGTATATAGTCTTCGGAACCTATGCGCCCCCGAGTTGTGTTACGGATTGCTTTGGGCTGTTCGCTAATTTCTTTTTCTAAGAAACTGCCGAACCCCTCCATTGAAACCTCTTGGGACTGCGTATCAAGGTCTTCGACACTGTGACTTTGGCTATCCAGCTTTAGGTCGTAAACATCCACGGTGCTGGCTGTGACGTGGGCGATCTGTCCGTCTTTTAGGTAGATAACGCGGTCGGTATGCAGGGCTATTGCCTGTGGATCGCTGGCTATAAAGCTCTCGTCATCTCCGACTCCTATGAGCAGGGGGCTGCCGCTCCTAGCGGCTACGAATTCATCTGGATTAGCTTTAGACATGACAGCTAGACCATAGGTGCCGTTGACGTGGGCGAGTGCTTGCTTGACTGCTTCGAGCAAGCTTTTCTCCTTTTGATAATGTAGATCAATCAGTCCTGCTAGTACTTCGCTGTCGGTTTGGCTCTGGAGCTTGCTGCTGTCTATTTGGTTTTTGAGTTCTTCGTAGTTTTCTATGATTCCGTTATGTACCAGGGTCATGTCACCATATGTATGTGGGTGAGCATTAGGGATACTCGGTTTGCCGTGTGTTGCCCATCTGGTGTGACCTATCCCCATTGTAGGGCTGTCTGGCAAGCTACCCAGGTCGAGATTTGAGGTGTCGCCGACGGCTCTAGTTTTGTGAACTGTACCTTTATCCAGTAGGGCAATACCGGCGGAGTCATAGCCTCGATATTCCATTCGCGCTAGCCCGTCATAGAGTATGTTCTTTGCTGGGCGTTTGCCGATGTAGCACATGATTCCGCACATTTTATTTAGTCCTTCTGGGTATAACCATCTGTTAATTTCTCAACTACCAGTGTTTTGGATTTGCGGCGAACGACAAGTTTATCGCCTTTCTGCCACCCAAGAACCTTGATCAGATCGATTGGTATGCTGATAGAGTAGGTCTTTTTGCCTACAACAGTGAGCGACCTAACCGACGACTCTTCTGTATTTTGCCTGGCCATAGCTAAAAGATACAGCAGGATTATCTAAATTCAAAAGAATTACGTAATTGTATTAGAGTTTAAATAAGACCTGGGTTATCAGCGGCTTTCTGGAGGACTTCTTTAAGAGTTTCTAGGTTGAGATCCTCTAGCTTTTTGAATCTAATACAGCTCTTACCCACAGACACCTTGCCCAGATCATCAGCGAACTGTTCAGCTATGTAGAGCCCGTCTTCGTTGTCGGCAAGCGCACAAACGTAGACACTGACGTAATTCTTCTGTGAGGCGAGGGCGATTATCGGCCAGTCCACCTCTTGCTTCTTGTAATTAGTGTATCTGAACTTGCCGTAACCGAGCATGTTGTAGGCAAAGTGTCGTTCCATGCCTGGTGCTGTGTCTCTGATGAGTTTGTCTAGTGCGAGAATAGTATCTCTGCGTCCTGGTTCTAGCATATCGATGTACTCTTGTACTGATTTTGCTCCAACAGGCTTAAACATGTTCATAATCTAAAGTATAGCAAACCGCTTGCTTAAGAGCAGAGCTAGCCCAGACTGAGAAAAGCTACCGTGGCGATAATGGCCGCAGTTACGATTATGACGATGTTTTGATTGCCGGATACGGTCTGCTTTACGTTGTCGACCATGTTTTTGGGGGTTTTTACATCTGCACTTGAGCGCCTACCTGCCTCCCGCACCTCAGAGGACTGTCCATCTGCAGCGGTAGATCTGCGTAGCCACTGAGTGATTTTAGAGCTAGGCTTACCACCAAGACTTTCGGCATAGGCCGTGCGCAACTGGCGTTCGTTTATCTCGCCTATCTCGTAGGCTGTTGCGATACTCTGCATGTCCATACTGGAGTGTGTGTCAAAGTACTCAAATACCTCCGATATCTTGGCCGTGCGTGCGCGTCGGTTAGCGCTCACTAGGATGCCGCGAGTTTTAGGCGCTGCTTTCTCTGTAGCAGGCTGCTCGGGGGTGGCTGCGGTTTGTTCGGGCGCTTTATTGGGGGACTTTAGAAGCGGACGCGCTGCTTGCTCAACGATAGATTTCCCAGCTTTCGCGGCCGAACTTCACGACCGCGAGGGGTGGATTCATGAAAACGGAAATGTCACGCCCAAACGTGATGGAACATAGAACCACTTGTCCTTCCTTCGAGGCTTGTTCGACGGCAGGCCATCTCTTATCTCTTAGACGTTTTACTGAGAAGTAGCTGAGAAACAAGCGTTCAACGTATGCAGTTCTTCCCCTATAGTCCGCTCCGAATCAAGAAGACCAAGAATGGGCTAATCGCCGCGGACAAGAATTCGATCGCTGATTTTTGGGACCGCGTCGCCACAGAACTCGAGTACGATCTGGCGGATGCTGTAGGCTGTTACATCTTCTCCATCCGTGCTGGAAGGGGAGTCAAACCTTGGTATGTCGGCTTGGCGGCGAAGCAGTCCTTTCGGAAGGGAGTCTTCGGGCACCATGTCTACACGGCACCTCATCCTCGCTTGGGCTCACAGGGTAAATCCGACATTCCGCGAATGTTCGGTCCTCCTGGGCCAGTGGTACGAGATAGTCTTCCCCTCCATCGTCCCCCCATACTTCTTGAAGCACCCGACTGGTTTGACAATGAGAATGCGTTGGCTGCGTTTCTGGAAAAGAATGTGTAGGCCACAAATGCCATCAACAAGCCTAAGGCTGCGACGACCACAAAACATGGACAACAACAAGCACAGCTATATAAGTTTCCACACTTTGCAGTTGCTGCCAAGAATGCGAGATAGGTTCTGCAATCATTTACTTACTTCCTCGAATTCCAAAAAGGA
>JBCCHY010000033.1:0-10345 GCA_039028495.1 Patescibacteria group bacterium
GGGTGTACTAGGCCCTGCTGCCTCTATGTTTCTTCTCAGTTGTAGTTCGGATCTATGAAATGTAGCCATCGTTTTTATCTATCCATTACTAATCACATCGCCTAGGTTCGTGTATGCAACTCTATTCGATGCATCGATGCTAATAGGGCTTCTTCCTACTAGGCTACCATCCGGTAGTGTGCACACAAAAGCAGTATGATGATTACTTATAGAGCTACTTAGATTACGCGAAAAGCCCCTTGCTGTACTAGGGTCATCTATAAGCGTCATAGCGAAGTCGTCCCAGCCGGAATACTTGTGAAGCACCTGTCTGCCTATCTCTGCGCATGTTGCTCCGTGAACAGGTTGGTCCATGGTTGGTTCCGGTGTTAAAGCTTCAGCAAGAGCACCAACGGGCTTAAAAGAGAGCACACCTGAGCCTAATGAAGCGACTGTTAAACATGTAGCGACAGCTAGTGCTGCTATTGTTTCTCCTCTTGTTGCAGGTCTGTTCTGGACATCAAGCTCCACACCTATAGACTCACTAAGGCCTCCAAGCATACGATCTGCTTTAGCTGTAACTTGTCCAACTCGTAGTTTCATAACTATATTTTAACATAAGTAGTATAGTAAGTCAATATATTGCTTGATCAGTCAAGTCATTCCTGTATAATACCGGTCGACTAAGAAATAACACCTAAGTTAAGAGGAAAAAATGGGTAAGCCAAAGAAAAAGACCAGTAGCAGACGTACTGGCAACAGACGCAGTCATTTAGTGCGCAAATTAGCACGAGCAGTCAATAGGACATCACCCGTCAGAGTAAAATTGGGCTCACCAAAAAAGACTGCTTCGCCAAAAGCTAAAAAGTCACCAGCCAAGAAACCAGCCACGAAGAAACCCGCAGCCAAAAAGCCAGCTGCTAAAAAAGCAACTCCAAAGAAGTAAAATAAGCACATCTTTTTAGTGTATTGACACTAATTTGTGCTATAATTGCCTCTTGAAAAGGGATTAACATCACGTGGCATCTAACCGTCATTTAGGTAGAATAATTGCACTGCAGGTTTTGTACGAATACGACTTTCGTCTGGACTGCGGTGATGAGGATGCGGATCTAGATGCAATCTCGATTCGGAGTATTGATCGCTATAGAGACACGATCGAAGACACGGAATTCATCAACGACCTGATCCAGGGCGTATTATCCAAGTCAGATGAGCTCGATGATGAGTTGCAGCCAATTGCTCCAGAGTGGCCAATTAGCCAAATAGCTCGCGTAGACAGGATTGTTCTGCGTATGGGTCTATATGAGCTCAAATACAGCCCAAGTGTCCCACCAAAAGTCGTCATCAACGAGGCTGTCGAGCTAGCTAAGTCGTTTGGTGGAGATAGCTCTAGTAAATTTGTAAACGGAGTGCTCGGGACTGCCTATCGGAATCTCGGCGGCGACAAAGAGGATGCGCCAAAAAAGACTAAAACGTCTCAGAAGAAGGATAAAGTAAAAGCAAGTGGCAAAAAGACCAAAACCGATTAAAGGTATACGAAAACTAGTTGACAAGGGTCGTCGGACCATCATAAAGGACGCTGTGCGCGAGGCTACCGCTGGTGGTGTTATTTATCGCCAAAATAAAAAGGGCGGAGTAGAGATCCTCTTAGTTCAAGACGCCAAAGACCGCTGGACGATACCCAAAGGCCATGTCGAACCAGGTGAGTCAACTCGCCAAACAGCCAAACGAGAAATCCACGAGGAAACGGGCCTGAAAGAAGTAGATGTACAGGACTGGCTAGGTAAAATTAGCTTTCAGTATAGACGGGGTACGAGTCTGATACTCATGACGACGCAGATATACATGGTCAAAGCTCTCGGGGATACAGACGATACCCAGAAAGAGGACTGGATGAAAGGCATTAAATGGTTTAGCGCTAAAGAGGCTCTGGACAAAATCGCCTACGAAGACATTAGCAAGTTAATGCTGATCACGCTCAAAAAGATCAAAGAAAAGTCAGGTACGAAATAATGCAACCAAATGATTTCAAAGCATTTTCGAAAATACTAATCGGTACTGATTTCAACGACCCCCAGCTGTTCATGACCGCGTTTACGCACCGTAGCTACATCAATGAGCACAAAAAAAGCGCTAATGAACACAACGAACGGCTAGAGTTTCTCGGTGATGCGGTACTTGAATTATCGGTTACCGAGTACCTATACGCTCATTATGACGAGCCAGAAGGTGTACTAACTAACTGGCGCGCAGCCCTTGTACGTACAGAGAGTATCTGTGCTGCGGCAACGCGACTAGGGTTTGTAGATTATCTACGTCTATCTAGAGGTGAAAAACGTGGTTCTGACCGCGCACGAGATCAGATACTGGCAAACACATTTGAAGCAGTTATTGGTGCTATCTACCTCGACCAGGGCTACGAGGCAGCTAATGAGTTCATTCACAAAAACATCATTAGCACCCTAGACGAGATTCTTGAGAAAGGCTCCTGGCTAGATGCTAAAACTAAATTACAGGAACAAGTACAAAGCGAAGAAGGCTTCACACCCCAATACAGAGTGATTAGTGAGGAAGGCCCAGATCATGAAAAAGAATTCGAAATAGGTGTGTACGTCGATAATGAACTTCGCGGTAAAGGCAAGGGCCACAGCAAGCAAACAGCCCAGCAAGCAGCTGCTGAACAGGCTTTAAAGAAAGCAGGCGTTACTCCTGTAACAACATGACGCTTTAAATATATATGGAAATATGTTATAAAATATTTATATGAGTATAGATTTTGTGGATGGAGGGGTTAGGCCCTTTATAGGGCATGGTGTTGATTCTCCAGTTCACATATTGCCAAAATTAGAACTGCATGATGTAGCCGCAAATGATTTCTCAGGAGAGGTCTGCATCAATGGTGAGCCTCTGTGTTTTTATGATCAAGAGATGCCAAACAGAATACACTCAGCACTATTGGCCGCACAGGAGTTTAGAAGGCGCGGTGTTATTGACTGTACCAGGCTTGCAATACTGATGTCTACCGGGCTGACAGCTGAAGAGGTTGCTAGCAGGCGCATAGGTGGTGGATACATCGCTGTTACATCAAGACAAAAGGTGGGGGTCGCCGACATAGTAAGGGACGAAATGGTCGGTCTTCATGTAGGGCGGAAAGGTTTTCTCGACCATGTACCGGTGATAGGGCATATGAAAACATTTAGACATATGGTATTTCCTGCCCACTTAGTCCAAGAGGATGGCAGTATTGCGCCAAATTACATTCATAAAGTAGGTGATTACGGGCCTGTAGTTATGAGTGATCTCGGTAGAGCTCATGCGCTATACAAAACTAGCAGGGCTTTTGTTACAAAGCTTGCACAGAACAATAGCTATACGTAATGAGTATAGTAAATAGCTGGTAATAAAACTTTGTTGGTGAAAGTATAAAGTTAATAGGTATCATGAAGCTAACGCCACAGCTGGCTCGACTCATAGCAGACGGGCTTTCAATAAAGGTAAAGACCATAATATACAACCAGCTCCTGAGTAAATGATATTGTATTTTTTAGTAAACATGATTTAATATAGTCTACTATGGCTAAAATGAAGTACTGGGCACCAAGAATAAAAGACACTGAAGGGCCGGCTCGGCTTTTTTCAAAAATATCGCCCAGTATTGGCTTTGTTCTCGATCAACAGGTGCTAGTGCCTAGTGGCAAAAATGAGCTTACTGGAGTAGAACACACAGTTATAAACCCAATTGATATCATGAGATCTGCTATAGCTAGTGGTTTCTGGATTAGCCATCCCTTTATGGGCTATTACCTGGAGGGTGATATCAATGTTCTGGCATCCCCGCCGGATCACAAAACTGATCTCTTTCATTATCTAGAACTACACAGCTCAAGTGATATTGGGGCGTCTGGACTGTGTCTACGTGAAACGGGTATAGGGGTAGAACTAACTACCCTGCACGGTCGCTTACACTCATACGAATCTTCTGATCTAAAGAGTGCAAAAGATGAGTACGCCGAGCAGTTTGTGGCACACATGCAAGCCTGGGGTCTGGCACACATCCCGATACTGGTTGCAGATGTAGAAGAGTAGACAGTATTAGAAAAGTACCGAAGCAAACCGTTTTATTGTATAGCCATAGCCCCCTAAAACAAATCCGTAGATTTTCTCCGCGCCTGAGCGCCCACACGGCACGATTCCTCATTTACTGTATCTCCGGATACAACTCACTCGGAGATCCTGCAGTGTGGTCAGCTCAGATCATCTGACAAAATACTGCGGATTTGTTTTGAGGGAGCTATAATAAAAGACATGTAGAGGTGACATGCCAGTGAGTAAATACGAGTTATCTAGACTAGAACGCCGTGGTGTTGGACCATTTGGCATAGGCATTGGTATTAGGTCGGACCTCGCATTTATACTAGATCAAGAAATTGATATACCTAGCAGGTACGTAGTGAACGGGGTTAATGTATTCACTAGCGTCTCTCCATTAGATCTTGTAAAGAAAACTGTTCGCACCGGGGAGTGGGTCGAGCAGCCGGCAGAGTATCAAAAGACTTTTTATGACAGGCAGTTAGATGTTGCAGTAGGCTTTGTACCTGACGAGCGAGGTGAGCTCATATGCGATTCTGTCTATGTTGGACCAAGTGCTCATAGAGAGTGGGTTTTTGAACCTACGGGTTCTATGAGAATAGGGTATTTTAGAGGCAGCGAACTAACAGTATCGAGTGTTTCATCAGAGACTTCAATAGAGTGCTGGACTGATCCAGACAGATCTCAGCTGAGGGCAGCTCGACTATTTCTGACGCAACAGTTTATTGGTTTTATGCAGCAGTGGGGTTTGGCTGGATTCCCAAACACTGTGCATCCTGAAGGATTCAGAGCCGAACTCAACTAGTTGCGAACGCTGATATAGTATGACATAGTAGGCTGTCATGATAGCAGTCGAGTTTAGAGGTCCTGATAGACACGAAGTATGCTGTGGGCAGTCGTTTAATCGGTTAGCCACATATGGGCTAGCAGATGCAGCTACTGTGCTTACGCTTAGTAGTACTCTAAATCTAGGGATAGGTTATGAGTCTACTGGGTGTTAAGCTTGCGCCAGCAGCATGGAAGCCTGAAGCCTCTTTTCGATTTCATGGTCAAGAGCACTCGTACGGTGCAGGATGGCATATGTTAGATGCAGTCGTTGCAGATGTCATCAGTCTTGATACTACCAGGAGTGCTGATCCGAAAGATCCGATTTTTAGTACTCTACTAAGAGGCGAGCGAGGTATGCTTGTCACTCAGGTCGGTACGACGCATCCCTTAATTCAGTCTTCCCTCGGTAATACCAGCCTACAGCTGATTAGTGCATATTCATTCCAGAAAGCAGCAGTCTATAATCAGGCAGTTTTTACCGATCTGAGGGACGACTCTATGTATGCAAATGTCATCCATGATCCGATAGCTAGAGAGCTCTCGCTCGTGTGTAGTGAAGGCGAAGTACATAGATACCAGCCATTTGACCCTATAGCCAGAAAGATATTCAGAGAGGTTGTTAGGGCAGAGATGCCACATCTGTTGACAAGAGGTGGTAACTAGGGTAGTATCTACGGGTTAAATAACAACTCTTTTAATAAAACACTAGTAGTGAGAAAGGGAGAGTTCGAAAAATATGCTCAGTATTCGCATGCAAAGAATCGGTCGCAAAGGCCTTGCTCAGTTCAGAGTGATCGTGCAGGACTCTCGTTTGTCGCCAAAGAGTGGTAAGTTTGTGGCCAACCTCGGACACTACAACCCACACACCAAAGAGCATGGTGTCGATTTAGAGAAGGCTAAATTTTATCTAGACCACGGCGCGCAGCCTAGTCAGCGCGTCGCTAGACTGTTGTCGGTAAACGGGGTTAAGCTACCTGATTGGGTTAATCTGCGCGACGATCTAGAAGGCAAGCTAAAGAATGCCGAGAAACTCCGCAAGAATCAGCCAGACGAGCCCGCAGCGGAGGAGACTCCGGCCGAGCAGGCTACGGAAACTCCAAGCGAAGAAGCACCAGCAGAGGCAGCTACTGACACTGATTCAAAAGAAGAGGCTCCTGTAGAAGAAAAAGCTGAAGAAAAGCCAGCGGAAGAGCCAAAGGCTGAAGATAAATCAGAAGAGGCTCCTGCTGAATCTGACGATTCAAAAGAAACTAAATAGCCCCCACAAGCTAAGTAGAATTCTAAACGAGTATTGATGCGGCCACAGATATACTAAAGGCTAGTACGAGCCATATTACTGCGTGTACATTCAGGTCATTAAGCTTCGGTGTTCTTCTGTTCTTAATCATGAAGAAACCAAATGCTAAAGAGCTGATTGGTCCTGTTATCAAAAGCTGATTAACCAGTAGGCTCTCCCATATGACTAGTCCTTTTAAAGGGTCGTAGAAATCACCACCTAGACTCCACGCAGCTACAAGCCCTAAACCTAAGAATGCTACAGCTAAAGTGAAAGTACCTGCTATTGCCGACACAAAAGACATAGCACTGTTATTGTATTGGCCTGACGCATCTGTTAAGTAATCATCATGGACTTTTTTTCTGGCGCCATAGCTCAAAGCACTAGTGACTAGCGATATGAGGAGTCTGATCATGGTCTTAGATGTCGAGGTCGTCGAGGTCAGCTAGCTCTCGCTTGGCCTTTTCGACAGCACTTTCTTCAGGCTCGCCGACTTCCATAGATACATCTGGTTGCTCGGCTGCCTCTTCGGGCTCAGCACCCCATACTCCACCTTCGGTTTCTGGCTCTTGTTCTTGCTGCACAGGGGCTTCTTCTGTTGGTTGAGTGTCGTCAGCAGGCTCATCTTTTTTAGCTGGTGGGGGGGTGCCGTTGTCAGCAATTTTTAGGTTATAGCGTGCTTCGTTCTTAGTCCCGAGCGCGCGCAGTAGTGTGCGCAGACTTTGCGCCGTGGCGCCGCGTTTGCCGATCACACGACCTAAATCATCATCGTGTACATTGAGTGTCAGTAGGACGCCTTTCTCGTCAACGATACGATCAACGATGACGTCATCTGGGTGTTCCACGATTGATTTTACGATAAATATAATGAAATCTTGGTCGATGGTACTGCTCATCTGTTACTCCTCTAGGCGCGGTCGTCCTGAATTATTTGTCCCACTCAGTATACCAGATGAAATCACAGCATTAGAAGCGTAGAGGGCTCCTAGGCAATGCGATAAGGGCGATATGTTTGCATAAGTGTTTTTTGCATGGTAGGATAGCCCTACACATAAACAAAAATATAAACAAAAATATATTTTAAAAAGCTCATGCGAGCCGGGAGAAGACCCAAAAAGTCATTCGAACGGGAGCTTTATGTGTAAGGCCGAGACATGCGAGACTCGGCCTTTTTTCATGCTACGTAGTGTCCATACTCAATCATTAACCTAAGAGCATCTGGACTGACTGGCGGCCGGCATAGGTTATGATTTGTGCCGTATGTTAGTGCTCGAGTATCATCTGACATCAACGACTTAGCTATAACACTTGCATCGATAGTATTAATGACATCGTATGGCTGTTGATCAAGTGTTATGCCTTCGACTGTTTCTACAACATGGTATGTTCCAGTTGCTTCAGGTTCTGCAGTTAGGCCTATGCAGGCTGTTACATAGAGCTCATCAGGTGCTGTGTCGAATCTAAATCGTGGCTGCGACATATCTATCCAGTTGCCGTCACCGTAAGAGCCCCACATACCTACTGAAGGCTTCTTTGCAGATTTCTCTAGTGGTTCAAGCCCTTGCTCGCCTATTGCAGCAGAGAAGTGAGCAATGACTAACTGGCTTGCTTCTACGATATATTTTGATATTGGTTGTAGTAATTCTGGATCAATAACTGGCCGTGAGTGTTTAGGCCGTCCATCAGGGTGAAAGAGGAATCCTCTAGATCGCCCTAGGCGTGGATCATGCAGTCTTGCAGCGAGCCCTGATCGATCTAAAGCAGCAAGAGCATATTTAGCCCCTATGACTGTATCGATTGGCAGTGTTTCTGTGCTCAATGAGGGAGAAAACATAAAAACTCCTATACTTACTTGAAAACATATGATACTATATTTTGAATGAAAATTCAAGTGATCAGTCTTTTCCCTAAGGTGTTCGAAGAGTATTTCAGCACAAGTATGCTCAGAAAAGCAGCTGAGGCTGGGCTATTTGAATATGAGCTAGTCGATCTTAGGGGTTTTGGTGTAGGCCCACGCAAGCAAGTAGATGATACTCCTGCTGGGGGTGGTGATGGTATGGTGCTAATGGTGGAACCAGTGGTCGCGGCTATAGAGAAATGCAAAGAATCTAGCCCAAATGCCAAAGTCCTGGCCATGACACCGCGGGGTCAGACGTTCAAGCAGTCAGATGCCCAGGGGCTTGCAGACGAAGGGCGTGATCTCATAATAATCTGTGGTAGGTACGAGGGCTTTGACGAACGAATCATGGACTGGGTTGATGAAGAAATATCGATCGGTAACTATGTGCTGACCGGCGGCGAACTACCTGCCATGGTTGTTGCAGATGCGGTAGTCAGGTTGATCCCTGGAGTGCTTGGCGGTGATCAGAGTGCAGAGGATGAAAGTTTCTCTGACGACAAAACACGCGAGCATCCGCAATATACAAAACCAGCTGAATTCCGTGGTAAGAAGATTCCGGATGTGCTGCTATCAGGCGACCACGCAAAAATAGCCAAGTGGCGCGAGGAAAATAAATCATGAACTCTTCAGACACTGCTGAACGCTTGAAAACCGACCTCCGCAAAGTATGTGATGGCTTAAACGAAACGCTGCAAGTAGTAGGCCTAAGTGACGCAGCGATCGAGATAGATCCTGGGTTTGCCTTTCAACTGGCAAGCAATAGAGGTAGGTATAGACCAAGTTTTAGCAAGTTAGAAGGACTGATTGTTCTAGAAAGCGTACATATAGATGAGCAGCAGATAGGCGATGCAATAGTAAACAAGAGTGATGCCTGGACAAACTACTTTGACGATGAACGGGGATGTCTTTACGGAATGATGGCGCTACATTGTGCTGTACAGGTAGCTAACACGGCTATCTCAGAGAACTTAATCAGTTTAGGTACTGGCGCAGTAACTCGGTTTAATGAGCAGCTATGTGATGTTTCAAGGATAAAGATGTCGGCTGGACAAATATTGCCTCCAATAACTACATCTGACGAAGGAATTGTAATCGCAGACCTACCCATAAGAGTTGCTGAATTTAATGCTGCTCGGATCGCAACGGGCTGTTTACTGGGCGCTAGTGAAGATGATCTGATAGAGACAGAGATAGGACCAGCTATTGCGTATTGTGGCCACAGGGTTTGGGATAGGGTGTCAGTTCATACTGCTCTTACGCGAACTGAGCTTCTAGGAGGTCGACTAGAGCTTTTAGATAGCTCCTCAGAGCTTGATACGCTAAATGCCCACGTTATGTCGAAAGTCATTAGGGATATCTTAATTGCTGTGGGCATTCCCGCAGGCATTCAAGAGATCAAGGAAATAGTTAGCCAGTCTGTGGAGACCTATGACGTCTCAACTAGAGAACAAAGGGTTCGAGCTTGTGTACAGGCCTTTCTTACACAAATTGTCGACCCTCGTATAGCTGAACCAACCATCGGAGATTTACTAGAAGCTACTGACACGTCACCTATAAAGGATCATGAAGTATAGGCATACACCTACTTGATATACTGTATAAGTAACAAGGGGTAAATATGGGTGTTATTAAAAAAGTTTACGCGCACTGTGATGTACCGTGTGGAATTTATGAAACAGATACGGCGAGGCATGCGGCTGACACGTGCCTACGCATGGTAGAGAAGTATGCAGATCTAGGTGGCACTAGTGATCCAGAGCATCACAACCAGGCTATACGCATAGTTATGTACAAAGAAGAGCATGCTATGAAATGCAAAAACCAGCTACAGATGCTATGGAGTGATTACTTTAAGCCAGAACATTTAGATCAGTTCCCAGATCTGCACGAGAAGTTTTGGATGGCCACCAAGCAATGTGGGCGCGTCAAGCAGACGATGAGTATCGAAGAATGCCAGAAGCTCATAGATATGGTTGCCGACATCTCAGGCATGTTTGCTAGTACAAAGTAGTGATTTATATCCGTAGAGTATCTGGTCGCAGTATGGAGCCTACGCTATCAGACGGCCAAGTAGCTATTTTCACTAGACGTACTAGTTACCAAAAAAATGACATCGTTTTAGTTCATACTACCAAAGACATGGTTAAAAGAATTAGGTCTATTCGCGTAGAGTCGGTCGTGCGTAGTGGGGCTAATTCCAAAGAGTCGTCAGTACATACCATTGACCATTCAGACCTAAAAGGTAAGTTGCTCCGAAAGACCTAACCCCA
>JBCCHY010000034.1:0-10179 GCA_039028495.1 Patescibacteria group bacterium
ATCAAACAGTCTATCAAGTGTCTGCTCGTCAAACGGCAGTATATGCGTGATCGAATGTTCATATTCGTCATCCTGACCGGGTAGATCTGCTAGTCTCTCTGACTCGTCTTTGATCAGATCCTTAACCCGCTGAGATATGTCTACATCGTCAAGTAGCTGTTTGCGCAGACTATACGTAGCCAGACGGTGTTTGTTCATCACATCATCGTATTGAACAACGTTTTTACGCGAATCAAAGTTAAAGCTTTCGACTTTTTTCTGTGCACCCTCTAGTGCTTTGCTGACCAGACGATTCTCGATCGGCACACCTTCGTCAACTTTCAGCCTATCCATGAGGTTCGCAATCCGATCACCATTAAAGATACGCATGATGTCGTCCTCTGTACTCACAAAGAACTGTGACTCACCAGGGTCACCCTGACGCCCAGAACGGCCTCGTAACTGGTTATCAATCCGTCTTGATTCGTGGCGCTCAGTACCTATGACGTATAGCCCACCTAGATCCACTATTCCATCACCTAGCACAATGTCGGTACCTCGACCAGCAATGTTAGTTGCTAGAGTCACGGCGCCTTTCTGACCAGCTCTGGCAACAATCGCGGCTTCTTTGGTGTTGTTTTTGGCGTTAAGGACATCGTGTTTGATGCCGGCTTTCTTTAGTAGGCTACTGAGCTGCTCGTTATTCTCAATACTCGATGTGCCGAGTAGGACTGGCTGGCCTTTTGCATTGAGCTCTTTGACTCTTTCTATGATCGCCTTGTTTTTGGCCTTGTGGCTACGGTAGATTGCATCTGGATTGTCTTTTCTAATCACCGGCTTGTTAGTCGGGACTACGACTACGTCTAGTTTGTATATTTCGTAGAATTCATCTCGCTCTGTCTCGGCTGTACCGGTCATACCAGACAGTTTGTCATATAGACGGAATAGGTTCTGGAACGATATCTTTGCCAATGTCATTGACTCCTGCTGGACCTCAACACCCTCTTTGGCCTCGATTGCTTGGTGTAGACCTTCGTTGTAGCGACGGCCAGGTAATAGACGCCCTGTAAAATCATCGACGATGACCACTTCGCCGTCTTTAGTCACCACATAATCTTTGTCCCTGGTGAAAAGTGCTTCGGCTTTGAGCGCCTGCTCCATGTGATAAATCACGCGGATGTTCTCTGTTGCGTATAGGTTATCTATACCGAGGAGTTTTTCTACTCGCTCGACACCCAAATTTGTTAGGACCACACTGCGTAGTTTTTCATCTTTGTCAAAATGCTCTGGCTTGAGCTGCTTTGCTACACGAGCGAACTGATCATATGACGTCCCACTGTTAACGCTTGGTGCACTAATTATCAGCGGTGTCCTGGCTTCGTCGATCAGGATCGAGTCAACCTCGTCAACGATGGCGTAGTTGAGCTCTCGTTGTCTAAGCTGCTCGTTCTCTCTCACCATATTGTCGCGCAGATAGTCGAACCCAAACTCGTTGTTGGTGCCATACGTTACATCTGCTGCGTAAGCTTCCTTGCGTGTGCATGGACGTAGATGTTTAAGCCTGTCGTCGTCCTTTGTGTCGTCAGTGTACTCTGGGTCGTATATAAATGATGCGTCCGGAATGATCACGCCTATGGACATACCTAGGAAATGATAAATCTCCGCCATCCAGCCAGCACCTATCTGTGCTAGATAGTCGTTGACCGTTACTAGGTGCGCGCCCTTGCCACTAAGTGCATTCAGATAGAGCGGTAGTGTTGCAACCAGCGTCTTACCTTCACCAGTACGCAGCTCGGCTACTTTGCCTTCGTGCAGCGCAATACCACCTACGAGCTGCACATCGTAGTGCCTCTGGCCTAGTACACGGCTAGCTGCTTCGCGAACTACTGCATATACCTCAGGAAGTAGTGCATCGAGAGATTCGTTGCCAAGTCTTTTCTGAAACTCCTTTGTCTTTGCCTTTAGCTTGGCGTCAGATAGTTTTTTTATGTCATCTTCTAACCCGTTGATTTGCTTTGCAATTCTGCGGTAGCGCCTCAGTGTCTTAGCTTCTGGATCACCCAGTATTGATTTAATTGCTTTCTTCAATTTTCCCTCTCTTAACAAACGGCAATTTCCACCTGATGGCCGTACTTTCGGTGTGTTAACACTATTATACTAGAGAGTAACTTCTTTATAAAGACTCTGACAAATAGAATGCCTCGTCACCTGGATTGGCTTTTGGTCTAGGGAAAATGATGTACTGGCCATCATCTGCAATATGCTCAGTGGTCCCCTGACAAGCGAATACTGCGCCTGACTTTAGGGCATCAAAAGTCGTGTAATCTTGGTCAAACTCTACGCTGTCTAATGTCTGTTTTACTGGCCCTATCATCCTTAACACCTTTTGCTCCTTATGCAGGATAACTTCATAGTCAGTAATATGCCCCATCTGTTTAAGAAAAGTTAATACAGCATGTTTAGCAGTATCGATATAGTCTTTTGGTCTGTCAGACGAGCCGCATTCGAAGCATATGCCTATCTTGTCTTTATGCACCATGTAGTCATCGCCTGCCGCAGCCTGTCCGGGTTTACTCCAGCCCGTAACCACATAGTCTGCCGGAAGGAACTTTGCGATTTCTAGCCCCATACCATCCGTGATGATAAACGGTCGGTCCATAGGCTCATTGTATGAATGTATATCCAGTAGCGCGTCAGCCCTGTCCAACTCGGCTCGTATAGTCACGGCTAAGTCATCTTCTGGGTATTCATTGGCGCCTTTTGCAATACGTCTATTAAGATTCACATTTACATAACGCTCATTACACTCAAGAGCGGTCGGGTTAGCGACTATTATCACTAGCTCACCTGCTGTAATCTCGATCGACTTTATCCAATCAAGGATCATTGGACCAACCTTTTCATTACCATGCACACCAACCATAATAGTAGATCGTGCGCCAGGCACACCGGAGTCGAGATGATCAATTATCGGTGGGTCTAATTTAACCATCAAGCGACTCTATCCCAGGTAGGTTGATGCCATTTAGAGCCATGATTTGTTCAGGCGTAACTCCTTCGTGCACCTTGATAATAGAACCGTCCGTCCTCTTCATGAAACCAGCTGCAGTTGATAATGAGTTGTAGTACGTCCTATTCCCAGCCATATGCGCACCAGCGTCGTGAATAACCAAAATGTCTCCACTCTCGATATCTTTTGGAACGCTTATGCCTTCGAGATATTTGTTTGAGCCTGAGCACTGCTGTCCATGCAAACTAACCTTTACGCTGGGTGCAGAGTCCTTGCCAATGACGTGAGTTTTATGGAACACATTGCTAATGGACGCAAACCGAGCTGAGTTGTTTGGCGAGTGATTAACGGGCAAGTGGTTTTCATACGTATGAACAACCCCGTGAGTGAGACTAGTTGCAAGCCAGCCTGCAGGACCAGTGATGTACCTACCAAATTCACTAACAATCCTGCAGTCAAACTCGTCAAGCTGCTCTCTAATTACTTCCGACACTGCATCAATATCGATCTCGCTTTGCTCGGGGCGATACGGTATACCCATACCCCCACCAACATTAATGATCTCCAGGTCTATTCCTGTTTCGTCCTCTATGCGACGAGCTGCGTCAGCCAGAAGCTTAGCAGTGATCGCAAAGTACTCTACGTCTAACATCCCACCGCCGACCATGGTGTGTAGAGCAAACCTTTTTACACCACGCTCAGCCAGCTTCCTGTAGCCTTCGATGAGGTTTTCTAAAGTATCGCCAAAAGGCGTCTTTACGGGCTCGCCAATAATCTCATCACCTGACTGCATGTCTCCTGGGTTATAACGTAGGCAGAATATTGAATCTCCCGGGTCACCGATAAGATCCAGTATCTTGTCAACATATGAGGCTTTACCGATGTTTAAGATAGCACCCATTTGATGAGCGACCACGAATTCATTTTCTCCTCCTGGGAGTGTAAAATCTGTTGCTGCGCTAGTGAAAAATAGTTCTTGTCCCTGGCAAGCTCTACGCGCTCTAGCTGACTTCAGTTCAGTTATTGTTGCGCAGTCTTGGCCCATCCCTGTGGCGGCGATCACATCCAGTATCGGTCCAAAGGGGCTTGCCTTTTGGGCGAAGAAGTTTCCGTCAAGCATGCCTTGCACCCTATTGGCTCTCTCGATTATTGTGGCTTCATCGTACAGGTACACTGTGCCGCCCAGTGGCGACTGAGACATGCATTCTAGGACCTCGTCTTTCGTGAAAGGGAAATACATAGGTCTATCTGTTTCTTAATCGCCCAAGGAATTCTCTGACGGAGGTCTTGTCGCCTCTGCTGTCGTGGGTTGTCTTATACTTTCGCAGCTGACGAGCTAGTTTAGACTCGACTATGTCTATCGAGCTATACATGTTTATCGTTGATTCTTTGGCATTCAGAGTTTTACCTGGCAGCTCTATTGTTGCTTCACAGGTTGGCTCTTGTTTTTTGCCTTTTGACCTACTCAACACCACTTTGGCGTGTGCGCTCTTGCGCGCGTGCCTGGGCATTAGACGATCTAGCTTGCCTATCTTCTTATGAATGTACTTCTTAATGTCCTCATCGACATCTACTTTTACGCCGTTTATTTCTAGCTTTTCTATCATATTCCTATTTTAACATTAGCACTTATATGACTATATGTATTCTGCTCCACCCATATAGGGTCTGAGAACTTCTGGGACCAGGACCCGTCCATCTGCCGTTTGGTTGTTTTCGAGAATAGCGATGAGTGGGCGCTGAGCAAACGCAGTTGCGTCATTGGTGTGAACCAGCTCTTTACTGCCGTCTTGTTTTTTGTACTTTGTGTTGAGCCCGCGCGCCTGATAGTCACCAATGTAGTCGGCTGTATGAGTCTCTCTGTACACCCCCTGGCCTGCCATCCATGTTTCTATGTCTACGCCACGAACATTTGGCCCCCCCATATCAATCGTGCACTTCTGCACAACCTGATATGGCATACCGAGCTGCTGCATCAGATGCTCCTGAATGGCAATCATGAACTCGTGCTCTACTCTGGAAGCTTCTGGAGTCGTGAAGCTTTCCATTTCGAGTTTATCGAACTGGTGTTGGCGGATAATACCGCGGGTGTCTTTGCCGTCACTACCGACCTCGCGTCTAAATGCAGTGTTATAACCAACGTAGCGCAGTGGTAGCTCATCCTCATCTAGAGTCTCCCCTATGTGATAGGCGCACATAGAATGCTCTGAGCTACCGGTGAGCCATAGATCATCGTTATTTAGTTTGAAAGTAATCTCGTCTGGCTTGAGTCTGCCTGTTGCCCTATAGGCATCGGTGCGCATCATCATTGGGGGCAACATAGGGATGAATGGCTTGGTAGAAACCTCTAGACCAGCCCCGTCTGCAATTTGCTTCAATATGTCCTCATTGGTCAACACGTCAAAGCCGTACTGCACCATCGCCAGCTGCAAGCGCACCAACCCGCCCTTTAGGAATGAGAATCTTTTACCGCTAATACGAACTGCGCGCTCTTCATCTATGAACTGCGTCATCTCCCAATGGGGTTTAGGCTCGAAATCGAACTCCGGTTTGTCACCCCAAGTATTGAGTACCACATTATCTTCTTCCTTTTCACCTACCGGTGTGTCGTCGCTCGGTATATTCGGAACACGGTAGAGCTCCTGCTGATACTTTGCTTCTACTGGTTCTAGCTCGTCCTCGAGCACAGCGATGCGCTCTTTGAGCTCTTTGCCATGTTTAACATCTTTATCAGATGGCTTGCCGCCGACATCCTTCATCTTCGCTGCTAGTTCGTTGCGTTGCTCACGGATCTCATCAATACGTGCGATTAGAGTGCGCCGCATTTCATCAATCTCTAGCAGCTTATTTATATCTACATCTACACCCTTGTCAGTTGATGTTTGCTGTACTAGACCTGCATTGTCCCTAATAAACTGTATGTCTAACATGTGTTCTCCTGGATATTGCTACATTCATTAAAAGCGGGAAAAACCCAAACCGGAACTAAAGCTACTCTCAAGCAACCCATAAAAGC
This sequence comes from Patescibacteria group bacterium, assembly GCA_039028495.1. Taxonomy (GTDB): domain Bacteria; phylum Patescibacteriota; class Saccharimonadia; order Saccharimonadales; family VXPC01; genus JBCCHY01. The sequence continues at coordinate 6,006 of JBCCHY010000034.1, forward strand.
TCGTGGCCATATTCTATCATTACCTGCCCTCAAGCTGCTCGGTCTCGAACTCGGCGCTCGAAAGCTTCTCGCCCGCCAGCTTCGTTAAGGTCTCGTCTAGCCCTACTCAAAGCAACCTTTGCTGCTGTTTCGGATATACCCAGTTTCTCTGCAACATCTTGGTGGCGCATACCCTCCTCTGCACGAAGCAAGACTATCTTCACCGAACGAGGTCTAAGGGCAAACTCAAGTTGCCTTTTTATGCCCTCTGTAGACAACTCTGCGTCCACAACCGTCCTACCAACATCTAATTCATCGACCTCTTTCATGATCACTTGAAGAGGGTCTTGGGGATCAACGCAAGTTTCTTTGTTTGCTTTACCAAGAACCGTCCTGGCCTGATTATGAATTATTCTGAAGAAATAAGTGTTTAGTGAACTATCTCCTCTAAACTTATCTATCCCGTTAGCAAGTCTAATAAACGAGTCCATAACGACAGCCTCTGCATCTACATCAGGAAACCTAGTGCCAACTCTTCGTACCCAATAATCATACTTATCCTGAAAAAAATCCGTAACTCTTGAGTCAGCCCAACCAGAGCCTACTTCTTGATGTGAGCTTTTTTCGCCAATTGCTCGTCTTGCAGCTTTTCTTTGCTTTAATTTTGTCATTTATATTCCTGATATAAGATACGCAGCCAACAATACTAACATAGACGCAAATATTTTTCTTCCTATCTGATCTCTCTCTTTGAGGACTATGGCTGCCAGCAATACTGTAGTTACTACTTGCACGTTAGTGAGCACAGAAACTAGACCGCGATCGTCACCTGCTTGGTTAAACGTGTTGTAAATAGCCACAAAATAAACAAGGCTCGTAAGACTGGCAAATAGCATGCTTTTGACGGTAGTTGCTTTGTTTTTGCTTACAAAGGATACGTCTTTTTTCAGATTTTTGAGGCCCAACGGGATCGTAAAAATCGCCGTGCCTAGATAAGAAACGGCCAAATACGTATGAACATCAGTCGCCTCAGCCAGCTGTGCAAGATAGATTGAGTTGAACGCGAAAGATATAGCAGACACAGCAATGAGCAATGCGCCCCACGAAGCAACACCCTTACTAATGCCCTTTGAGGTAAGCAGGATCGCACCTGCAAGTATGAACATCCCGAGTACTTGAAGACCATCATAAGTCGTACCTAGAATTGGCATAGCAAGCAGTGCAGCCCAAACCAGTTTGGTAGATAGGGCAATCTGCGTAGTGCCCGCGTCGACCATGTCTTGACCTTTAAAATACACGACATTACCAATTACCATTGTAAAGATGGTGAGGCTGATCAACATTGTCTCTTCTCTGAGAATCGAAAGGTCTATACCCTCGTAGAAAAACGAAAAGCCCAGAGCGATTAAACCTGCTAGGCCCAGAAACAGGACCGAGAAATTCGTATAGTGGACACGTACATTTGTGACCGCATACTTTGCGGCAATACTGTAAAACGCGCGTACAAAGATGGCTACTGCCATCAGCACCAACCAGTGCATTAAGATCTTGCCTCTTTGAGAGCTTCTAGCGTTAGTTCAGTACGAGACCTGGCATATGCACAGTGGTCACATTCCCCACCCATAGCTGCCTCACCTACTGGTGGCATTTTGTCTGATTCTAGGCATTCCTTCATATTGACTAGTGTAGGCTCGACCCAAGAGCTATCACCCTCGTGTGGGAATACATGCGTCTCAAAATCTAGCTGGTCGTTAAAACCATCTCGGTTTTGCAGTCCTGTCGCATACACGAAATAGCCCGTATCGCTGACGCTTAACCCGTTCTGCTTGAGCAACCACTGGTAGACTTCCATCTGCCTGCGGTACATATCCTGCCAGCCACCTGCCGGGCCAAGTGCGGTCACTGGCTCGGCCTTGGACGTAGCTTTGTAGTCGACAACCATTACGTTACCGTCCGGGTCAACCCAGAGATCATCCACGGCACCGAACACATGCAGATTAGTTGGCTCGTGAACATGCACAACACCTACAAAATTTTCGCGCCACTTATCGATCTGTTCATGGGCATACGGAATAGCATCTACTTTAAATTTTGTCATCAGCGGATGAGGCTTCTTCTTTTTACGGTAGGCGTCGAACTCCTTTTTGAACAGCTCGTCGATAGCCTTGTTTATGTTGAATGGAGGTGTGCTTGGCCTGCGAATCTTCAGCCGTGCGTCAAGCCAAAAACAGCGAGGACACTGTGTGAACAGTTCGATCTTGGTGCGTGATACCTTGAAAGGCTCTTTTTGCCCAGGCAAATAAGGTTTATTCCTCTGCTGCCAATACGAAGCACCCATCTCACGCACCTGCTTTCTTTTGCATACTCATTACTAACTATTCTACACCTATAAACCGCTCAGCTCGAGTACAGATTGGAATTTCTCAGCTGAAAACGCAGGGAGGCGTACAAAGGTACGTTGACCGAGTATTTTAGCTAGAGAAATATCTAATATGCGCCGAGAAGGATCAGCGCGGCGAGCCTTGCTCGCTGGTAGGATCCTGCTGAGCGGTTTACTAGAGTAGTTTTGAACTTGCTATGATTGCAGCTGTCTCAGCCCTAAGAGTCATATCCCCTAGCTTGATCCCGCTCATGCCCTGCTCGACAAAGTGAGCTATCTCTTCGTCATTCCAGCCGCCTTCAGGGCCAATGAATATACCAGCGTCAGTGGCCTCACGCAGGCTATCTTCGGAGCCGTCCATGTTCGCAAAATAAAGCTTCGTAGATTCACTGTGGCTACTTACGGCTTGCTGCACATCCATTGGCTCATGGATATGCGGGATGTCGATGCGGCCGCACTGCTCTGCTGCTTCGATAGCAATTGTCTTTAAGCGATCTGTGTCGACTCTTTTATTCTCTGTCCTGCCAGAAATGATTGGGGTGAAGTTGCTGACACCTAGCTCTGTGCACTTCTGCACCACCCAGTCATTTTTATCTTTTTTCAGACTAGACCAGAATACGTGGACCTTGCGTACTGGACGCTGCGGCTCCAGATCTGTTATGTGCGCCAAATGCGCTGCGTCTGGGTTAATCTGCGTAATGCGGTACAGCCGTTCATGCTTAACACCATCGAACAGCACCACTTCATCACCCTCGCGGTAACGCAGGACTTTTAGCCATTGCCGCAGCAACCGCTTGTCGTTGATCCAGAGATCATGACGTAGCTCACGATCTTTTGACCCCACATAAAATCTATGATGTCTCATACAAGCATAAGTATATAGCAGCTAGTCCCAGATCTCCCACTGATTTTGTTCCGCCACAGCCCGCAACTCGTCTGAAGGCCTATACGCTATGGCACGCTCAACCATCCTTAGCATGGCTATATCAGGCTCACTGTCACCTACCCCAACACTACCGTCAAAAACCAGATCGTGGAGCTCGACTATCCTACGCAACCATTCACCCTTGTCTCTTTTATCTATTCCTACGATACTCGGACCGACATAACCCTCGCTGTTTGAGGGGCGGGGCGCAACAACAATATCAAAAGGACCTGTATGATCGCAAAAGGGCTTGACTACAGGATACGGTGAATGAGAAATTGCTATTGTCGTCATACCCTTACCCATGCAGTTTGTCATTAAATCTGCAGGTCTTCTATTTACCTTGCGGTCCATGTGGCTGCCGACATACTCAGCGGCCATAAGATAATCCTGGTAGTTAATGCCGATGTCTTTAGCCGCTCTAAATAATCTAAGTAAGTTATATGTTTTCCGTTCTGCTAAGAAATCTTGCGCCTCAGTAATAGACTTGCATATTAGACCTCTTTCAATGAGCTCTAGAGCAAGCTCATTGGCTAGCGAACCACGATGTATCGTGTGATCTATATCAAATACGGCGAATCTCTGCATTGAGCAAAGTATAAATAAACCCACATCTCATCCAAAGCATTAGTGGTTTCTATCTGAGTGTTCCGGCGAAGACTTGCCAAGCCAGCGCCGACTTCGCTACCAGCGAAAGCACCATATAGACCTTCTCACCGTAAAGGTAATCTGCCCATCTACCTGTTCGCCTGTACTGCAACCACATGTTAATCGCAAAGCAGTTAAAGAATAGGAAAATACTAATGTAAATAAAGTAAACAAACGTAGGTGGATTGCCACTGGCATATAGCCAGTTAGCTAGGAAATACAGCCCGATAATGATCCAAGGC
>JBCCHY010000035.1:0-8740 GCA_039028495.1 Patescibacteria group bacterium
GTAGCGGGCGTTCATTCTCCTCCATATCTGCAGTCAGTTTTTTAAACTCAGTTAGACACCTTTCTAGCCAACGATGCGTCCGGTCAAAAGCCTCCTTCGTGCGTGATCTTTCGCCTTCGCCCAGGCCCGTTAGATCATCGAAAGCCATGATAATATCTGCGCCTAAATCAATCTGTATGCGTATAGCATCTTCGGGGCTAATAAACACTCGATCCCCGGTAGTTGGATCTGTGAATTCTACACCCTCTTCGCTAATTGTTCGTATGCCTGACAATGAAAACACTTGAAACCCACCGGAGTCTGTCAGTATAGGTTCAGCCCTATTCATAAAGCTATGCAGGCCCCCTAGATCCTTGACCACCTTTTCGCCTGGTTTTAGGTGTAAATGATACGTATTAGCAAGCACAACATCGGGTGAAATAGTGTCTAGCATGCTCATCGGAACAGATTTAACAGAGCCTCTAGTACCAACAGGCATGAAAGTAGGTGTCCGAATAACTCCGGCTCTGGTAGCAAACTCTCCGGATCGCCCTAATTTATTCTGCACTCTTGTACTAAAAATCATTCGTAACACTTTAGCATGCTGTAGCCAGCATTGACAATGTGTCTGCTTTAGCGTATAGTTACTGTGCTTTAATGAATGAGGAATGATTTGAGCACATCCAACAGTTTGGGAGGATTCAAGCTCTTTTACGAAGACCTAGAGCCCCCCAAAGCAGTTAAGACTCGTCTAAAACGCATCAGGCGAAAAAGACAAATTAACTGATTACAACTAGCATGTGGGGATACGAACCTCCTGCCATACCGGTAGGAGGTTTTTAAATGGCCGGACACTTATCCCCCAGTGAACGTATCTTTTCCACTAGATTTTTAAACAGCATGATGTCAATATATAGACATGGATTGTGCATACTGTAAGTCCCCCACTAAAGTAGTTAATAGTCGAGGAGCAAAAAGATTCAGATCTTCAAAATGGCGACGTCGCAGCTGTACTAAGTGTGGCGCTCTTTTTTCTACGAGAGAGCAGCCTATATTAGACACTGTAATCTTTGTACGCTCAGATGACGATTTTAAGCCACTTACGCGGGCATACATAGCAATAGAGCTGTACGAGGCCCTGAAGAAGCGTCAGGACACTGTAAACATACTAGACGACCTAGTAGACACAACACTAAATGGGATCCTAGCAATTGGAGAAGCTGATCTCACCGAAATTGAAGTGAAGCGACAAATACTATCTACCCTGCAGAATTTTGATCACGAGAGTGCACTACAGTATTCGATTAATAGTGGGCTATTTCGAATGCCAAATATCCGCACCGAAAAGCTACTGGACGAACTCAGCTCAAACGAATAGACAGAATAAGTAGTGTTTACTCTTTGATTGCTTTTTCAGTTACATCGAATCGCTCTAGATATAGACCAAAGATAAGTCTTGTCTGCGTGCTGAGCGAGGCAAATGAGTTAAACACAGTTGCACTGATCGGCATAAATAGCCATTGCCAAATGAATGCAAGATACCGAAACCTAGTATATCTCTTTGGCCGATTCGGTAGTGTTACCATGCCGATGTACATGACAACAAACAACAGTATGAGTGCAAATGAGTTGATCCGAGCAATTATATTAGGCAGCTGTTGAGCAACTATATTGTCACTGGAATCAATTGCGAAAACCAATGGGATCCAGCCAGATAAGAATATAAGGGGTGCAGACGTAGCCCAACCGACATGGCCCTCTAATAAGCGGCCAAATTTAAACAACGCGTCAAGCCTAGGGATATCTTTGTTCTTAAGAACCTTTGTAGCCAGATAGGCGACATCAGATGCGCCATATGTCCAGCGTCTAATCTGCTTGAACTGGGCTATCATTGTTTTTCTGTAAGAACCAACATAGACTGCATCCTGATAGATCGGAGCATACAGAGGTAGCACTTCATGATCGCCCCTATATCTTATGTAGGTTCGCCAAAACTGATGTCCATCCTCGACAATCGTCCGCCCACTCCAGAAATTTGTATCTATGAGCGCATCAAGGCTCTGTGCATGAGCAGAAAAGTTGCGCAGCGCATGTAGTCTCATCGAGTTAGCTGTATGGAAATAGGTATTGGCTATAGCGCTAATACGGGCTATAGCCGGAACATCCCAAACGTTATTGACATACATCGCTACTGGCTGATACGACTTCTGCTTTCTGTTTTCAGCTAGACAATACGTATATGTCAGACATGCGAGATAATTTACGTCTGGTCTGTTGTCCGCGTCCAGTACGGTTACGAGTACCTTTGAGGGTTTGAGCTTCTTGGACTTTGACCATGCTTGGATACGTCTTCCTGCCCAGTTTGCGTTAGATCCTTTGCCTGGTATCTCGTTTTTCTGTAAGACATGTTCGACTGCCTCAGCATGCATGAAGTGTTTCTTGTACTTACTGACTAGCTCTTTTGTTTCTTTTGCCTTCTGGATACCAGCACGGGCCTCATAAGCGATAAACAACGATATCCTCTTTTTATCAAAACCTGTGCTCTCCAGGATGTATTTAATCGTTGGTTCGACGATTTCCGGTGGTTCATTATACGTGGCTATCATCACCGCATGATGAACTTCATTTGGGTATATACCCAGCTCTCTAGTTTTTAAAGACTCCAGTATACGAATGTGTGCTGCGTGGAATTTATTGATTGGCTTTTGGCCATCCAACCGATCGATTGCTAAGGCGGGTTCAGAGATGTCTGTCAGCATCTGTTCCCAGTCTAGAGCAGCCGTTTGCTTGATGCGGGAGTGACCCTCGAACACTCTTCTCGACATGGCTGCAGATTTCATGACCCAAATGAGCACATAGGATATGAGGAAATAAGCCGCAATTGCCGTATTAAAAACACTAATAACTATCGGTGCAACCAGAATCAGATATGACAGTAGCCCGGGCAGTATCTCAAAAAAACGATATGTTCGATTCCTCTCATCTGCCCATGGTATCTCGAGATCAATCATTACTGCTGAAGATTAAGTATCGCCCCGCTGACGATTATATTACTAAACATCAGAAACTGTGCGAGCAGCAGCGTAGTGATGGATGCAGGTCTATATATCTCATAGACTTTATAGCTAACATACACACCTATGATGAGCGCTAAAACCGCAAATATAGCAAAGGAGTATAGCTCTGTTGGCGATTGCTTCTCGAACTCCGCGGCGCCCTGTATTGTCCAGTAGCGAAGTATTGTTGAGCTCTGGGAGCCATCAGCACGCAGCATAACAGAAATAACACTAAACATAGTCAACAGACCCAATATCAGGCCTAGAAGTAGAATCACCTTGTCCTTAAAATATTTGCTACTGAGTATATTTTTCATGGATTATCCAATAATTATACATCTTCTTTGGCGGATCGATGGACCTAATTCATGCACACCCCGCTTGTTTTACAGTTGCGGGGGGTGGTTCTAATCTGGTATGATCTCTGACGCACTGCATTTTTGTGCGGTGAGCACCTTTTATTTTTACACGTAGGCGTTCGTGGACCATTTATTTATAAATGTAAGCGTGCGTCACAAGGGCTCGTGGTGTAGTTTGGCCTAACACGCCTCCCTGTCACGGAGGAGATCGCCGGTTCAAATCCGGTCGGGCCCGCCAACTAACACGACTCATCTTTGATGGGTCTTTTTAGTTGGACGTGTTTCAACACGTGATTTGAAGCGGCGAAGAGCGAGCCCTGCGAGCGCCCGGGTCAACACGTAGAAATTCAGTCGAACTACCTCTTAGTTCGTAAGGAATTTACTACGGTGCCATAATCCGGTCGGGCCTTATTGCAATAGTCACAGCTCCTTCCCGGCATGTGGCGTCAATCTGGTCGAGACAAATATCATTGTTTTCTACCAAACATTGTTTTATCATTAAAATAGTATATAATATATTTATGAGAAATTCAGAGACTCATTTGTCGGGAGTGTCCGAAGGCTACAGGGCTCTTAGTGCTGATGCGTTCGGTGAATCATCTCCTACTGGTGCAGAGCTAGCTGCCCTACTTGCTTTACGCAAGAGTACAGGAAGCCGCGAAGCTACTTTGAGGGCGATTAGCAAAGATGGCTACCCGCTACCTACACAAATCACACCCCAGATGGTTGGTTTGGCAGGAGCAGCACATGGTTGTAGGCGTACAGAGCATCTTGCAGCAGAACGCGGACCTGATGGATCTCGTGAAACCTACCTTTCATACACAACAAAAAACCAGTTCGATCGATTCGTACGCAAGCACTTGCCTCAGGAACTACTGCCTGAATGGTCAGCTGCTCAGGATGATACAGGGATGCTAGATAATAGTTACGCAACACCAAAAGGCATAGATCCTTCACGAAACTATGGCGGCTCTTTACCTCACAGGATAGGCCCAGCAACTGCGGTGCGTTACTTGGAGTCAGCAAGACTAGGCTGGATTAGCCCTAGTGATGAAGAGTCCTTGTTAATAACCGATGAAACGGACAGATCGCAATATACTCTGCAGTGGGATGAATTTATCCCCGGAATACAAGCAGCTAGATCAATTGAGGAGCTAACAGGCTCTATGCAAGAGACGGTGCTTGATCGCCTGCGCAGTAATAGCATGTCTGATGCGCAAATAGCTGCATTTCGAAACATGGTATATGAAGATGGCGCAGAAGATACGAGCATTAGGTCAGCTCCTACTGAACATGATTTTGAAAGAGAGGGCTTCTCGGGTGACTGGTATATAAGATCAGATGAGGCCAAAGGGGTGAATGCGCTTATGATTCATGTTCATGGCAGACACCCTGCAAAGAGAATACTTGAAGGCAACACTAGACACTACGTCGTACTAAACGGGGAAGGCACCTTTAGCTTAAATGGGGTCATCCATGACGTAAAAGAAGGTGATATGATCACGATAGAGCCCGGTGGTGAATATGAGTATCAAGGCAACATGAGGCTGTTCGAATTTAACATATCGCCCAACAACACGTTTGGCGATGAAAGGCTTGAGTAAACATAACATGAATAAATCCTTTACTAATCGACCAGCATCAATACGCGACGTAAACACACTTGCCCTGATCAATATGAGAGCTTATGCCCACAGAGACAATGTGCAGCTACCAGCTAGCCCCTCTTCTGATGAGGTTGAGTACTTTAATCGTAAGCTGAGTGACCCCAAAGCTTGGGCAGATGTAGCGCTAAGGGGGTGCGAAGTTGCTGGATTCATACTAGGATATCCACGGATACTAGAAGGTAGTGAGTCCCCGGATGCCGAGTATATATCTCTGCTGGCAGTTGACCCTAGATTTATGGGTCAAGGCGCTGCCTCTTACCTAATGCAGCTTGCAGTAAAAAGAGCACAACAGGTAGAAAGAGAAAAGATAGTGCTTTGGACCGCTAGAGACAGTAATGAACATGCACAAAGTGTTTATAAACACCTAGGGTTCACCCTATCCGGTATGGACAGAGATAGTGATTTTGGACCCCAGGTAGAGTTTCATAGGCAACTCATAAATACAGAATGAAACTATCTAGAGTTTTCTGAGTGTGCGCTGTCATCAGCCTCATGATCATGGGTGATATCTAGACTAGCCTCAACAACTTGCCCGTCAACTGCATATTCGCCGTGGTCATTCGCATTCAGTGTCACCCTAAACTCCCTGGTACCATCAAAATTCTCTGGGTAATGGAAGGTGCTGCCATATAGACGAGCCACCTTTTTACCGTCAACGTACAAATGGGCGTGGCCCTCACCGACTACATTCTCACTGTTGACGCTTTCTGGCGTAAACTCAAACCTATCAGTAGCTAACTGGACGTTCCAGCCAGATTTTGCGTCCTCCGTAACACTAATAGACACACTCGGGGCGTCAGCTGCAGCAACATTAAACAGTGCATGTTTCATGTGTGTGCCATGACTACTGTGTCCATCATGGCTAGAAGCATCGTCACCCGCTCTGCCACCCATTACATAACCAACCCCATAACCAAGAACCAAGCATAAGACACCTAAAGTTAGTATTTTATCTCTCATGTCGCTACTACACCCTCTTTAATCAGTGTTTAAGTATACACGAGCTGGCTGCTCGTCTTTGAGGTCATTAAGCGCTGGTGTTATATCACCGAACAGAAATGCTATATGTGCGGCTCGTCTTTTGCCGTCGCCTTCGTCTGATAGAACTTTGACTATTTCTAGCTTGTAGCCTGTGTTCACTACCCCTGAAACCTCGCCGATCTGAGTATTAAAGACAGCGTTTAAAACCTTGGGGTCTTCGTTCTGCCCTTCTAAGTCAAGCAAGAAGCCGTATTCTCCACCATTGCTGGCAGAAGCCACGTCATCTGATAGTTCTTCTGCTAAAGTCGCAAAGTCCTCCCCCGCCTGGATACGTGCTAGTGCCCTCTCGGCTCGATCATGAGCACTCGTATCTAGTGCTTGCACTACTTTCTGGGTCAGAAGCTCCTGCCGTATGCTCGTACGGTAGTCACCGACCGACCAACCCCAGAAGTCTAACAACACGTCTTCGAAGGCTTCGCTGCCATCACCCAGCTTGTTCTGTTGTCTCAGCAGCTCAAGTTCTGCATCAATCTCTTGCTCGGATACTGTTATGTCGTTCTGCCTGGCCAGCTTTTTGATGTATGCGTTATCTATAACTTTCTCCAGAGACCTAGCTCGTTGTTCTTTGAGCGTCTGTTCACCTGTTTCAGTAGTGAAATCATCACCCTGCTGAACCTCAAAGTAATGCACGTACCTACGGAGTTCAAACAAATAATCCTCATACCTAACCATTGTGCCACCAATACGGGCAACAGGCAGTGGCAAGACCTTGGTCACGTTATAGCTGAAGTCAGAATAATCGTTAAATCTATACAGTTGTAATGCGACAAAAGAAGAGAAGCCGATTATTGCCAATGTTGCAACCAGTATAGATATGCCTAGAATTCTACGAGGAGTGCTAATGATCGGGTAAATAAATCTCTTACCACCTTTTAGTACTTCTTTACGATGTTCGTCGACTGTATCGTTAGTTATTCGTGGGACTTCTGTCTCGATATCCGCCCCAGATTCCGGCATCTTAGATTTTTTGCTCAGCCGTGGGCTCAGGAGCTTCTTGCTGACAGCCGATGCTTTTTTACTACTGTTTTCAGCAGCTTGTTTCGCTTTCTTAATTTTCTTGTTCAACCCTATTTGCTCCTATTACGCCCTGTTCGCGAAGTATATGTACTATCTCTTTCTGAATATGTGCTGGTTTGTGAACCTCATGTATTGTTAGCTCACCGACAATTGTCTGTATATTAAGTGTACCAAATCCTAGCAGAGTTTCCTGTACACCACTGATGTGATAATTAACCATCTGTATTTGCTCAAGAGCTATGTCTACAACACTGCGGCTAAATAAGCCTTTTTGGTTAATCTGAACGAACCTTTGGTCTGTCACTAGAAAAACACTGTAGTACCAACCCATCCATCCATATAGAAAAATAACACTCGACACCAGTAGTCCAATACCCAGCCCGCCCCAGAAATAAAGCATGCCTCCTTCGGGCCGCACCAAAGACGGTACTGTGCCGAGCAGTAAACCAACTGAAGACACGATAAGTGTCTTGCGCATCACTACTGGGTGACGTCTAAACATAGTCAGCAGCGTTTCATCATCATACTGATCTTTAAACTGCTTTTCGCTCATGTCTAGATTATAGAGGTTTAGAGTGTAAGATGTAAGACCCAAGAACTAAGCTGAATGCCGATAAATCAACTCTTGCTATGACTAGATTGTTGTGTCCTGGCGGGGTGCCGGAGACCGGTCTGCTAAAATACATCCTACGTCCCTGTAGTTTAATGGATAAAACAACTCTCTCCTAAAGAGTAGCTCTAGGTTCGATCCCTGGTGGGGACGCCAGCTAGTTGCTTCTTGCTATTTCTAGAGCGCTTAGTATCTCTTGCTCACTACCGTCAATACGATCATAATCATCAATGTCCCCTGCATCGACCCAAGCGTAGTCATCAAATGAATCCTCTTCTAGCACAACTTCACCCGACACATATTCACCGTAGATGCTGACCATCATTACTGGCACATTATCAGGTCTTATAAAAACTTTGTTTTTTAAGATTTTACTGCCATCACTGCTAACCTCTAATCCGCACTCTTCCTTAGCCTCTCTCTGCGCTAACTCACCCAAAACATTATTCACCCCTTCTAAGGGCTCGACGCCTAGTTCTTCTATACGCTGCTGTATATCTTTGTGCTCTAACTTGCCGCCTGCAAAAGCCCACTTGCCTGGGAACGCCTTTTCTCTCATGCTGCGCTTCAATAACAGTACTTTCTGTTTACCTACGTCCACTATCACTAGGTTCGCAACTACATAGAATAGCTTGTCTTTCTTTGCTTCTGTAACGCTTATCATAAAATTAGCCTATCATGTACTTCTGATGGATCGTTTCATAGTCGTGAACCTCGTCTGGGGTGAACCAAAGATTTATTTCAAAGTCTGCTTCTTCTTTATTGCCTGACGCGTGTACGAGATTTCTTACTGGCCTCTTGCCCTCGTTGGCTAGGCTTGATGAATCAAACGAGTAATCGCCAGCAATAGTGCCAGGCTGAGCTTTGGATGGAAGCGTGAAACCTCTTATTTTACGAACCGTTTCGATTGCGTGAGGACCCTCGAGAACCATTGCAAACACCGGACCACTCTGCATGTAGTCTGTCGTCCACTGCTGTATATCTTTGTGCTCTAACTTGCCGCCTGCAAAA
>JBCCHY010000036.1:0-7642 GCA_039028495.1 Patescibacteria group bacterium
CGTCTCTTTTCCAGTAGTATGTTTTGCCATAAATTCTTATGCTTATTCTATCACCTTAGCCCCAGATGCGACTAGTACAAGCTATACTCGCAGGTGTTCCCTGATAAGAAGGAGGAGTCTCCCAGATATAGAAATAAAAAAGATCGGGCGTGCCCACCCGGCTCTGGATGATTTTTGCATCGTTTTTGTTTTAGAGCCAGTACGCCCGATGCTTGTGCTTAATTATAGATGGCCGATGGGATCAGTCAACCCAAGTTCAACACTTCCTTTTACTTTTTAGTAAGGTGCGCATTAGTTTGAAGCCTAAATGGGATCTTTTATGCGCGGGATTCAGAGATTAAGTCATGAATTGAGCGAGATGTAGCAGTATTCGTAATCATAAACTCTAGAGGATGACCGTTTGAGCTTACTATATTGTCTATGTCGGGCTGAATCTCAATACCAACCGCAGGATGAAGCACGATTTTACCCCTGTCTTCTGTCTTTAGAGCTCCGCTCCCCTTGACAACATGTAGCCATATAGGTTCTTCAAACTGCATTGTACCAGACCTAAAAGGGTCAAGTACCATCTCTGCCACATCAACGTCTCTTGCTACAAAACCCTCATATGCAAAAGTAGCTGCAGTTTGTGCATGACTTCCTTCAAAATTTTGGTCAATAGGCTCAACATTATCTAATAGGGCTCTAGCCAAATCCCTACCTCTCTGTGAGCCAACTATCTTGATTTGCCTTCCATCTGCAACAGCTTCTAGGCACGCTCTGGAAAAAGCCAGGGTCGATTCGTTATCACTATGCTTAGACACGGAGAAATTTAACTCTGTTCTAGGTATAATGCGCCCCGTCGAACTTCTGCCGAAAATACCATAGTCTGTAGCCAATTCAGATCCAAGCCTAGTAATAAATCTCGTTATGTATGGCGCATTTAACTTATCACCAGACACAGTTACATGGCCCACATAGTCTCTTATGCGTCGCTCTGATATCCAGTTAGATTCAGCTTCAAAAGGGGATAGGTTTGCATCTCTATAAACCCTTACGTCAGGAGTCCACTGGCCATAAACACCAGCTACACCAGTTTCGTTTTTATATCTGATCATATTTTTGATTATACAGCAATAGTTATATATAAACAATCGTATAGGCTATAAATACTTAAAAGCGATTAGCCGTGATTGTTACTTTTCTGGAGCATTTTTAGAAACTCTTGTTCTGTTAGGACCTGGGTGCCGTATTTTTCGGCTTTTGAGCGTTTGCTGGCGCCCACTTTACCACCCGCGACCAGATAGTCTGTACTCTTGCCGACACTTGTCTGGAATGTACCACCGAGTGAGCGAATCTGATCAGCCGCTTGATCTCGTGACATGGGCTCTAGCGTCCCGGTGATCACAAAGCTCTTTCCGCCCAGTGATCCGCCGGCGCTACTAGCGTGTACAGGCTGGACACCAAGCCGGCGAAACTTATCAACCAACGTCTGATTGTCCTTGTCTGCGAACCAGGCAATAATCGAATCGGCAACAATTTGACCGATACCGTCAACCGCCAGCAGCTCTTCTAGGCTAGCGCTACCTAGGCTATCAACTGAACCGAATTCTTCTGCCAAATCAATGGCAGTTTGCTGGCCAACATGACGTATACCTATACCGAATATAAACCGAGCTAGTTCGGGACTCTTTTTATCGTTTATTGCCGCGAGCAGATTATCAGTTGAGAGCTCTGCGAAACGTTCTAGGCTCAAGATATCATCACGACTCAGCCTGTAGATATCGGCCAGATCTTGGACCAACCCAGAATCAACTAGAGCTTCGACATTTTTTTCACCTAGGCCCTCTATATCAAGTGCACCGCGTGAGGCGTAGTGCTGTAGGCTGCGCTTTAATATGTAGTCACCGCCGCCTACGACGCGGTAGACTGCCTCTCCTTCAGGCCTCTCAAACTGCATATCGGGGAACTGCCTGGCGAGCTCCTGCTCATAGTCAAAAACGCTAGTGTTCTTTGGTCGTAGCGAGGAAATGACTTCTTTAACCTGAGGGATGATATCCCCAGCTTTAAATATCACGACCGTGTCGCCGATGCGAACATCTTTGCGTGCTATTTCATCGGCATTATGGAGGCTAGCGTGCTGAACTGTAGTCCCTGCAACTATTACCGGATCAAATATAGCTACAGGCGTAGCGGCACCAGTTCTACCTAGGCTGATAACTATGTCTTTGAGTACGGTAGTAGCTTCTTCGGCTGCGTACTTGTAAGCAACCGCTGCACGCGGCGCCTTCCCGACAACACCCATAGAATCAAACACAGCCCGACTATTGACCTTTACAACCAAACCATCAGTCTGAAACGGCAGCTTAGCTCGCGCCACGTCCCAGTGCTCGACAAACTCCATAATTTCATCGATATTCTTTTTGGTAGTAGCAGCCATATTGCGAGTAAAACCTAGCTCATCGAGCGCCCGATAGACATTAGCCTGGGTTGGAAGCTCGTCAAGCCACTGCATAATCTCATAGGCTCTAAACCTCAGCTGACGAGACGCGACCATCCCGCTATCCAGTTGGCGCATCGTGCCGGCAGCAAGATTGCGCGGGTTTGCATACTCCAGTTCACCGTCTTTTTTGCGTTGTTTGTTCAGAGCCATGAAATCATCTGTTTCCATGATGACTTCACCGCGGACTTCGAGCCTACCACGACTTAGCTGATGTGCCCTAGGTAGCGAAAGTGGGATGTTTCGAATCGTACGGGCATTAACCGTCACGTCTTCTCCTGCTAGACCATCTCCTCGTGTAACAGCTTGCACGAACTCGCCGTCCTGATAGACCAGGCTTAGCGCTAGACCATCCATTTTCAGATCCACGAAGTAATCTAGTCGTGACTCAGTTAGCTTGTGGATACGTGTCTCCCAGTCAATGATGTCCTGGTGTGAAAAGACGTCATTCAGGCTGATCATTCGTGCGCTATGAGTAACCTTGCTGAAGCCTTCTAAGACCTGGCCACCGACTCGCCTCGTTGGTGAATTTGGTGAAACCAGCTGAGGATTAGCAGACTCAATCTCTCTAAGCTCGCGCATCAAGCTATCGTAGACTGCGTCAGACGCACTGGGATTGTCTAGCGTGTAATACTCGTGAGCTAATTTGCTAAGCTCAGCAAGTAGCTCGTTATACCTTTGTGCTTTATCCACTGATCACTCCTTGATTGCCTCTAGGTACATCTGATACATAAACACATGCATAAAAACAACTGCACCCACAACTATCAATAGATACGCATACTCCAGCACGCCTGTATGAATGCTAGCGACAGTTACTAGGAGCAGCGCCATAGTAATCGCTACAGCCACCACCGCACCAATGAACTTGCGAACGAACAACCATCGTCTATGTGCGGCTATGAGTAGCGATGTCTTGAGCGCACTATACGGCCTCGTACCGCTGATGGTGGCTATGATTAGAGCAAAAAATGATCCGATGCTCAGGTATAGCCCTAAAAGACCTACGAGCAGAACGAGCACGACAGCAACTGTCTGCTCATAACCTGACTCCAGCACCCCATTATCCCGAAGTAGACCGGATACCCAGGCAAGTAGATAAAATGGCAGCACTTGGATAAGTATCGTCAGAGCCACCAACCCAAATGGAACTATCTGTGCTGGACCAAACAAATATGCATCCCGTAACTTGAATTTCTGCGAGCTAGCAATTGCCCGCAGTAACCAAATCGTACTCATGCTGATAATGAGAGCGATGATTACTCTGTACACAGCCTGAACTTCGTCAGATTGGTTACTACCACCAGAAAATAACTCAGCCACGACGTTAACAGAGTTTTCTAGCCCACCGATAAGTCCGCTAAAACTTGATTCCAGACCTTCCCTATACGCCACTAGATCAGAGTAACGGCCAAATCCCCGCACAAACAAGCTATACAAAAAACTGGCGATCAAAATATGAGCTACGAATACCTTCCAGCTACTCCGCATGACTAACAGTGACCGCTTGATAAGCTGCCACGTACTTGCCATCTTTGGGCGAGTTGATTTGATCGGTTGACTTAACCGAAAAGACCTATAACGCTCTGATCTTCTAGTGCGTCGACTATTCTTGCTAGCTGTCATCGCCGCCTTAGAAACCTTTGTCCTCGAGTCCACGGAGTATTCGGATACGATCCTCGGCTGGAGGGTGGGTGCTAAACAGCTGTTGCAGGCTCTTGCCGCTTAGTGGGTTGGCAATAAACAGATGTGCGGTTGATGAGTTTTGTCTACGGAGCGTAGAACCCTGCGCTGCGATCTTTTCCAGCGCACTGGCCAACCCTTCTGGATAGCGTGTGGTTTGCGCTCCTGTTGCATCGGCTAGATATTCACGTTTTCTGGATATAGCTAGCTGAATCAGTTTAGCCACAATAGGCGCGAGTATAGCAGCGGCGAGAAGGCCAACCAGCATAACCCCATTGTTGCCCCTATCATCACGATCTCTTCCACCACCCCAAAACAAATATCGCATGGCCATGTCACTGATAATGCCAACTACCGACACTAAGCCAAATGCAATCATGCTAACGCGTATGTCTCTGTTGGCAACATGAGCGAGCTCATGGGCCATGACGCCTTCAAGCTCTTTTTTGTCGAGCGCTTGGATCAATCCAGTTGTTGCTGCAACAACCGCGTGCTCTGGACTACGGCCAGTAGCAAAGGCGTTGAGCGCCGGATCCTCCACAACATATACCTTGGGCATTGGCATGCCCGTTGCGATAGTTAGATTTTCTACAATACGGTATAGCTCCGGTTGGCTACGTCGATCAACTTCCCGCGCGCCGTTCATGCTCAAAGCTAATTTTGAACTAGCAAAATACGTCCACAGCGCATAACCAGCCGAAAAGACTAGCGCCATAATGGTGATAGAAAAGTTACCGAAATATGCTCCTGCTAGGTAGGCAATGGCGCCCACGACAGCGAAGAACACTGTAAACAGGCCCCACGTCTTACGATTGTTGGCTGCTATCTGGCTTTCCATTAGGTGTTACGGTCTCTAGAACTTTACTTCTGGGGTAGCTTCTACGCTCGCACGGTCTTCTACCTCAAAGAATTCTTTGTCAGCCCTGAACCCAAACATGCCCGCTAGCATATTTGCTGGGAACTGCTGAATCTTGTCCAGATAGTTACGAACGGTGCTGTTGTATAGTCGTCTAGACGCCTGAATCTTGTCTTCAGTATCTACGAGCTCGTTTTGTAGCTGTAGAAAATTCTCGTTGGCCTTTAGATCCGGATAGCTCTCTGAGAGCGCAAACAGACTTTTTAGTGTGCCCTCTAGCATGTTCTCTGCTTTGCCTTTTTCGACTGGTCCTTGGGCGCTCATGGCTGAGTTACGAGCTTCGACTACAGCGTTGAGTGTTTCCTTTTCGTGCTTTGCGTATCCCTTAACCGTTTCGATCAGGTTTGGGATCAAGTCATAGCGGCGTTTTAGCTGGACGGTAATGTCACTCCAAGCCTCATCCACTCTGTTACGAGCCTTTACGAGCCCGTTATATAGCCCAATAACGCCCAGTATCAGCGCACCGAGCACAATCAATATCACAATTAGTACTGGCATGTATACCTCTCTTATTACACTTCTATTATACCTTAAACGCGTCTATTCTTCACGCAGATAACGGATGGGGTCACGACGCAGACTACGTATAATTGGTATCAGTGAGCCCAACCAGCCGACCAACACTGTCGCGAGTAGGGCGAGTACGAATAGCTGTGTGTTAAACCCGATGAAGCTAAAGCTCTGCTCTGCCACACTAGTACCCGTCACGAGAGCCATCTCTGTCTCGAAATTGTCTGCAAATCGAGTCGTCAGATACCAGTTCATAAGTAGCGCAATAATAACTGACAGCGTAAATGCAATCAGGCTAACAATGGTGATATACGTTATGTATATCTGTCCTATCTGAGTTCTACTAGCACCTATCGCCCTAAACACTCCTGTCTCTCGCCGAGAATCAACGATTATCTTGCCCATTGTGCCGTAGATACTGGCGGCGGCGATAAACACAAAGAACAGCACTACATAACGGAAGAATTTCCATGATTTTTTGGCAGTGATCTCAAACGGCACTTGGTAGTTCAGATATGGATCCGTTTTCAGGAATACTTTGTCGACGCCGGAACAGTCATAATCATTAAAGTTACAATTCTGTTCAACAAACATGCGCATTTGCTGAGAATCTGTAAACTCGACAATTCGTGTCAGTTTAGCCCGCTGCCTCGACTCAGTAACAAACTCAGCGAAATCCCCTGCTAGCTGATTGGCAGCTATATGAATCGGAGTCTGTGAGTCAACACTACCAAATAGACCAGCTAGATCTAGGAGCAAACTCTGCTTGGGTATAACACCCACGACCGTGGCATCTACCGAACCACTACTAGTCTTGCTGCCCGATTCGTCAGTACGAGAATAGTAGTAGGTATATGTTTTGCCAAGAACACTGTCCCTAACCTCATCTGCTCGTGCTAACACGTTTTCGTTTGGGGCATTACTCTCAAGCGGCTCTAGACCAGAAAGTTCCATCTCTGCGTAGTCATAAGTAACCACTATCGGTACAGTACCGTCTTTTGTCAAAGAAGAATCAGCGTAACCGTCAAATATTTCTGGGTCCCTGAGAGTAAACCCATCACAGGCAACGGGCCTTCCTGCATCGAACTCTTCTTCTATAAGGGCCGGTTCAATTGGTCCTGGTCCGTCGACTATCCCAGGGCCATGAGCAAACACATCTTGCTCGCCGTAAAAATCAAATGCATCACAGGCGAAGTCGTCAGCTAGCTCATCTCTAGAGAGCGACAAGCCACCGTGACTGTATAGCTCGTATACACCTGAGAAGTCATACTCAGCAGTCTGCTCTTCGAACAACTCGTTCGTACCACCACCGCTAGGGATCGTCTCTACGAAAGTTTCTTTATCACCGCCACCAAAGTCTATCGTCTGAACTCGCGACTCGAAATACTCTACAGCTGCTAAGTTTCGCCCCTGAAAACCCTTTGGTGCTGCGTCTGAAATACTGTTCTTTACGCCAAAATAGGCGAACATACCCATAAGAACCGCTGAACTAATGAGTGCGGCAAGTAGTGCCGAGTTGATCGCACGCCATTTGCGGATACGAAACTTTGTCAGCGCTAATGTCAAAGCGTCAGAGAAGCGCATCATGACTGCACCCTCCCATCTTTGAGTCGAATGATGCGGTCAGCACGCGCGGCAATCGACTCGTCATGCGTTACTAGCAGAACGGCTGTCTTGTGCTCGTGCCTGACCTCGTCAAATAGATCCATAACATCACCAGCGTTCTCGCTGTCCAGGTTGCCTGTGGGTTCATCTGCTATAAGTAGTCGCGGTTTATTTACAAGCGCCCTGGCAATCGCTGCGCGCTGCATTTGCCCACCAGAAAGCTCCTTCGGCAGATGCAGTAGACGATCTGACATCCCGACGGCATCTATCATCTCTGACGCGTATTCGGCACGTGAAGGCTTGTCGGTCTTGCTAAACATGGCAGGCACCTCAACATTCGTGCGTAGATTTAAAAACGGCTGCAAATAGAAGAACTGGAATACAAAGCCAATATGCTGGTTGCGATATCGTGATAGCTCCGCGTCTGACATTTTCGTTATATCACTGTC
>JBCCHY010000037.1:0-5920 GCA_039028495.1 Patescibacteria group bacterium
AGCCTGCACACAGCCGTGTTCAGCGGCAAGGGGCCAATTGTTGAGATACAGGTGAGAACCAAAGACATGCATGACTTTGCCGAGTATGGTATTGCGGCCCACCATAGTTACAAAGGCTCAGCAAGCGGCAGTAAATTCGACTGGATTGCCGAACTCGGCGAGCTAAAAACAGAAACCCGCAGCCCTAACGAGTATCTCAAAGAGCTCCGAACTGATTACTTTTCTGACCGCATATTCGCTATGACACCTGCTGGTGATGTCATAGATCTGCCTAGGGGTGCTACTGTGCTGGATTTTGCATTTGCAGTCCATACGGATGTCGGGCTAAACGCTCAGGGTGGCAAGATCAACGGAGCTTTCAAAGCACTAAAGACTCCGCTCAAGAGTGAGGATATCGTAGAGGTAATTACCGCCAAAAACGCTCGTCCTACAGCCGACTGGATAGACTGGTGCAAAACAAATCTCGCCGAGTCACGTATCCGCCGGGAGCTCGGTATGCAGCGAAAGCCGATCAAAGCTAAATACATTACCGGTCGTCTCAGCTAGTCCACCGCCCCATATCTGGTGTTATGAATGTATATCCATGCCGTATGCTTGCAAATTAATCCAACCTCTGGCAATATACTAAAAATCAAAGTCCAAACAGAAAGGCCAAAACTATGGCAGCTACTTTTGAAGTTTACCCAGACTCAGACGACAGAGAACAAAGACTTTACGAGCTAGCAAAACGCCTGGCGCAAGAGGAGAGTGAAATCCCTACATGTGCTCAACCTATAATTGACCTGCGTCAGGAAACACCTGTGCTCGACTTGGCTACAGGCCTTCCTTCTATTGTTACGAGACGTCCAGATGGATACATTGTGACCTCACCTTCTGGATTACATACTGATGCCTTGGAAATTCATCCAAATGGACCCACACCTCATGGTCTTATTCTAGTAGGCGGTGTGTTTGTGGACCCTCGCGATCCTGAGGTGTTTTGGGAAAACCACGACCGAATCTGGGATCTACAAGAACTGGCATCTACACAAAACAGTCCTAGAAGGCAGGAGAAGCTACTAGACCCATTGTTCGATCTTGCGGATCAGCTTGAAGCTGATGAGGATACTGAAGTATCAGAGCTAACTACACCCGAAGAGATTAAGCTTCGTAATAAGCTCACAACTACACTGCTAATTTTTGATCTTCTCTATAAAAAAGCTGTGGATGAAGCTACAGAGAATGAGCTCAAAAGACTACATAGAGAACGTGTAGTAAAAAGTGCAGTCAGCCCAGTACTTAACCTTATAGACTGGAGTGTCCCGGCCGCGACAGATTCTAGGTTCGAAAATTTTGATCCATCCGAGCAGCAAGATCTAGCACTGTACGTACTGCTCGTAACGGCCGGTCTATCCCATGACCAGGCACTTGATCAATTAGGTTGCGACAAATCAGTACCAGCTAGACGCCGTGCTGCAAAACATGCCGATGAAGTTGACTCAATGTGGGGCACTCCTGATAGCTGGCGTGAGGAATATAGAGATTTCACTGGGCAAACAGCGGACCAAAACCAGCTTGCATTGGAAGATGCAACTAGGTCTGCAGCACACATTAGTAGAAAACAAGACGGAGCAAGAGCACTCAACATGAGACGCAAAAGAGACCATAGGCCATTGAGTGGACCTGGGAAGCATCAATCCGCGTGGCTCGATAACTACCGAGAACTACAGACACAAGCCAGACAGGATGCCTATAGAGCTGCCGCAATTGCCGAAGTTGCAGAGTCTACCTCAGCTAAAACCCTCGTTAGCAGTGATGGTGATGATTATGTAGCAGGCGCTGTTGCCCCATCACAATATGCCTATGACCAGTCAGCACGGGAAAATCAAACTACAGCCCTCGGGATGACTTACGAAGGTCCACTTATACCCTTTATAGGCAACATTCGAAGAGGCTCCAGGCACGACAGCGTGCCAGTTGCTGCTCTAGTTATTGCAGCAACTATGACGGTAGCGGGAAGTTCCGCGTTTGGTCAACCACCTGCTCCTTTAGCTTAACCAGAGCTTGCTCATCTTCACGATAAGTAATTGCATCATCAATAATTCTAGCTATTTCTCTCATCTCCTCCTCGCCCATATCACGGGTTGTGATGGCTGGCGTGCCGATACGTAGTCCACTTGGCCTGAAAGGTGGGTTTGCATCATCAGGAATCTGATTCTTGCTGCAGGTCAGCCCGACCCTGTCCAGGGTCTCTTCAGCGGCGGCACCATCTATTCCCCTGCTCTCAACCATGTCGATCAAAATCAAATGGTTGTCCGTACCCCCAGTGACAAGACTGAAACCTCTGTCTTTTAGCTCATCTGCTAGCACCTGGGCATTTTTGATCACCTGCTTACAGTACTCGTGAAACTCGGGGCGCAGAGCTTCGCCGAGTGCAACTGCCTTGGCCATGATTGTGTGCATCATCGGCCCTCCCTGGATGCCTGGGAATAGTGTTCGGTCAATTAGGGTTGGTATGTTCTCTATAGTTTTTTCAGGAGCCTTTAGTGGATTACTCACTCTCCCCTGACTCAAGATCATCCCACCCCGCGGGCCACGTAGTGTTTTGTGCGTGGTCGTCGTAATGATATGAAATCCATGATCGAGCGGGTTCTCAAGCACTCCGCCGGCAATCAAGCCTGCGATATGCGCCATGTCAGCGACTAGTAGAGCCCCACACTCATTGCCAATACTGGCAAACTTTGTATAGTCGAGCTCTCTAGGATATGCGCTAAATCCAGCCAGAATAATCTTTGGTTTGTGCTCGTCAGCTAGCCGGGCTAGTTCATCGTAGTCGATCTCGCCTGTAGTTGTATCTTTCATACCGTACCGCACAAAGTTGAAAGTCTGGGCCAGTACTGTCACTGGGTGCCCATGGGTCAAATGCCCCCCGTGCGATAGATCCATAGCCAAAATGGTGTCACCCGGCTCTGCCCAAGCGTGATAGACCACCTCGTTTGCTTGAGCACCTGAGTGGGGCTGCACGTTGGCATGATCTGCCCTGAACAGCTTCTTGGCCCTATCTATTGCCAGCTGCTCAACACGGTCAGTATTATCCTGCCCACCATAGTAGCGTCGACCCGGATAGCCTTCGGAGTATTTGTTAGTAAATATAGAACCCTGGGCCTTTAGTACGTCACTGCTCACGTAGTTTTCACTAGCGATCAGCTCTAGACCCTCTTGCTGGCGCTTAATCTCATCATCGAGGATATCAAATACTTCGTCTTGGTCCGTCATCTTTAGAATTAACCTCTTTTTCTGATTGCTCACAAGTATACCCTGAAGTCGTAGCGCTATCCATGGGCTAAAAACAGTCTCTCCCAACAAACTACTAGTGTCGCGTATACGGATTGCGTATACATATCACATGTGATATTTTTTAGGCATGACAGTAAATCAAAAACTCGGACGACTAATTCAACAAACTAGGCAACAGAGAGGTCTTACGCAGGCTGAACTCGCCAAACTACTGGGTACTTCGCAAAGCGCAGTAAACCGCATCGAACACGGCAACCAAAACCTCTCGCTGGAAACACTCGCACGTCTCAGTGACGCACTTGAAAAACCGCTGCTCAAAGTAGGTGGCTCAGATGTTAGCCTGCGCATAAATGGTGGCAAGAAATTATCAGGTAGCGTAGACATAAAAAGCTCAAAGAACGCCGCTGTCGGTCTACTCATGGCCAGTCTGCTTAACCGTGGAACAACAACACTGAAAAAAGTTTCAAAAATCGAAGAAGTCTACCGCATCATAGAAGTGCTCGAAAGCATCGGTGTACAGATACGCTGGAAGGGCTCAGACCTGATCATCAAAAGACCCGCCAAGCTGCAGATGGATAAGCTAGACACGGCTGCAGCGATACGTACGAGGTCCGTGATCATGATGCTTGGACCCCTAATGCATGAGTTTGACAAATTCTCGATACCCTTTGCTGGTGGTTGCAAACTAGGTAAACGTACAGTTAAAGCACACCAATATGCACTCGAAGAACTGGGCGTTACTATCCACACAACCGATAACGAATATCAGATAACATCTGCCCCGGCCCCGGCAGATGGCCCAATCATCATGTATGAAAGTGGTGACACCCCAACCGAAAACATCATTATGGCGGCAGCCAAGATCCCTGGGAAAACAGTTATAAAAATGGCCAGTGCAAACTATATGGGGCAGGACGTCTGTTTCTTCCTGCAAGATCTAGGTGTCAAAATCGAAGGCATTGGCTCGACGACACTTACCGTTCATGGCACCACAGATATAAAGAAAAATGTTGAATACTCGCCTAGCGAAGACCCTGTGGAGGCGATGACATTCATAGCAGCCGCAGTCACGACAGACTCTACCGTAGAAATCAACCGCGTCCCACTTGACTTCACTGAGCTCGAGATCTACAAGCTAAAGAAGATGGGGCTACGCGTCGAACTGCTCCACGAATACACAGCAGATAATGGTCGGACCAGGCTCGGTGACATACGAGTACACGAGCACGGCGGTAATTTAAACGCCCCAAGTGATAAAATCTACGCTCGTCCATTCCCAGGGCTCAACATCGACCACTTGCCTTATTTTGTGCCGATTGCTGCAGTAGCTAATGGTCGAAGCCTCATACATGACTGGGTGTACGAAAATCGTGCTATTTACTACACCGAGCTGTCTCGACTAGGTGTGGACATACAGCTTGCTGACCCGCACAGAGTCTATGTCGAGGGCCCAACCAAATGGAAGCCTGCAGATCTCATGTGTCCACCGGCGCTCAGACCTGCTGTCATTAACCTAATAGGCATGCTTGCAGCTCCCGGCGCAAGCACATTGCGTAGCGTATACACAATCAACCGCGGCTACGAACAGCTAGCGGAGCGGCTCAACAGCCTTGGTGCTGACATAGAAATTGTCCGCGACCTATAATCCTGCTAGAAACTTCTCGGCTCTTCTGGCAACTGACTCTCTTTCTTTATCTTTCGCATTTTTCTGAAGTCTAGGCTTTAGCCACTTCTTTAAACTCTGGTCGTATTTTGTCATTTTGAACATATATTCCATACCAAAATTCTGTACAATCCAATCCGGCTCAGTATCAAGGTTATGCTTCACTATGGCAACTGCCTTTTTGCGCTGAGAATCTGTCATATCCCGATCAAGCAACATGAAAAGCTGTGACAATGTCCATTTGGCGCTTGGCTGATCAATCTCAGATATCTCATCGAGCAGATTGTCTAAATACTCGAGGACCCAATCGGGTTGTTCTCTGCATACTCTTTTCATGGCATTCGATACGCGCAGCCTAACGACCTCGTCATCACTAAAATAACACTGATAGAGCTGCTCTAGGTTAGCTCTGTTCTTTAGAGCATCCTCAACCACTTTCAGAGTGTTACCTAGCGAGTTATGGTGTCCACCGGTTAGCTCTTGCTCATATTTCATTCCACTGATAATAACAAAAACGCCCGTCTTGGAGCGCTCTTTGGATGGTGCGGGCGGCGGGAATCAAACCCGCAACTCCAGCTTGGAAGGCTAGCGTGATAATCGTTTCACTACGCCCGCGTGCCAGAAGATTATATCAGAAACTTACAATCTGAAGCTGACAGAGGTGGCTAAATGTTGTAATATAACCTGCGCACGCGCCGGTAGCTCAGTGGATTAGAGCAATGGGCTTCTATCCCACAGGTCGGGGGTTCGAATCCCTCCCGGCGTGCCAGTAATGGCGGGTGTAGCTCAGTTGGTTAGAGCGTCTGGTTGTGGTTCAGAAGGTCGCCGGTTCAATTCCGGTCACTCGCCCCAAGTTATCACAAAATATCTTTAGAGCGTCTGGTTGTGGTGACGCAAACAAGCAATATATTGGCTGTTTGCTATTCCGTACGTGTTGACAAGTCAAAACTCCCTTGCAGAAGGTCGCCGGTTCAATTCCGG
>JBCCHY010000038.1:0-5891 GCA_039028495.1 Patescibacteria group bacterium
CTTTTGGTGTTTTTGGAGAGGTTTTTTTGGTCATGTACACTTTAAGTCTAATGAAAAAGCTTAATCTAGACAAAATAAGTCCTAAAAATCTCTGGTCTACCTACAAAAACGCGTCAAAACTAACAAAAATCATAGCCTCGATAGGTTTGTCCGCACTACTTTTAATAGCAGCGATGTACGGCATAGCTACTTGGTATAAACTCAAATACAAAGACGTCCCGCTCCATTGGGGCTTCAGCTGGTCAACCAAATATGCAGAAGAGTTCGGTGTAAATCCGATCGAAGGCCTAGGTATAGCAATCAGCGATCTAAAACCAGACCGCGTCCGCCTCATGTCGTACTGGGACCTTCATGAACCAGTCAGAGATGAGTACAATTGGACAACCCTCGATACGCAGGTACTGGTAGCTACCAACCCAGGTGGCCCGAAAATATCGCTAGCGATTGGGCTACGTCAACCCAGGTGGCCCGAGTGCCACTGGCCGCAGTGGGCCCAGGATCTCGAACCTGAGGAATGGCAAGCTGAGTTAAACAACTATATTAGCAACGTAATAGAGCGCTATGACCAGTATGTAGACGAATACCAGTTAGAGAATGAGTTCTTGCTGGGGGCATTTGGGCATTGTCCAGATACTGACCGAGATCGGCTGATATCTGAATATGAACTAGTCAGCTCTCTAACTGACAAGCCCATCGTTGTTTCACGCAGCAACAATGCTACCCCAACTTGGCCAGTAGGCGAGCCACGAGCCGAAATAACTGCCATGTCGGTTTACAAGCGTGCCCATGCAGTAGACCCTGTCTCATGGATAGGCTATTTTGAGTACCCGTACCCATCGTGGTTCTATGGGTTCCTTGCAGGAGCGAATGAGCTACACACAGGGACGAGAACATTTATACACGAGCTACAGGCGGAGCCGTGGGGACCAGGAGCAACAGTAGATCTGAGTGACGAGGAGCAGGCAAAAACAATGGATGCCAAACGACTAAAGAAACGACTGGAATTCGCTGAGAACACCGGTATTAGAACAATAGATGTCTGGGGTGCAGAGTGGAGCTACTGGCGCAAAACAACTCGCAATGACGACTCAACCTGGAAAGTATTCCAGGAAACCTTCAGCCAAAACTAGAATATCTGCGTAGTTACTAGTGTAAAATACGCATACCGTGAAAAAGCGTAAAAAGTCATCCCTTATAAACTCCAGAGCTCGCTATGACTATGATCTAGACGAGCCTATTACAGCTGGTCTCGTACTGACGGGAGCAGAGGTAAAAAGCATCCGAAACGGGCGAGCTACCATTGCTGGGGCTTTTGTGACCTACAAAGACGGCGAATTTTGGCTCAACAACCTGAGTTTAGCGCCAATGCCAACAAACGCAGCTCACCTCAAAGAATCAGACCTATCCAGGCCACGCAAGCTGCTGCTCAAGAAAAGACAGGTTGATATGCTCAGCCAGCTCAAGGACTCTGGCAAAACAATCGTGGCTCTAGAGATAATCGTCGGTAGATATATCAAGGTTCGCATTGCAAGCGCCCGCGGGAAAAAGAAATACGACAAGCGTGCCGATCTCAAAAAGAAAACTCAAAAGCGCGAAGCTGATAAGCGTCTCTCACGTAGGTAGCCTCAGCCGGACTGCGAAGTAGTCGAGCTCTCGTCCGAACTGTAGTTTTGGCCAAACGTAAAGCCAAGTGCAAATACACATACAGTAAAAATCGCTGCAGCTAGTAGTGCCATAGCATAGTAATGCCCCACTACAGGTCTAGTGGTAGGTTTAACATTAGTAGCAGGCGGGGTAGTCGTCTTTGTCTCGCTGGCAGCATCAACGTCTTCTGCAGGTGGTGGCGAAACCTCAACCGTCTGAGCGGTTGCTTCGCTCGCTACCAGTGACGTGGAGTCTGTTTTGGGTTTTTGAATAAACTCACTAGGATCTATATCAGCGACCTGAGTATCTGGCTCACCAGTTGGACTAACCTTAACCGCTATTTTTTCTCCACCCATATCTAGTAGATATTTTACCAGAAACGAGGAGGTATCAAAGTATGCTGATAAGAAACGCCGACCACGAAGCATTGACATAGCAGCTATGTTAGTAGATCATATAGTCTATGAGACGTACTAAAAACCAGCTAGCAACAGCAGGTAACACTACTCGTAATCCCATATGGATACGAGCTGCTGGGCTGCTGCTTTCTGGCCTATTCACAATAGGTTGTGCTACGCAAGCTCAAGCAACCGCTGAAAGTCAGCCAGTCGCTTCAATGGATCAGACGAACCCAAATCCTACTACAGGCGTAGTCGAGAGGGCCCTGGAGGAACGTGGTTATATCTCCGAAGATGCAATAAATGCCGGTAGGCTAGGGCTTAGCCTAGCCTGTGGTGGCCTTTCAAACATTGGAGTAAACGGCCAGGGTCTTGTAGACGGTTTTTTGGGTACAGACGGAGCTCAGGATGATGAAGCAAGAGACAGGTATGAGAGACTGCTGAGAGATTCAGAAACACCTGCCGAAGAGCTATCTGCGCCTTTTTCGATAGGATTCCGAATACCAAACCAAGATCCCGCTGTATGCCCCGAAGATACAGATAGCGCACATGGGCTACCTAGTGACAGGCCTCTATCTTCCAGAGCTTAATATAGCCAGCTCAAAACGATAATGGCTATACACAGATCTGCTAGAATAACTTCATGAGACTGTACTCCTGGAACGTAAATGGAATCCGTGCTGTTTGGAATAAAGAGGCACTACAGAAATTTGTCGGTGAACATCAGCCAGATATTCTCTGCATCCAAGAGACTAAGGCGAACGAAACCCAATCACCAGTAGAGCTAGAAGGCTACGAGGAAGTCTGGCATGATGGGCAGAGGAAAGGCCACTTTGGTACCGCTGTGTTCACTAAAATCGAGCCAACCTCTGTAGCAAAAGGGCTCCCAGATCAGCTAGTTGATAAGTACAACCTAGAGGACGACTTTGGCGATACAAGCAAAGAGGGCAGGGTGCTGACACTAGAGTTTGAAGATTTCTTCATCGTTACCGTCTATACGCCCAACTCAAAGCGTAAGCTAGAACGGCTAAGTCTCCGGCAAGACAACTGGGACCCAGCATTCCTTGAATACTGTAAGTCGCTGGAAAGAGATAAGCCAGTACTTATCTCAGGTGATCTAAACGTCGCTCATACAGAGATTGACCTAGCGAGGCCAAAAGACAATCGTAGAAATGCCGGTTTTACCGACGAAGAACGCTCTGGCATGGACAGCTACCTGAGCGCAGGCTTTGTCGATACATTCCGCTTACTACACCCTGACACTACGGAAGCCTACACCTGGTGGTCAGCCTGGGGCAACACACGTGCGCGCAACGTTGGCTGGCGCATAGACTATTGGCTAGCGAGCGAGTCCCTAGCTGGGCGTATCGTCGACGCACAAATACATGCAGACGTAATGGGCTCCGACCACTGCCCAGTGAGCATAGAAATATCATGACAAGCAGATTGCCACGCCAACAAAACCCATTCCTAATGGGCGAGGCATTCGCCAAATGGATTTTGCATGCGGATGTAGCCTGGAATTTTCTTGAGGACAGCTTGCTGTGGCTGTGCAAAGGGCATCGTCCAGCAAGTTACCACAGAGAAAATATCCAGGATACGCCGCAAATGACAGCAGTGCTTTCAGCTACGCTGAAAGGCAGGCTTTCATGATGCAAAAGCCATTTGCAGTGTTTGATATAGATGGCACAGTAGCTCGCACAAGCCTCTTTTTAGCTACTGTCCACGAAATGATGCGCCGTCAGATGACCAGCAAAGAAGACTCAGACCGGATACACGCAGCATTAGACGACTGGATAATGAGGCGCAGTGATGGTGCATTCCATGTATATGAAATGTTGTGCGTAGAGGTCCTCTACAAAGAGCTTGGTAATGTAAAGATCAGTGCGTACGAATCCGTTCTGGACAAAGTCATAGAGAAGTTTAGCGGCAAGACCTACAAGTATACTACTAACCTAATAAAGCAGCTCAAGGACGAAGGATACATGGTCTTGGCAGTATCCGGTTCAGAGCAAAAAGCTGTTGCCAGATTCTGTAAACTCCACGGCTTTGATGACTACATCGGCGTTGACTTTCACCGCGATGGGTTCTACTTCACAGGCAGTGCAACCGATGTCGTACACAACAAGCACACATACCTGCAAGAGCTTATTGATAGGCATGACCTCTCTCGTCACGATTCAATCGGAGTCGGCGACACAAAAAGCGACATAGAAATGCTCAAAATGGTAGCCGAGCCAATCTGCTTCAACCCCAACAAAGAGCTCCTGGAATATGCCCGAAAAGCTGGCTGGAAAATAGTTATTGAGAGAAAAGACGTAGTCTACGAGCTAGACAAAAAAGGGAAGGTCTACACACTTTCGTGAGCACTACATATTTGCGCCAAGAAAATGAACCACTATTCCCAGATATGATCTGGTCTCGTCCAGAGCGCAAAGATCAGCGCGGTAAACTGCTCATTATTGGCGGCCACTCAGAGGCTTTGCAGGCGCCAATTGACTGCGTCAGAGGTACTGAGTCGGCCTTGGCCGGGAAAACGACTATTGTACTACCGGACGCCCTCAAGAAACGTTTGCCCGCAGCTGATAATGTGCTTTTTGTGAGCAGCACGCCGTCTGGCAGCCTTGCTACATCCGCAGTTGGTCCTATTTGCTCGGTCGCTAGTAGCTGTGATGCTGTCGTCATGGCAGGGGATCTTGGCAATAATAGTGAAACACATATCGTGATTGAACAGATCTTAGAGAAGCTGCCCAGCAAGAACATCGTGGTTGCTGGAGACGGTGCAGATCAGTTAATCCTCAGGCCAGAGAGTATTGGCCGGAATATTACGCTTATCCTAAATGGATCCCAGATGCAAAAACTGATCAAGCAATGTGGATCCAGTACACCATACACCACTTCGATGAGCGCTCACACGCTTTATGAGCTGCTAACGAATCTCGATATTAGCGCCAACATAATTCTGATGCATTCCAAACAGCTGTGGACACTAGTAAATAAACAGGTATGTGTAACTAACAGAGACGACCTGCAGGATGATTTTAAGTGGCTAGCACTAACCGCCGGGGTCGCTGGCACAATGCTTTCCCAGAATCAGAGCAAGCCATTTGAGGCACTCGTAACGTCCTGCCTACCAGCTAGCTCACTGTCACAAGAATAGGGAAGTGGTCTGATACCGACTGTTCTGGCAAGATCTTCGCATTAACAGCTCCAGATAGATCTTTAGTCGTAAAAACATGGTCTAGCTGCATTTTTATAGGCGTCCTGCGGCCACCGACTACGAGCCTCCAGGTTTTGCCCTGTACTTTGTGCTTTAGACCCTGTTCCTTCAGCGTCCATTTAACAAAAGGGAATACAAAAGTGTTTAGATCACCTCCAAAAATGGCGTTGTTCGGAGGTATATATTTGATTACTTCGTGCTTTTCGCGGTCACGCCTGAAGAACTCTGTCGGCCCAAAATACGTCAGATGCGCGGTTGCGACCGTTATTTTTCTCTTCTGATGCATGAAATCAGCCATCAGTATTGGTGTTCTGTGGGGGCTACCACGCCGCATAGTCTCGACCAGCTCATAGTGGCGCCTATTACTGATAGGTAGTCTCGAGGCAATCATGACTCCGTGATGATCAGACCTAGCAATAAACGCCACCTTGTAGCCTTTTTTAGCCAACATAGATTCCATTTCTGGCACCGCTTCGTTGAGACAGAAAATATCTACATTATATTGTTCTCTTAGAGACTCCATAGCCTCAACGGTCTGCTCTGGGCCTCACCGCACATTGTCGGTTGCGGACTCGCATTCTATTTGGCCATGTTATCGGGCGGCATGAACCACCCCAGTGGTCCCAAGC
>JBCCHY010000039.1:0-5165 GCA_039028495.1 Patescibacteria group bacterium
GATAGGTGAACTGCAAAACCTTGTTACAGATACAGAGGTTAACAAGACTCTTGTCTGGGCGATGGTGGCTGTTATCGCAGTCAAGGATTTAGCTGAGACCATCATTAGTAACATTCAGGGATATTACGGTGACATTCTAGCTAAGAAGGTTCAGAAGTACATGAGTGAGCGCTATTACGCGCATCTCATGAGCCTGCCGCAAGAGTATTTTGACAATGAGTTAACAGGCAAGATCACCTCTAGACTAAATCGTAGCGTCGTACAGCTGTCTGAGTTCTTGAAAACTATGTCTAACAACTTTGGCACGTTCCTACTGAGCGCGTTCTTGTCACTTGGCATCGTGGCGTTCATCAGTTGGCCGATCGCACTTATCCTGGCGTCTCTCTACCCAATCTTTACTTATATGACTATCAGAACGTCTGGTAGGTGGATGGAATACCAGGGCGAGATCAACCAGAACACTGATATTGGTTTTGGCCGCTTCCAGGAAGTGATTTCACAGGTAAAAGTAGTCAAGAGCTTTACGCGCGAGCGTAGCGAGCTCGGCTTCTTTAGTCGCCACATGAATAAAGTCCTCAAAACCACATATCCACAAAGTAAGCTTTGGCATATCAAGGATGTCGAGCGTAGGACAGTGCTATCCGTAGTTATGGCGATAACATGGGTCATCGCCATTTATCAGGCGCTCAATGGGCAGCTCAGTTTGGCTGAGACAGTTATGATCATCCAGTTCAGCGCACTGATCAGGTTCCCGATATTTACGATTAGTTTCTTGGTTGAGAATACTCAAAAGGCAGTCAGTGACAGCAAGGACTTCTTCGCTGCTATGGATCTAGAGCCAGCGATCAAAGACCGTCCTGGTGCTAAAAAGCTACGGGTAAGTAAGGGCCATATTGTTCTCGGTAACGTTCATTTTGCATATGGTGACAAGCCTGTTCTTAAAGGGTTCTCTGCAGACATCAAGTCAGGCTCCAAGGTCGCTCTGATTGGTGAGAGTGGTGAAGGTAAATCTACGGTTACAAATCTACTACTTAGGTTATACGAGCCATCAAGCGGGGTGATTGCAGTCGACAACCAAGATATATCTAAGGTCACACAGAGTAGTCTGCGTGATTCAATTGGCATGGTGTTCCAGGACGCCAGTCTGTTCAGCGGAACTATTGAGGAAAATATCACCTATGGGGTGACAAAGTACACAGACCGGGAAGTCAAGGCTGCGGCTAAAGCTGCAAACGCACACGAATTCATCACAGAGTTTGAAGACGGCTACAAGACATTGATTGGTGAGCGGGGGCTCAAACTCAGTGGTGGCCAAAAACAACGCTTAAGTATCGCTAGAGCAATCCTTAAGAATGCTCCCATACTGATACTAGACGAGGCCACTAGCAGTCTCGATAACAAAAGCGAGCTACTAGTCCAAGAGGCCTTAGAGAGACTTATGAAAGGTCGCACGACAATCATCATCGCTCACAGATTGAGTACAATTCAGGATGTAGATGAGATCATCACAATCCAGGATGGTGTAGCAGCCGAAGTCGGCTCGCCAAAAGAGCTATCAAAGAGCGGCGGCGTATACAGTCGTCTACTCGAAGTACAGTCGGCTGCAACTGCCGAAGAGCGCAAGCAAGCCCTCGCCAAATACGGCATAGTTAGCTAATCTATATAGCCGACCATGATTGCAATTACTTATGACTGCTTTACAATTAGTCATAGATAAATTGTGAGGGATCATGTCTAAGAAACAAGCGGGTGGCTA
Source organism: Patescibacteria group bacterium (assembly GCA_039028495.1). Lineage (GTDB taxonomy): Bacteria > Patescibacteriota > Saccharimonadia > Saccharimonadales > VXPC01 > JBCCHY01. The sequence continues at coordinate 1,757 of JBCCHY010000039.1, forward strand.
CACGCAGCGCTCTATATTTACACCAATTAGCGCATTGGTGATGAAAAATCTCCGGCTGAGTATACTAGTATTCGTTGGGCTATTGGTGTTCGGGCTACTCAGCTATACATCACTACTACGTAGAGAGGGCTTCCCGTCTGTCGCAGTGCCTATATCTGTCGGTGGTGGTCAGTATTTTGTTGATGATGTGAACAAAGTTGACGAAGACATCACCAGGCCACTCGAAGAAGTCATCAAATCAGTAAACGGCGTGACTGATGTAACCACATTTGCTAATAACAACACGTTCAGCTTCGTTGCTGATTTAGATAGCAGTACGACCAATGTCGAGGCCAACGATGCCATAGAGAAAGCTATTAATGAATCTGGCCGTATGCCGGAGAATGCTGGTTTCCAGATGATTGCCATTGATGCAGCCAAGCTGCTAGGCGAATACGACATGTTGGTTTCACTCATGTCCAAAGACGGTAGCGACATAACTGCGCTAGAGGCAGAGGCTGACAAAATCACTACTGAGCTGACAGCGCTCAGTCTAGTAGGCAGCTCTGAAGCAGAAAGCCAATTCACGACAAACCCTGTCAACCCAGATGATAGATTCAAGTCATCTTTTGCGCGTGGGTTTGACCGTGATGATGACCAGTTCCGCGAGTCTGTTACAGTTGGACTCAGTGGTATAGCTGGAGATGATTTCGACCTGTTCAAACTCGATGATCAGATCGACGAATATATAGCTAACTACAACCAGTCTAACAGTAACTTTTTCATTGAGCAGACAGCCGACCTCACCACAAGTGTCGAGCAAGACATAGCTAGCCTGCAGAGCAATGTCATCATGGGTGCAGTCGTTGTGACCGTCATCAGTGCACTACTCATCAGCTGGCGTGTATCGGTACTGACGGCATTCTTTATCGTCGCCGTACTACTTGTCAGCGTTGCTGTGCTCTATGTGATTGGCTATACGCTCAATACTATTACACTATTCTCCCTAGTGCTCGCGCTGGGACTATTTGTAGATGACGCAACGATCATTGCAGAAGCAATCTATGCTAAACGTGACAAAAAGAAAAAGCCGCTCCAAGTTGTCAAAGACGCAATTAGCTCTATCGGGACTGCGAGCTTCTCAGGCACACTCACAACAGCGTTGGTATTTAGCCCGCTACTGTTCATTACTGGGATATTGGGTGATTTCATATTCCAGATGCCGCTAACTGTGATCATATCTCTGGTAGTCTCATTCGTGCTCTCAATCACCCTAATACCTCTCATGGCCAACTACACACTTCTGCGTAGCGAGGAAGAACCAAGCGACCGCACAGGGTTCTTGTCTGGGCCACTTGAGCGTGGTGTACTACTCTTAAAAGAAAGTCCGGCCAAGGGCCGCCTACTTGGCGTAGCCATGGTGCTCTTTAGTGTCGTACTTATCGGAGCAGGCATGAACTTGTTTGGACGACTGGGTAGCGATATATTCCCAGCAGGCAAGGACGGTAATAACTTAGTCGTAACTATTAACTATGACGATGATACTGATATACCGACAGCAGAACGAATAGCTGACGAAGTTGCTACTGGTGTCACTAGCGTGCTAGGTGACAATCTGTCTCGCGGTATGTTCGGCGAAGAGCAATCAGCAGACGAAACTACGGCTGCAATTGATATAGAGCTTATACCTTACGGCGATCGAGACATCACCTCAGCAGAAATGAGCGAAAACATCAATGAGTATTTTGAGGATTTTGTTGGTGCAGAGGTCTCTGCTCAAGGATCAGCTGGTGGGCCACCTGACGTAGAATTCCCGCTAGCTGCCCAAGTAAAGGTCAAAGGTTCTCAAGAGGATGCAGTACGAGCGGCAGAGGCAATCATCCAGTTCATCGTGGATAACCCACAGGAGCAGCCTAATGGTGATATGGTTACAGTCACCAAGAGCGAGATCGGCTACACTGACAATATCGTCAGACTCAATGGTGAGCAGCTGATTGAATATAGAGCCGGTTTTGATGCGGAGGGAACAACTGGAGTTATCGGTACATTCACAGACGCCATAGAGGCCGAATTCACTGACGACAAACTAGCTGAATTTGGGCTAGCTTCGGATGATTTGTCATTTGATCTGGGCCAAGACTCTGACTTCGCCGAAAGCTTTGCAGCTCTGCCTATTGCCGCACTCGGTGCGCTGCTTGTCATGATTGTACTGCTGAGCATTCAGTTCAAATCACTTCTAAAGCCAATACTGATACTGCTTGCGCTACCTTTCAGCTTCTTCGGAATAGGCCTCGGTCTGTTCGTAACTGACAATCCTCTGAGCTTCTTTGCAATGATAGGTATCATTGGCTTAATTGGTATTGCTGTAAACAACACGATTCTGCTGGTGGACAATGCCTCGCACCATCAAAAAGCAGGCAAAGACCCGGTCGAAGCGATGGCTCAGGCCCTAAGGGAACGCGTCAGGCCACTTGTAACTACAACCCTAACTACTGTTGCAGCGCTACTGCCACTTGCCTTAACCAACCCATTCTGGGAGGCACTGAGCTTTACCATAATCTTTGGCTTGGCAAGTAGCACCTTACTAGTACTACTTGCATTCCCTTACTACTATCTTGCTATCAACTGGGTAGCGGAAAAGGTTGGTAGGACAAAAGGCATAGTTAGCTTGCTCGTGATAGTTGGGCTGATAATCCTACTGACGCAGGTTCTCTGAGCCACTGGTGCGGAAAACCTATAGACTTATTGAAACTGATTCAAAACATGCTACAGTTGTAGCCAGTCTAAACTAACTAAACGAGGGTACATACACATGGGAACAAGAGTTATTTCGTTGCTACTTGCTATATCATTTTTTGTCAGTGTGGCGGGGTTCACGATATTTGTAATAATCGAAGCAAATCAAGACGATACTGACAACACTCAGCAGCTAAGCAACACATTCGATATATCTGAGAACAACAATCAACAATCAACTGACCAAGGAGCAAACACAGTGCTAGCAGGAACAATTTTAGATGGATTTGACACTAGGGATAATGGCCAAACAGCCGAACTCGAAATAACAGACATCGTCGAAGGAACAGGTGATGCCGTAAGTGCTGCAGATGTAGTGACCGTCCACTATACCGGCGCGCTGGTGCGTACAGGCGAAATATTCGAAAGCAGCAAAGACAGTGGCTCACCCGCAACATTTGGCCTGACTAACCTAATCGTCGGCTGGCAAGAGGGCATCCCCGGCATGAAGCCAGGCGGAACACGCAGACTAGTCATACCAGCTACCAAAGCGTACGGAGATAACCCAAGACCAGGTGGTCTCATCCAACCTGGTGATGATCTAGTATTTGACATCGAACTCATTGGCATCACTGAGTAACCGTAAGCGCTACTTGATTTCAAACAAAATACTGTATAAAATATAACTATACAA
>JBCCHY010000040.1:0-5127 GCA_039028495.1 Patescibacteria group bacterium
CTGTACTGCAACCACATGTTAATCGCAAAGCAGTTAAAGAATAGGAAAATACTAATGTAAATAAAGTAAACAAACGTAGGTGGATTGCCACTGGCATATAGCCAGTTAGCTAGGAAATACAGCCCGATAATGATCCAAGGCTCTATACCAGCCAGACACCCAACACAGAAGCTAAGCCAGTTGGTCGACTTGGTATCTTGGTTGTGGACCTCCATTACAAGTCCCATCAGATTCATAACTGCAGTGAGTACGAATATACCAATCAAAATACCAAGGCTAGATATACCTGTTAGAAGCGCAATGGCTACCATCATAGTACTCGCGCTGAGAGCGTACTCAAACCAACGAGCTCTGTTCATACCTTTTTTCAGATCGGCCTTGTAGTTTTCGAACCAAGGACCAGCGATGATGCCGTGAGCAATGGCGCTCATTGCGAGGAACGCAATCACTATCCAAGCCAGAGGCACATCAACTATAGTTCTACTGACTGTCTCTAGATTCTCGGTAGAGCTATTGAACGTTAAATACCCCATGTCGATTGGCAGCCTAAAATCGCGTGCTAAAAATGCCATAGCGATAGCTTGTACTGCGTGTAGTACCGATAGGCTGAGATTCCAATTTTTCAGCGACATGAATACGTCAGCAGCCTTTCTAGCTGTACTTTTTTTCGCCTGGGGCTTTTTACTTACTGATTTAGCCCGGGAAGCTTTTGCTCTAGTAGCGGTACTTTTCTTAGTCGTGGTCTTGCGAGCTGTTTTTTTAGCTGCAGTCTTTGTTTTTGCTCTAGCTGTCTTGTTCTTTGTTGCCATGGCTATTCATTCTATCAGATCGAGTCAGGACCGCCAGTGTTTCTGTATGCGGTGTTTTAGGAAAGAAATTATATGCGTTAAAACTATCTAAACTATAGCCGGCCTCAATAAGAGCGGACACATCCCTAGCGTGCGTAGCCGCATCACAGCTCATATAGATTAGTCTACGGGGCCTAACCTCACAGATCTTGGTGAGCAATTTTTTATTTAGACCTGCGCGTGGTGGATCTACTATCAGATTTATCTCTTCTACTACAACGTCGAGCGCTTTTTCGCTTGGCATATGCAGGACTTCCGCACTGGCGTCTGCGTTTTGCCGCGCATAGCTCACACTGTCATTATCTAACTCTATAAGCACTGGGCTTTTCGATACACTCAGACCAATCGAACCAACACCACTGAACATATCTATAGCTGGCTGGTTAACCAGAAGTGAAGCGCGAATATCTTTTAATGCTAGTTCATACATGGGCACATTAATCTGAAAAAACGAATTTACTCCATACGCAAAAGTTTTTCCAAAGATGTCATCAGTTAACGTTGTGTCCCCTTGCATCTTGAGTAACTTCGTACGAACACTGGCGGGACTACGTTTGTCAGACAACCAGATTTCAAAACCCTGAATTGAGAGGTCGATCTTAGTTAATGAATCTAGCTCAGTTTTTACGAAGAGAGATGCAACAACTTGGCCCTGAGCGCTAGAACGAAACACAATTGATTTCATATCACCTGCTCTGATGCCTAGCTCATTAACTTGGGCTATGAACTCTCGCGCAGCCTCATTAATACACTCGGGCGCTAAGGACGATCCGTCAACAACTATTTTTGAGTTACTGCCACGTTTATAAAATGCCAGGTCTACTTTGTCGGTTTCAGGAGACCACCAAAAACTGAACTCCATCTTATTTCGATAAGCCCATTCTTCCCCGTCGCTTTTAACATCAAAGTCTGGTAGCTTAATACCCTGCTGGTCGAAAACATCCCGTATCATCTGTGTTTTAAGCTCATTCTCTCGTTTAAAAGCTACTACCTGCCAAGGGCTAGTTGATAGATAGGCATCGTCTTTAGGGCTAACTCTGTGCATGCTAGGCTCCAGCACATTGGCCGCTATAGCCTCAATATAACTACGCTTTTTCTTCGTGATTACTGCTTCTACAACCTCATTTTCTAAAGCCCCTAGTACAAAACAAACTCTACCATCATCAAGCCTGGCCACGACCCTGCCACCGGGTACAATTTTGTCTGTTTTTACTCTCAACATCAGGGAATTCTACGCTATCAATCATATAAAAACCACCTCTTGGAAAAACCCCAAGAGGTGGTATACAAAAAGTAGTTAATACTAGTTTTCGACGTCGACAATGTTGTCTTCGTCAATTGCTTCACACACAGCGCGCTTCACAGCTTCGACGCCTTTTACGGCGCCGTCGCGGCTAGAGTAAGCCTCGCCTGTTGCTACTACTTCGCCGTTACCGGCCTTGATACGGAATCTCCATCCGTCTTTTGCTTCGTAAATTTCAGCCTTAGCTGCCATTTAATACCTCCTAGTATTTTGTATCTACCATTATATCATTCGGCTATAGATACTCTATAGCTAAGTAGTTAATACCCAGGTGCATTATGTTATCAATGATGATGACTAGCCAAAAATACTGATAATCCGGTACATTGGGAAGTTCTCGCAGCCTACGAAAGTCTTTGAGAGGCATTTTGTTACTGCCAAACACCGATTCCTTAAACCACACTACATGCTTGGCAAGTCTATACCTATCGATAACTACATGAGTTAGGCCAATAACAGCTAGAGCAATCCACGAAGTCGTTAGTAGTGCAAACAAAGCAGTATAGGTGATTCCATGGACAACTGCTGGCCACCATCTCTTGGTTTTCTCACTAGCCATCCAGCCGGTCTGAATTATGTAGTCCCCTATGCCGTGGAGAAGGAGCTGCTCCATGTGTTAATTCCAGAGTCTATAGTTTTTGGTTAGCGCGTGAACATCATCATTATCGCCGTATAGGGCAACCCCGTATATAGTCACTTCATCAATAGACTGATCTTCCAGAGCTTCAGCTATTTCTGCGTCTATATTCGTATCAATCATTTCTTTGATGAACACGTGTGGCTTTAGGCCAGCCTCTTTGGCTTTACGATATAGCTTATGAAGCTCCTTATGCTCGGCTTTTTTGATCATAATCGGGTGCTGAGAGTTGCGTGGCAGTTGGTGGCTATCCTTTGTTACGAAATATTCACCGCTATCAAACTCATCCTTGGCCATTTTATGAGCATGATAGGCGCTCATGTGAGCAGCCGTATTAGCTACCTGCCACGGTTCAAGAGTTTTATTAACCACCGCAACAATCCGCCGGCTGATGTCCTGCACGCGTGAATCAGAGTTCGCAAGTAGACCCTCCAGCCCATATATCTCTGGATAAATGTCTTTTGTAGTTTCGTCTACTTCGCGGCGCAGCTGTGGGAAGGGCACGCCTTCACGCGCGGTAACACCCTCAAATATCCAGAAAACTCGCTCTGAAAAACCCAGACCACATGCTGGTGGCATGCCGTACTCGAGCATCTCAACGTAGTCTATATCTAGCATATGCGCCTCAGAATCTCCTTGGTCTCGCATCTCTTGCTGTTCAACAAAGCGCTCTAGTTGATCAACCGGATCGTTAAGCTCTCCGAAGCCATTGCATAGCTCGCTACCAGCGATAACTGCCTGGAACCGCTGCACATAATCATCACTATCATCGCTTGCTTTACTAAGAGGGCTTATGAATGTCGGCGTATCCACGAGCCAGATGGGACCGGCGATGTCTTTACGGATATTCTTCCAGAGCTTGTCTATGCCCCTTGGGATGCTATCGTCATTTTCTACCTCTAGCCCATGCTCTTTGAGCTTGAGCGAGACCTCTTCAATTGTAGTGTTGAATACATCTATACCGTAATTATCATTAATAACGTCGGCGTACGATAGCTGCTCCCACTGTCCCGACAAGTCTATCGTTTGTCCATTCCACTCAAACTGTGTCTTACCAAATGCCGCCGACAAAGTGTCTCTGAATAGATCTTCCATAAGTGCGATGCCATCCTGCCAGTCGGCATACGCCCAGTACCACTCCATAGCTACGTGCTCGGGTAGATGCTCATCACTATAGTTTTCATTCCTGAACCTAGGTCCAATATCGTAAACCTTGTTCATGCCGGCCCCAAGCAGGCGCTTGAGCGGCAGCTCATGACTAATCCGTAGGTAGAAGTCTTCTCCGAGTGCATCCATATGTGTCACGAATGGGTTGGCATCGGCTCCGCCTGTCGTATGCTCGAGGACCGGTATATTAATCTCACTAAATCCCCGCTCATTGAGAAAATCACGCGTGGCTTGCCAGAACCGTGATCTGCGTACAAAGCGCTCCCTGACATCACTGTTGATAGCCATATCTAAGTAGCGACGGCGCATTCGTGACTCTTGGTCATCGAGTTTTTCTGGCAGTGGCCGGAGTACTTTTGCTAGGACACGGACACCTCTAGCATCAATGGACAGCTCTCCCGACTGACTTTCTGCTACCGGCCCAGCAACTTCAATAAAATCACCACGGGTGAGCAAGCTTAGATCGGCAGCTGCCAGCAAGCCTTTATCGTATTCCGCCTTCAGAGCTTCTTCGTGAACAATTATCTGCAGACGAGCACCTTCTTCAGCAATATCTATAAACTGCACTGAGCCGTGCGTCCGATGTGACATGACTCTACCGGCCACGCATACTCCTTGGCCCATATAATTGTCTGGCGTTGCGGTGATATCTCTAACATGAGTATCCCTGAAGCTCTTGGCTGGGTACGGGTTCACTCCCATCTCTCTCAGACGAGAGACCTTTGCAAGCTGCTCTTGTCTATATTCTCTTAGTGATGACACTTTAGCTGTTACCTCTCTTTGAGTTTCTCTCAAATCAAAAACTTCTGCTAGTTAGTCTAGCAGAAGTTTTTATGTTTTCTATCTGACTAACTTATTGCTGCGACCGTGTATTTTCTAGTTTGGGCGGGAGTTTCGATCTCAACCTTGTCACCAACGGCTTTACCGAGTAGTGCCTGGCCAACTGGTGATTCATCGCTCACCTTGCCTTCTAGCGGGTCCGCTTCGACAGTGCCGACGACGCTAAAGCTAACTTTTTTGGAGCCTTCTTTGAGCTCAACGGTGGATCCTAGGCGCACGATATCGGATTTAGACGGGTGCTTAATGACTTCGACGTTCTTGAGTATATGGTCAATCTCTTTGAGTCGACTTTCTACTCGCTCTTGCTCTAGCTTGGCGCTTTGATACTCCGC
>JBCCHY010000041.1:0-4876 GCA_039028495.1 Patescibacteria group bacterium
CCGCGGAACGTGGCCGAATCCCTTTTTATATATTACAATTCGAACCCGTGGAAGGGTGTCCGAGTGGTTGAAGGAGCACGCTTGGAAAGCGTGTAGGCGGGGTTACTCGTCTCGAGGGTGAGGACTGCTAGTAGCAGTCTGCAAGGAAGCTTTCTTCTGGTGGTTTACCACCATGAACGAAACTTCGGGGCCGCGGAACGTGGCCGAATCCCTTTTTATATATTACAATTCGAACCCGTGGAAGGGTGTCCGAGTGGTTGAAGGAGCACGCTTGGAAAGCGTGTAGGCGGGGTTACTCGTCTCGAGGGTTCGAATCCCTTCCCTTCCGCCAGGAAGAAGAAGCTCACCCAAAGGGTGGGCTTTTGCTTTCTCTTGCAGAAAGTGCGGATTCGAATCACAGGTCCGAAGACAAGTCTGTTGCCCGAGTCTACTCGGCGCACAGATTTGTCGTGCTTTATCCCTTCCTCTCCGCCAAATACTACTTGTTCGAACATTACCGCACCCAGGATTACCGTTCTTATTCATTTATTTAACGCTTAACCTTGCGCCCCTGTCAGCTCTTCTTTAAAATATCGTCCGAATGTCAGTTCTAAAACTACAAAATATAACTAAAGTATTCGGTATAGGTAATGCCGCCCATATAGCCCTTGACGATGTCTCACTAGAGATTGAACAGGGCGAATTCGTTGCCATTATGGGGCCTAGTGGCTCCGGTAAAACTACGCTACTCAACATAATCGGTCTGCTCGACGACCCGACTGAGGGTAACTACACACTAATGGACGAGAATGCACATGACCTGGGCGAAAAAAGACTCGCCGAACTGCGCCGCGACAACATAGGGTTTGTGTTTCAATCCTTTAACCTGATCCCCAACATGAGCGTGCTCGAAAACGTTGCTCTGCCTCTCGCATATAGTGGCAAAACCCACATCCAGAGACTGCAGCTAGCTAGCGATATGCTCGAGAGGCTACACATACGAAGCAAAGAATACTACTATCCGCGGCAACTCAGTGGTGGCCAAACACAAAGAGCAGCTATTGCCAGAGCGCTCGTCAATAATCCAAACATAGTTGTCGCTGACGAGCCAACTGGCAATCTAGATTCGCTCAGTAGCGAAACTATTATGGAGTTACTCAAGACTATCAACAAAGAGGGTAATACCGTCCTAATGGTTACCCATAATCCAGAGCTGACAAAGTACGCATCACGCATAATCTACATGAAAGACGGGCAGGTCAAGATCGACCAAGACCTCAGCTCATCCCAGCAAGTTGACCTCACAAAGGTGCAGCAGGTAGTCAAAGATACTGAGAAACAAGATCATGAAAGACGCAAAAAGCGCAACAAAGCCGAAAGACGTGCTCGCGCCAAAGCAAAACGTAAAAATAAAAAGGACAAAAAATGATTGCCGCCTATATACGCATGAGCCTCCATTCTATTGGCGCAACTAGAGCCAGGAGTGTTTTTACGAACTTGGGTATTGTCATTGGGATCGGGTTACTTATATTCACTGTCAATCTCTCTGACGGCATTCAGGAGCAGTCTAAGCAGCAGCAGGCAACATTTGGCTCATCGATCGTGGGCGTACACTCCGGTGAGCTAGTCGAGCGCTCTACAGCACTTACTCAAGAGTCATACCGACTCGACCAAACCCTGACGCCGGCTCTACTTTCACTTGAGGAGCTCGATCTGATTGAGAAAATCGATGGATCCACGAGCGTAACGCCTATTGCGCCTTTCGATGCCCAGGTAGAACCCATATCAGGAGAAATAGCCGATGTTAGTAGCATAATTGGTACAACTAAATATATACCCGAGATACTCGGCGGCGATATCGCTTACGGCGAGACTCTCGGAGACGGCGAACGGGAGCGTACCGCCCTACTCGGTAAATATCTGGCAGAAAAAATGTTTGGTGAGCCAGGACCCATCGGAAAGGTTATCCGTATCGACGGGAGAGAGCACGTCGTAAGGGGTGTCTTTGATAGTCTCCCGACAGACCCACTCAATCCAGGAGTTGACTACAACCACAGCATTTTCATCCCTATCGGCTCCGCCAATCTCATTAGTGATCAGTTGAAGATAAAATCTATTTATCTACTGGCCGCAGATTCAAGCGCAGTGTCAGATGTCCAAAAAGTACTAGAGTCATCCCAACAGAGATCAAACTATTCTATCCTAAACTCTGAGGAAACTGTGGAACTAGTCGGACGAGGTTACCGACTAATAATCATGACGGCCGCCATAGTCACTGCAATCGCGCTGCTGGTCGGTGGCATAGGACTCAGCAACATAATGACCGCAAACGTCGCTGAGCGCACTCGAGAAATAGGCGTTCGCAAAGCCGTTGGTGCAAACCGCAAGCATATTCTGCTGCAATTCTTGTCAGAATCAGTCGTACTGAGCGTACTTGGCGGGCTTGCCGGTATAGTGCTGGCGGAGCTGGTTACATTTATAGTTCGCTCGACCACTAATCTATCACCCGGATTTAATCTATCCGTTATTTTGGTCAGCCTCTGTCTGTCACTGCTGGTAGGAGTGCTGTTCGGTTTTGTTCCTGCCTGGAGAGCAGCCAGCAAAAAACCTATGGAAGCCCTTCGCTCTTAAGCTCAACCCGCTGCTCCTAGGGTATACTGTTGCAGTGAAAATAAGCTTGAGAACATTCAACAATCAGCTGAGTCTCGTCGTCATTGGGCTTGGACTATACCTGATAGCTACTCCGTGGATACCAAACTTACAACTGTGGTGGGACCAGAGGACAAAAGAACTCCCAGCCTATGCGTCCAATTTAATCGTTTCAGACGATAATAATCAGCAGCCGGAAGTTGTCGATAGAGATCCTGCCCCATTCCCTAGCGAAAACCGCATCGTAATACCCAGTATCTCACTAGACTCAGAGATATTCAGTGGCAATGCATCAGTGCTCAGCCAGGGCCCTTGGCAACGGCCCAACACAAACACGCCTGAGCGTGGTGGCAACACAGTGATAGCCGGCCATAGATTCGCCTATGGCTCTGACGGAAAGTGGATCTTCTATCACTTAGACAAGATTCAGCCCGGCGAGCGTATCGGAGTCTACTGGGAAGGGGTTGAATACATCTATGAAGTAGATGATCAAAGTGTTGTCCCCCCCACAGCTGTGGAGATAGAGGGCCCAACAGACAGAGACCAACTAACCCTCTATACCTGCACCCCCCTCTGGACGGCTGAAAACAGACTGGTTGTTACCGCTAGGCTCGTAGAGACGAATGAGGCACCTGTGTGAAATTCATAAAAAACTTCCGGCTCAAAGAATGGCACCGAACAATCATATTAGTAGTGCTTTTATTCGTAGGTATAGGTGTCATATACTGGGCAAATAGCAACGTCGACGAAAACTTCGTTGATCAATTTATAGAGCCCTAGGGAGTATATGAAACCGACACTACTTTATTACGCAGCCCTGCCAGGCGCTGGCAAAACTCGCCTTTCAGAGCGGCTTGCCATTGACCTGGACATGGATCACTACAACTCTGATCAATTGCGATATCAAATGTTTCCTGAGCCGACCTACGATCTACACAGTGAAACAATCCCGATGTTTAACAGGATGCAGGAGCTTACCAAAACAGCTCTAGCGGCCGGTAGATCAGCCATATACGACGCCTATATGCACTCAACCGGGCTCAGGCTACAGCTAGTTGACCTTGCCGAGCAGGCTGGAGGTGTAGCTCTATGTGTACACATAGATACGGACCCTGAGCTATGCAGACAGAGGGTTGCGGAACGAAAGGTGAGTCCCGATTACCTATATACAGAAGATATAACTCTCGAGATCTTTGACAGAGTTATTGCCGACGACGAACCACCTACTGATCATAGAGAGAATGTGGTAGTGATTAACCCTTCACTCGGGCACGAAGACAGCCTAGAGATAATTCGAGCAGGCATTGTAGCTATACAAGCTGCTTAGGTATTGTATCCAGGGCCTTTAGCTAGATGTTTAAACCCTGGTCCTAGGACCGCTATTTTCAAATCCTGGTGTCTCAGGGGAACTACCACACCCACCAGATAATCCGTCAGGAATAAGAGAAACCTGTCCACTCATATTCTTGCCAATACCGGAGAAAATAACCAGAGGCCAGTCCCGTTGAGCACCCGGTAGATCAGAGGTTGCACGCGTAACACTCTCAAGTCTGTTCCAAAATATAAATTCACTCTCAGCAGGATGGAGCGGTGCGTCAGTTGATTCTGTTACTACGCTGTTTCCAGAAGTCATTAAGAAACTCCTCCAGGCCCCATCAAGGTTCCGGTCATCTCTTGTAATTTGTAGCTCCACCCTGTCGCCGCACTCGTCATATGTCTCGAAGTGATACACACCTAAATCGTTTGCCCCTAAAGCGGCTGGACATGGCTCATCAGGACGCCATAAATCATCGAGTCTACTAGGAGAACTAAATAACTCTCGTTCCTCTTCTGTAGAAAATGCAAGCAAATATCTACCGTCTTCGTATTCTGCCTTTAAAGAGCCCCCTACAGTGCATGTCTTCACAGCAGATTCATCAGCAAAAGCTGATTCTACAAGCACGCTGAGGACTGAATTGTAGGCCTCTTCCCTCTCTGGACTAAGCATATACTCTGCAAATTCTTCCTGACCTGCTGGCACCTCAACTACAGGTGTTGGATCTGCCTCAGCAACAACTGAAGAGTTACTGCTACATGCTGACAAAAGCAAAGCAAGTGCAGCTGCTGTCAGCCGACTAGCCCTAGAAGGGTATGAATTCCGTGACCTACTTAACATCTATTTATAATATCATAAATAGACAAATAAATCAATGTCTGGTAGTGCGAACTGCTCGTTGGATATGACACGTTTTAAGGCAGCTTATTATGC
>JBCCHY010000042.1:0-4664 GCA_039028495.1 Patescibacteria group bacterium
TGACAAGTCAAAACTCCCTTGCAGAAGGTCGCCGGTTCAATTCCGGTCACTCGCCCCAAGTTATCACAAAATATCTTTAGAGCGTCTGGTTGTGGTGACGCAAACAAGCAATATATTGGCTGTTTGCTATTCCGTACGTTTTGACAAGTCAAAACTCCCTTGCAGAAGGTCGCCGGTTCAATTCCGGTCACTCGCCCCAGTAAAGAAAGTTAAAACCGGTCAACTTTACGACCGGTTCTTACGTTATTGCAGCTTCGAGGACGTCGCCTAGCAAGTAGGCTATACCTGCTGCTATGAATCCCAGGATAACCACTTCTGCTGCGCCTCTGAGTAGTGAGGATTTCTGTACGCGTGATTTAAGCCCACCAACAATCATAAAAGAGACCCCAGCTAGCACAGCAGATCCTACGAATACGGGTGCTTCAGCCCACTCAAACATGATCCCTCCGAGGTATGGCCATAGCATAAGGCTTCCCAGTATGACGAAAGAGATAAATGTAACTATCCCGTTACGCAGTGGATGCCGGTCATTATCAGATTGAGCCGATAGGTATGAACCGACTGCCATTGAAAACCCATCTGCGACTAGGCTCGCAACACCCAAAATAAACGTAGCCTTGAGCGTTAACCCACCGCCAAATGACCCCGCTACGACTGCAAATGTTGAGATCGTGCCGTCTACGCCACCGTATACTACTTCAGGTATAACTTCTTTTAACCTCATGCTTTTGCCCCACGTGCCTGATTCGAGCCTATATTCATATATGTAGTTTACTACACGGCTATGCTATAGAGCAGTGCTGTAGCAGCTGGTATGAATATATTATCCAGACCTTTGCGTCCAAGTAGCTCTAAACAAGTGATGATCAAGCCAGCACTCACTACATGCAAACTCACCGCAAAGGTACTGACATCTATCGTGTCGGCAATAAACCAAAACAACAGACCGCTGAGCACAACAAATACAAAGCACGTGTACGTACCTATCCTGGACTTTTTAGCTCCTAGTATTTTGAAATATCTTTTGCCGTATTTTGTACCGACAACTGCAGCTAAGCCATCAGCAAAACCCAGGTTGATAATACTCAGCCCAAATACATAGGGATTACTTGTTATAAGTGCAGCTAGCACTATGCCTATACCGTAACCTACTTCCCCATACGTGGGACGCCTGACAGAGTACACGGCGTCGAGTAGTCGTAGCAGCTTTCTGAGAATGTTAGTTGGCACCCCGCTTTTTTTCTTAATCTTGTTTCTGGGTATTTTAAGTAGTGTATGGCGTAGGTTCCTGGCGATAAAAGCTCCTGCGATCAGGAACAAACCAATTGCGATTATCGAAGACTGCTCCATAAAAAACATCCATGACGCAATCCACGCAGCCGATAGCATGTGTATGAACTTACGAGCATACTCACCACTGATATAGTCAGTCGCGTAGAGAAACTGGCCAAGCACGGTCAGCAAAACAACGACAGCTATGGAGCTGCCGGCAACTAATATCTCTCCTGTAGTAAAATCAAGCACTGGCAAAAATTATCTCATACCAAATTAAAAAGCTCACAATATGTGAGCTTTTTAATTTGGTCGGGGCGAGAGGACTTGAACCTCCGACCTCGCGGTCCCAAACCGCGCGCGCTAGCCAACTGCGCCACGCCCCGTTATGCTTTGTTGATATAGGCAACAGATCGGCTCGATCATACCACAATAAACCTCGCTATAACACCTTATCTTCCACGCTCTCTTCATTTTTTCGGACTTCTTGTCTATTGATTTATTGACAGATCTGTTGTATTATTATCTTTAATGAAATACATATCAATTTTCTTTACTATTCTTTTGATTTGGATCGCGGCCATACTGATGGCCATTTTCCGTGAGGCAGACGACCAGACATTCAGGCTTTTCTTTGTAACTGTGCTCTGTACAACAATCCTGTTTATGATTGGCTTTGCCAAAAAATAGGCTATAGATAATGTCACAGAAAAAGACTATTGCCGCCATCAAGAGGCACCGTACCGCCCGTATGGCCAAGCTAATGACCAGGTCATACTCACTCTACAGGCGCGGGAAAAAAGACGAGCTGTCGACGCTGATAGCTGACGAGATGCTAGCCATGGGTGGTATATATGTGAAATTCCTTCAGGGGGTCATGCTGCAGAGCGCTATTATGAAGCGCTGGCACAACCCAGACAAGCTCAAGATATTTGAAAAGCTAGATACGGAGCCGCTGGATATAGTTAACATATTACAGGCCAACTTGGGCTCAAAAGTTAGTGATATAGAAGAGATACAGCCAGTCCCCTTCGCAGCTGGAACGTTCGGGCAAGTATATTACGGCAAACACGTCGACGGGACACCGATCATTGTTAAAGTTCTCAGGCCACTCATTGCCGAGACACTGAAATTCGATCTCAAGCTCCTCAAAAGATTTTGGAATGTAACCAGCAAACGATACTCGCCAAACTTAAGCGTTGACTTCACCGCGGCATTCGACGACTTTGCCGCCCAAACAATGAATGAGACTGACTACGCTGAAGAGGCCAGGTTTGCAGCTGAGCAGTACGAAGCGTACAAGGACCATCCAAAGCTTGTTATCCCAAGGACCTACACTGATCTGTGCACCCCTCAAATCATCGTCCAAGAATACGTAGGTGGTATATCTGCATCTCATCTGGTTGAGATGAAGCAGCAAGGTGTTGACCCAGAAGAGTACGTTAAAGAGCACCTAGGATCAGACCTTGTGGAGCAACTCAGCACGCTAGGCTACGAGCTAATCTGGGGGGTTTTCAGCCTACCTCGGATCATGGGCGACCCACACCCTGGTAACGTCAAACTTTTAGAGGACAACAGGGTCGCACTACTAGATTTTGGCATTTCTGCACGTCCTGGTGATAATCAGGCTGCATTTCTAGGTATGATCCGTGAGTACGATGCGATTACTCATGGTAGGTTTAATATCGTCAATCTATTTTCTGCAACGATGCGATTTTTCGGTAGAGACCTATACCTCGCTCTCAGCAAAGTCAGCAAGCTGGCAGACAAAGATATAGATCTGAATCTTGAGCTATCTAAAGTCATCAAGAAAAATTTTGAAATTCTCTCTGGTGGTGAAGACCTGGAGACAATAATTCAGAGCCCCAAGGCGATTACGCTAGTCAACAAAGTCGCCAATCAGAACAATCGCTTTGCGCTCAAAATGAAGGTCGAATCAACAGAGATGATTAGAGCCATCCAGTCTGGTGTGTCCTTAGTCGATAGCTTAGGTCTATACCCTAAAGTCATGCCACGCGTCTATCAGTCGGTACTAAAACAAATCGAACAGGAGCAGCCTGAGCTCACAGGCTCAAATGAACCAGACATGAGCGTCAGCCACGCAATCGATATTCTCTACGGCTGGATGGAGCGTGTTGCAGCTCGTGATCCTGCGCTCTTCCAAAGCTTGATGGCTAAGCTACAGCTGAAAAGAGCTGCCAACAAAGCCAAAGACCCATCCTCCCAGCCAGATAAGCCAGAGGGTAAAGATTCTGAGCAGACCGGCATAGAGATAGATAAGGAAGAGACATCCAAAGGATCCGACAAACTAAAACAAGAGGTCAAAGACGAAATCGCCGACCTACTAAGGAAAAGTTAAATGGCACACACTACATACAAACCACCTGTAATATCTACTTTGGGCCGGCCGGCCGCTGATCAAGAACCAGTGACCCCCGAGCCTGTGACAGAGCTGGGCCCAGGAACTCTTCTGAGGCTAAGGCGCCGCGCTCTCCTCTCAGGAGAAGCCCTCCCCGAAAGTGAACCAGCAGCCATAGTCAGATGCGGATCTGCAGCCTTAAGCCAGTTACTGTTTCGGCGTTTTTGTAAACTCGGAGTAGCTAGTTGCTATTTTGATGCAGATCAAGAGTTTCACACTGATGAGAAAAGCGTTGATCCACGGCTACCCGTAACACTACTCCGGGTAGCTAGGGGTGTATGCGACTACACAGTCTTAACCTGCGCTAATGACTACGATATCGGCTACAATCACCTTGGATCTATTGTTGCCAGCCACACTAATCATGACTTTCAGAACGGAGTGAACCCGGCTCTTTTTGGGTCTAAAGAGTTCAGGGCCCTGGAAGCTAGGCTCGATCCAACCATGCTATTAATGTTTGACGCCACTCAACTACATAGATCGAGATCTGTTGACCACCAGGACAGACGCTCGGTTGCAACATACGCACACACACTATTCCAGCCCTAGCCCATGCTAGACGCTCAAATACAGCTATGACATAATGATCCTTATGCCGCAAAAGCAACTAAAGTACGGATACGGTCGGTCGGTCGAAGTCGTGCGGCTCGCCCGTAGAGTTGGCTGGCTCGGAGCAACAGGCCGTAGAGACAAAGCAGCTAGCGAGCTAATAAAGAACCTTGTAGAGATGGGCGGTATCTATATAAAGTTCGTACAGATTTTGGCTAATCTGCTGCCTGACTTCCCCGGTATAACTCCTGAAATAAGACGAGATATATTCTCCAACGCTCCGATCAAGCACAAAGTCGACATCGCTCAGGCGATCTATGACCAGCTTGGGCCAAAAGCAGCTCAGATAGAGTATATAGATCCTACGCCAATAGGCTCCGGCAGTTTTGCAGTTGTCTATAAAGCCAAGCTGACTAGTGGCAAA
>JBCCHY010000043.1:0-4547 GCA_039028495.1 Patescibacteria group bacterium
GAAGCGTCCAGCAAAAACGTAGGGAAACCCAGGGAAAACCGCATCTAAACCGCAGCCCAGGAAGCACCGTAATAAAAACCCAAAACCCGGATAAGAACTGTGATAATAAACCCTGATAAGAACCCAGAGTGGCCGCTACGTAAAAAGACCGCCCCGTGAAAGCCCGCCCATCTGGCGACGCCGAGCAAGCCCGGATAGCGACATCAAGCAAGCCCGTCTGGCAACATCAAACCGGGACAGTGACATCAAGGCGAGTTCTCGGGCATTTCTATACCGGTCTGCACAATACGCCTCTGAAGCTCGTGGACTGTTAGACCTGAGAGCTCTCGCCGCATGCCTTCATCGGCTGGACCACCAAGCTCATAATCGTACAAGACAGAGTTTAGGTACAGACCTGAACCTCCAACGAGCATTGGTAGCTTGCCCCTCTCCTGGATATCGAAGATTGCCTGGTGCGCAAGTCGTTTGAAATCAGCCACGGTAAACGACTGCCCGTAGTCAACAACATCGATCGTATGGTGCCTGACCTGCTGCATATCATCCACTGTGGGCTTGGCTGTTCCTATGTCGAGCCCTTTGTAAACCGTTCTTGAGTCAGCGGCAATAATCTCGCCGTCAAATTGTTTGGCTACGCGCATCGCAAGCGAGCTTTTACCGCTAGCTGTCTGGCCTACTATGGCGAGTAGTTTAGTCATACACCATCCACTGATACGCATCTAAGTCCAAAGTAGGGTCCGCATCATCTCCGCTAAAGATAATGCCCTCCTGCTCTAGGTGTTGTCTATGGGCCTTCCGGCCACCTGGATAGCCAGAAGCCAAGCCCCCTCGAGCATTAACAACTCTCTGCCATGGTAAGTTTGGATCCCCAAAATGAGCTGCTCCGCCAACCTGACGGGCAGCTCTAGGCTTTCCAACCATGATAGCTATCTGCCCGTATGTAACGACCCTGCCCATAGGTATTTGAGCAACAATCGCCTCTACCTCACTTCTAAAGCTACTCATATGTCTATAATGAGGACCTTAGTGTTCTGGAGCTAGCTTCATTAGCAACAGATTGGAGAAAGTTATCTACCTTTAGCTCAGGCTCCCTACCACTTACACTCAGATCATCCCGTATCCTTGGTTTTAGTAGCCCTGAATCAACCTCTTGCTCGCCTACTACAACAGTGTACGGGACTTTGTCGAGCACACTCGCTCTGATCTTTTTACCGACTGATTCCGCTTCTAGGTCTAGACCTACACGCAGGCCCAGTTTCTGGCCCTTTTCTTTAATCTCCCGTGCATATTCCAGCATCTGCTTATCATCGGCGCTGACTGTTAGCACGCGAATCTGTTCCGGCGCTAACCACACCGGGAATTTACCTGCAAAGTGCTCGATTAGAAAAGCCATCACTCTCTCGATCGCACCTATCGAAGACCTATGGACAACGACAGCTTCATTTTCTTCATTGTGCTCATCAATGTACCTAAGCCCAAATCTCTTAGGCATTACAAAGTCATACTGAACAGTGAATGCAGTTTCTTCTTTGCCTAGTACGTTTTTCATCTGAACATCAATCTTGGGACCATAGAATGCTGCTTCTGCCTCAGCCTCAAAGAAGTCATCCCCTCGTTCGCTAAGAACCGTCCTGAGCTTGCTCTCAGCATCATTCCATGCGGCATCATCCTTGAAGTATTTCGAGTCATCAGACCTATCGCCTAGAGACAGCCTGTACCTGTAGTCATCACCTCTGTTTAGGCCAAAAACGCCAGCTATGTGCTCTATCAGCTCGAGCGCACCGGCAACTTCCCCTGCTGCTTGGTCTGGAGTGCATATAATATGTGAGTCGGCTAAAGTAAAGCTACGCACTCTCATTAACCCACTTAGCTCGCCAGACTGCTCATACCTATAGAGCTTTGCCAGCTCTGCTATACGCATTGGTAGCTCCCTGTATGAGCGTGGTTTTTGCGTGTAGATTTCAAAATGATGAGGACATGTCATTGGCCGTAACATGTATTGATCACCGTCTATATCGATTGGTGCATACATAGAATCTTTGTAGTATGGGTAATGACCAGACTTTTCATACAAAGAGATACTGGCTACATCGGGAGTAATCACATGTGTATAGCCACGGGCAATCTCCTCATCGACTATAAACCTCTCAAGCTCACGCCTAATTGTGGCACCGGCCTCTAGCCATAGAGGTAGCCCAGAGCCTACAGTTTCAGAAAACATGAACAGGTCCTGTTCTTTGCCCAGTTTACGATGATCACGCTTCTTGGCTTCTTCGAGCATCTCTAGGTGCTCTTTCAGCTCGTCTTTTGTTTCGAAGCCAACTCCGTATATGCGCTGCAGCTGCGGATTGTCTTCTTTGCCGCGCCAGTACGCTCCAGCTATGCGCATGATCTTAAATGCGCCCACCTTACCTGTTGATGCAACATGTGGACCTCTGCATAAATCCACAAAATCTCCGCAGCGATAAAACTCTACCTCGCTTAAGGCAGCGTCTTCTGATGCTATGCCTAGCTGCTCTGGATCGATATCACTGACAGATGTCGTTCCGTCACGCTTTAGATCATTGAGCAGCTCTAGTTTGTACGTTTGGCCGGAATCTTTTGCCCATTTAACTGCTTCGTCAATGGTCATTGTGAAGTGCTCAAAAGGCAGGTCCTCATTGATGATTTTGCGCATCTCTTTTTCTATTTTTTTGAAGTGGTCTTCGCTTATATGAGCCTCACCACTATCTATATCGTAATAGAATCCATTTTCAATGACTGGTCCTATGCCCAATTTTATTTCCGGCCAAAGCCTAGTAGCGGCGGCAGCTAAAACATGGGCCAAGCTATGGCGCATCGCATGGATTTCATTATCTTTCATTGTTATATTCCTCTACTTCTATAAATTTATTGACTCTTTTCAGTTCTAAATCTGTGGCCTCTGCAATAAACACAAGGACAAAACCATCTGGGTCACGCAAGGCGACCTCGATCGTACCCCAATGATATTTTCGTACTGGATACGTTATGTTAAGTAGGCTGTTGCTAAAAAGCGGAGTAAGTGTATCGACTTTGACCATAGCTGAAACTTTCTCTGTTTTTATAGTATGGCCAAAAACATCCTGATTCTTTATGCCAATGTGTCCGTCAGCAATCTCAAACGGAGCACCACATACATCGTAGACAACGCCATTATAGCTATCAATA
The DNA here is from genome assembly GCA_039028495.1 of Patescibacteria group bacterium. Lineage (GTDB taxonomy): Bacteria > Patescibacteriota > Saccharimonadia > Saccharimonadales > VXPC01 > JBCCHY01. The sequence goes on from JBCCHY010000043.1 coordinate 3,187, forward strand.
GCTGTATTAATGGACGAAAACTGCTCTAGAAAATTAGAAGACCCATATGCGAATACAGGCTTGAAACCCAAACTTGCGTAAAATTTGTGCGAAGTAGCCGCATCCTCTACTTTTAAATGAGTTCCTACCGACAATAGCTTCATAGCAGTCCTGTTATACGTTACTTGCTTTTTGTCTCGGTCCTAACAAAGTAGGAGGTTCCACCTCGACTTTTGCTATTGCTACATTGGTTAACGCACCTCTGATAGCCCTCCGGCGAAGCTCTGTGATTGGTTAATTCACATCGTTGCTTGTATAGATTCTAGCACGGGGCAGAGCTCAGGTGAACCCATAAGAAAAAGCCCCCGAAGGGGCTTTAGGGATAATAAATGGTCGTCTGCTCTCGCACGTACAGACGACCAAAACTAAAGGTACTGAGAGGAAAAACCTCTCCCAAAACTCTACCTCTGTAGATACAATCATACACGTACTAGCGGTATTAAGCTAGTAGTTATTTACTTCCGTATCCACAACTGTGCACAACATCATGTATGATATGAACCATATCCTGCTTATGCGTGGCAGGATATCACGTGTTTCACGACCATGCGTACTATGGTACACTCCCCTAGCCCTGTATGGGCGCGTAGCTCAGCTGGCTAGAGCGCCACATTGACGTTGTGGAGGTCGGGGATTCGAGTTCCTCCGCGCCCACCAAACTCCGTAGATATAGTTTGTCTCCGGAGTTTTTTATATATTAATGGCTAGAACCCCCTTTGCCGGGGATAACGCAGGCAAGCAATCTATTGACTGGCTGCAGAGCAGCTACTTACGGGTTCCTCCGCAGATCGCCGTGCCCTAAAGATGTAGTCACATGCGTAGAGCTTTTTTACTATCTAAACGACTTTGCGATCTCCTGCAGGTAGTGGATGTTGTGAATAGTCGCTAGAGTGCCCGCTACAGGGTCATTCACTTTGAATTGGTGCCTAAGCCAGCCACGAGAATAGCCTGCGGTGCATGTGGAGCAGGCACAACCTGGCTCAATTGGCTCTCGGGATCTTTCATGAATAGCTGACTTTAGGTTCAGTTTCTTGTCTCCATCTACCCATACACTACCATGGCGAGCGTTTCGGGATGGGATCACGCAGTCAGCCATATCTATGCCCCTGCTAAATGCGTGCCTGAGATCAGGTGGGTCACCAACACCCATCAGATATCTAGGCCGATTCTCATCATAGATTGGGGCTAAATAGTCTAGAACTTCATACATGTCTTGCTTCGACTCACCAACGGACAATCCGCCAATAGCTATACCGTCGACATTCGTGGATTGCACGAACTGCAGACTGTCGATTCTGAGCTGCTTGTCTAGCCCACCTTGA
>JBCCHY010000044.1:0-4529 GCA_039028495.1 Patescibacteria group bacterium
CTCTACCAACTGAGCTAAGACGCCTCGTCGCAGTCGATTATAAATCTCAACTGCAATTTAGCAAAGCTAAAATGGCAGATTAGAGATTATCATCGCTGCTCCTCTCAAATTTCTGAATCCTCTCAGAAATTTGGGTTAAACAGCCAGATTCACTAAAGTATTTTATCTAGATACTGGATAATCGCAAATTTAACTGGTTGGTTATAGCAGAAGATGTCTATTGTTAAAGAGTTAAAGATTTCTCAGATGGCACAAACTCCATAAAACCAGAAATAGGTATATCGTCACTATTCTCTAGCTTCAGTGGGATTACAGCATGCAGCCAACCATTACCTCTCGGTACGTATAGCCCGGACTCTTCATCTAGAGCGCAGTGATCAACGAGCGGCATATCGACTTCATTATAAATAGATCTTTCTAAATCCACTTTTGGAATCAGTATTTCAACTACTCTAGCGATACTCTTTGCGCCACGAAGTTGACGATCAGATTCGTTCGCAGGGACAACTACAAGAATACCTTCATCAGACGTCACTTCTGCCACCATATAGCTCCTAAACTTTTGTCTTGGAGAGGGTCTTAATTTAGATATTGCCATAACTGGATCGTATACAGTTGCCTTACTCAATGCAAGCATAAGATTAATTCTATAGCTCGATAGCTACTCTTATGCTTTACCAGACCGCAGTATAAACGTACTATCAGGCCATGTTAGAAATCCTCGAACAAGCATCTCAACCAGTCGAATCCCAAATAGACTTAACTGACCTGGCGACAAATATGGGTGCATACGTCGTAAGTACTACTACACAAAACGCACTCGCTTTTCACATAATATGCAACCAAGCAGCTGAATGGAGCATAGACATACCAGCCGCGCAGAGATCTCTTTTGATTGGCGCATTACCTTTATGGCTGCGATGCCACATATCTGATGATGTGGCATCGTATGAATCACAGATCTTCAGTACAGCAAGAATGCTTAACTGGGAAATGCGCATTGATCCGATCACACTATATCTACAATCTGTAGAATCCTTACAATGGCTACTGCATCATCAGAGGACTACCGAAGAATTTACTCATTCTGTTAGATTGGGAAAATTGGTCTCTAATCTATGTAGGCGCATAGACGCAGTTGCGGGTAATCAATTTGTAGAGCTAGAGGAGCCTGAAGAGGCGGCTGAGTACGGGGGCTGGACAGCCTGGTAAACGCCACTCTACCACTGTGCGCCCTTATACGGTATAGAATTAACTAACCAACGCGAGTAGACATTGATATGTTTGGCTCCTGAGTAGCCAATATACCTCCAGTAGGCAGACCCATTACCCATCCAGTACCGTCCTTTTCCAGAACGAAAGACATAGTGTGCATCGCCGTCACTGTGACGGATAACCTTACCGTTGAGTAGTTGTCCCCTATAGCACCTGGCATGTCCATAGTATCTATAGTGAACGTGTGTTTCATGGGTCACATCGTTGACTATGTTGCCCCACCCACCAAAGCAGTTAAACGTATGTCCATCCGGTATCCAGTAGCGCTTGCCCGTGCTAGTTATCCAGTAGGACCTGCCGTCGCTTCTACGAATTATCTTGCCGCGTATGCCAGTCTCTTTACATTGCCCCATGGACGGTCCATTCGGTAGGTGACCATGATAGGAGTGCGGCACGTTCTTGTAACTACCTGTTTTGTACCTGCGTGCAAAGCATTTGTAGTGCTCCCATGAGCTGACACTGCGTTCGCGACCGGACGAATCAACATAGTAAATCCCACCATTTGGATAGCGAATCATTTTGCCGCGATAATCATTAATCGTTTTGCAGGTGATCCGGTGAGAGGAATATGTGTATTTTCTTAGATCTGCGGTGTCAACTCTGCCTTCATACCCGTAGCGACCGCGCATGCAGTATTCGTGCTTGGCGTCTTTGATCAGGTAGCGCTTGCCATTGTCGTGAGTAAACCAATACCTACCGTCTGCATATACTACATCATGCTTAATCTTGGCCTTACTATGGCAAGCTGTGTTGCCCGATACATACCGAAAGCCGTCTTTGAGATAACCGAGCTCGACGTTGCTCCTGACGCTGACTCCACTGCGCTCGAGAAGACAATAATATGCGCTAGTCGAACCAATGTGCTGCAGAGTTCCAGCTGAGGATACAAAGTAACTGGCGCTTGACCCGGCGATTCTGACTACCTTGTTCTTGTAATAGCCGCTGTCTATGCAGAACGGGTCAGCGCGGCCAGTGTAGCTGAAGTGGCTATCAATAAATGACCTACTGGCACTCCTGATCTTTGAACCTCTAGCTACGTAGCAGCTGTACTCTCCCTGCCACCGAAGCCATTGGTATGTACCGTCTGAGCGTAGGTAGTATGACTCACCGTCGATGTTGGCAATATTCCCATGCCAGTAGTCTTTATCTATACAAGTAGCGTCGTGTGCTTTCCCTACATATTTGCTGATGTAGGATTCTGTGTGCTCACCTATATCCTGGTGGCCTTTTGCGACTAGACATTCATACGTGTAACCGTCCGGGATATGATGGTATTTGCGCTCCCCGTTACTGATAGCTATGAAGTATTTGGCATTAGTACCAAAGTCTACGATTTTGCCCCCGTAGTAACTATCGTCAAAACACTCTGCGTCATCTTGTCTATCTGTGTACTTTTCGATGAAATGTTTTTCTGACGCCCCTATATCTGGGTGGCCTCTACCTACTAGACAGTTGTACGTCTCGGCATTCGGAATGTAGTGCCTGGTCGGACCAGATGGGCCACTAGATATGAAGTGGTCTTCACCAGCAACAGATACTATTCTGCCCTCATAGTATCCACTGTCGTAGCAATCCAGTACTCCGTCATTTCGTGTATCTCTATAAAAATCTTTTTGTGTGGAGCTAACCTGCACCTCTTTGAGACCCCTGCTAATTAGACACCTGTGCTCCGCCTGCGTCTGAATCTCAGTGCGCTGGTAGTGGTGGTTGCCATTGTGCTTCTGGATTAGCCATTTGTGGCCATCTATTTCAGCTATGGCCTCACTGCCGTTAAAGCAGTGGGCATCCGGTATTCTGCCGTCATCGGGCGAATCTATATCCCAGACTCGCAACAGGACTAGGTTATCCCAGCCGCCCAGACAGTTAAACGTGGCCGAGTCTTTGATGGCATTGGTATAGTATTCACTTTTTGCCGGCCTACTGACTAGTACCGACTCGTCACCCTCAACAGTACGCACAATCACTGAGCTGCCCTCAGCAATAGTAAAGACATCGCTGAACCTGTTAGCACATCTGATATCAGCGCCAAGAGGGGCTGCATCTAGGGCTGATTGCTTGACGAAGTATTGGTCGTTGTTCGAGTGCTTGATGCACTGGAATGTCTGCTGATCAGGTATATGGTGTAGCACACCGCGGTCGTCATAGAAATACGACCGGCCTTCCCCATTTGATGTTGGGTCAAAAACAATAGTATTGTGATGAATAGCGTGTAGTGTAGCTTCACGCGGTACAACCCAGTTCTCAGGACCCAGCAATTTAAGACTGTTCTTATAGGCATTGTGGCCCGCTATGTTCGGATGGACCCAACCCGCGAGTTCAGTTGGACTCAGTAACGATATGTTTCTCAGATATTCTGATTCGTAACCACACATCAGCTCACGACCGTTGAACCCACTGTTTCCATTCATTGATACGTAATGGACCTGACTGCGCTCAAGAGATCTTTGGTTATCCGTAAACTCTGCCTGCATGGCACGCAGTATATTGCCAACCGGTAAGCTGATATACCTACTACCCTCACGTATCTCTTCCGCTATCTGCAGGAGTGATCTCTCATTTGAGTCCCTTATGTCTGGGAATCTCTGGCCAAGACGCTCTATCTTGTCAGCATCGGACGATGGTGACGAGCCCGAGTCATACACAAGCCCCTTCTCGTAATTACATGCTCCTATAAGGTTTGGATAGCCGAGCAGAACGATTTGGGCGTTTGGTGCCCCAACTCTAATAGTATCTATGATCGTTTGTGTTTTAGAAATGATGCCTGCGCCATCTGGGTCTCCCGAACCGAGCATTAGATCATAGGACGCAACGATCTGGTTTAGGCATGCACCAGTACCTGTAGCTCCGGTGCTGACCATGCATTTGGCTGCGACACTACTAAACTTCGCATCGTTGCCACCGATAGTCATGAGCACTATGTCGAGATCTTCACTCAGAACACCGGGCTGCTCGATGAGGCCCTGTACTTGGCTAGTGACCCAGCCTGAACATGCTCTGTTTTTGTAATTTACATTAAAGCCCTGATCTCTGAGATCTGCAACATACTGCTCAGAGTAGTTAACTTCTGATCTGTGGCATGGATTCTGACCAACATAGCCATCTTCAGAATCGAAGGCACCATTACCAGCTGAGTACGAGTCTCCAAGTGTCAGAACATTGATAGTACCTGCATGCTCAGGCTGAACCGCAGATACTGATGCTGGACTATAGACCGACAACACAGCTGTGGTAAAAGCCGCTATGAGCAGGACAAG
>JBCCHY010000045.1:0-3968 GCA_039028495.1 Patescibacteria group bacterium
AGAGGAAGGCGCGGCCACCTAGCCAAACGCCAAGTTAGTTGCGCCGGGCGCGGCTAGGCAGGTTCACCCGTATAGTAAAGTGGGTGGAGGCTAAGCTGGGGCGTAAACCTGAACCAATCGTAATCCGACCAGTTCTACCAAAAACTCATATACCGCCTGGGTCAGCTGCTGCACTTGCCCTAAAGAGGGCATCAGATAGTATCAACAGCACAGGACCTATATCTGTTGTCGGCTTTCGTAACAGCAACGTTCCCACTGGCATAGATCTAGAAACCACAAATAGCCAACGGCTTGGTGTTTCTTTCGAGCCAATCAAAGCCGAGGGTTGTAATGAGCTTGCGCCGGCTATCTTTGGCTCTGACACTCCACTACCAGATGACCCACGATTCTAGACAACGAGATTGACGATACGGCCAGGGACGTAGATCTCTTTTTTGGGCTTTTTACCATCTAAATGCTTGGCCACTAGCTCCAGCTCTTTGGCTCTTGTAAGTACATCTGCCTCGGCGGCCTCAGGGTCTATCTCGATCTCACCGCGGACTTTGCCATTTACCTGCACAGCAATGGTAACTGTGTCCGCCACTAAATATTGCTGGTCAACTTCTGGCCAATGGTCAACATGGACGCTATCAGTACGACCCAGCTGCTGCCACATCTCGCTAGCTATATGAGGCGCAAACGGGGCTAGTAGCTGCACTCCAGACTCTAGAGCAAACTGCCACTGCGATGAGCTGTAGTTATCCTCTGCCTTGATCTTGTACATATCGTTTACAAACTCCATCATCGCTGCAATAGCAGTGTTAAACCCAAGACTCCCCATATCACGTGACACTTTATCGATTGTCTTGTGCGTAGAAGTTAGTAGCTGTTTATCATGGGATTTACCTTCACCCGCACCAGCTTCTAAGTATTCCTGAGCTAAGTGCCAAAATCTCTGCAAGAACTTAAAGCAACCGCCCATGCCCTCGACACTCCAGGCTGCCGACTGATCCCATGGGCCAATGAACATCTCCATGACACGCACAGTATCTGCGCCATAACCATTATCTATTAGCTCATCAGGCTCAATCGTGTTGTTTTTGCTTTTGCTCATCTTGGACCCATCCGGTGCTAGGATCATGCCTTGGTTAAGTAGCCTAGTAAACGGCTCTTGGAACTCGATTAGACCAGCGTCAAACATGACTTTCGTCCAAAACCGGGCATAGAGCAGATGCATTACAGCGTGCTCAGCGCCACCGATATACTCATCTACGGGAGCCCAGTATTTGGCTGTCCTATCACTAAAAGCATGCTCTTTATTCTGTGGATCGGCAAATCGCAAGAAATACCATGAGCTACAGGCAAACCCATCCATAGTGTCTGTCTCTCTCTGAGCAGGGCTATCACAGCCGTCTACCGGACAGTCCACATTTACCCAGTCTGTGGCCCGAGCCAATGGACTACGCCCGTCACCTGCCGGTTGGAAATTATCGAGCTCAGGCAGCTCAACAGGCAATTGGTCTTCTGGGACCGGGACCGCGCCGCAGGTCTCACAGTGGATGATCGGTATGGGTGCGCCCCAGTAGCGTTGACGACTAATCAGCCAATCGCGCATCTTGTACTGGACGACTGCTTTGCCGTATGAGTTCTTGTCGATCATTTCGAGCATCTTTGGCTTAGCCTCGGCAAATGTCATGCCATCAAATTCACCTGAGTTTGCAACGGTATATTCGTCTGGCTTGAGCTTGAGGTCCAGCTGATAGTCGACGAACCCCCCTGTGCTAGTGGTATAGATGATCGGCAGATTATATTTAGTTGCAAACTCGTGATCACGAGCATCTTCTCCGGGTACGGCCATGACAGCGCCAGTTCCATATCCCATTAGCACGTAATCAGCTACCCAGACAGGTATCTCGCGACCATTAACAGGATTGATGGCGGTAAGGCCCTTGATCTCTACACCTGTCTTGGTCTTGTCCTTCTCTCTATCAATGTCGCTCTTGTGAGTTGCAGCGGTTATGTACTCTTCTATCTCCACCGCATTCTCTGCACTGGAAGCATACGTTTTAACTATTGGGTGTTCCGGTGCTAGCACCATGAATGTCACGCCGTAGATAGTGTCGTAGGCCGTCGTAAAAACATCCAGAGTAGCCTGATCGGCGCCCAGACCACGTAGCTCAAATGTTATCTCGGCACCCTCTGATCTGCCTATCCAGTTGCGCTGCATAGTCTTGATTGATTTAGACCAGTCAATTGTCTCTAGATCATCGAGCAATCTATCTGCATAGTCTGTAATCCTGAAGAACCACTGCTCGAGCGATTTTTTTGTCACAAGCGGATCGTCCGGCTTGTCATGCCGCCAGCATTTACCATCAACAACCTGCTCGTTGGCTAGGATGGTTTTGCACTGATTACACCACCACTGCTCACTCTCCTGCTGATAGGCAAGTCCGCGTTTGTGGAGTAGTAAGAAAAACCACTGTGTCCATTTGTAGTAGTCTGGATCTGTCGAGTCAATCTCACGATCCCAGTCATAACTGAACCCCATCTGAGTTAGCTGCTGTTTGAAGCGCTCTGTATTATCGTCGATTGCTTGGCGGGGCGAAATACCTGTCTTGATGGCATAGTTCTCTGCTGGCAAGCCGAACGCGTCCCAGCCCATAGGATGAAGTACGTTGTGGCCAGTTTGACGGGCATGGCGGGCGAGTACATCGCCAATTGTATAGTTACGGACATGACCGACATGCATGGTTGCACCAGATGGATAAGGGAAAAACTCTAGCGTGTAGTGCTTTGGTTTGTTGCTGTCATTATCTGCTCTGTATATGCCTGCTTGAGCCCAATGCTTCTGCCATTTTGGCTCGATGTCTTTCGGGTTGTATCGTTTCATTTGTAGGATGCTCCTGCTCTAAAGTTGTTATGTAAATAAAATCAAAAAGTAAATAGTACGCCGCTTAGGCGAGGAGCAGGTTACGACCATATGTATTGGCGTTCATTAACGCTTAATATAACAGATGAGCCAAAAAGGGTCTACTGTCCTTTAGGCATATAGATGCCCGCTTTTTTTGCTGCGCTCTTGGTAACTGCCTGCTTGATCAAAAGAACTTCTTCATCCGATATTTCTATAGGTCTATGCCAAACGGACATTCCTCTGGAAGGAGAACCTGGTCCGAGCACAATGGCGCCCCTGCTCTTTAGCTGCCTCATTACAACTCCACTCATTGAACCCATATCTTCAGGTGAAGCTATGCCGTGCGTTTCTATCAGTGCCTCTATGACCCTCCCGGTGACCCTGTCACTAGCTAGGAGGTCCGTGACTAATTTAGCTACACTAGCGACTAGCTCATTTGCACTGGCTACAGTATCTGGTAGTTGCCGTCTTCTTATAAACTCCTCATAGCTAGGATCGTTAACTTTTACATGAGCGCGCATTTGTTCAAGAAGCTGGTCCTGTATGTCTGCCTGGCTAGAGGTATCTAGATCCCTAACATCTGCTAAGCCAAAAACTGTCCTGGCCAGGTTAGTAAAAACCCTGGGGTGTATAGGTAAGTTTAACCTGAATGCATCAGAGCCTTCATCAAAGAGTGCGGTTCGCCCCAAGCCGCTTACTGAACCCAAATAATCCAAACTTAGACCTATAACTTCACCGCCCATTCTGAGCTTCTCCGGGATCTTTGATTCAAGCTCCGCACTAGACACTTTTCCTCCGTCAAGCTCGGCGCTAACTGTATGAGACAAGGTAAAAGCAGGAACTTCTGGCCTGAGCCCCGACCACAAACGCTTAACTGGTTCATATGGCTGCCATGAGTTCATTAAGTCTGCATTACCCGTCATACGATCAGCTCTAATTGGGCCGTTATTGGCCATGAATCCCCTCCATCAACCACACTTTTATTTTTACTTGTGCAAGATGTGATTACTATGAATATACTACATATAGCGTGGTTAATCTATCTATAACCACTAGATTATCCACATATAGTGGTTAT
>JBCCHY010000046.1:0-3253 GCA_039028495.1 Patescibacteria group bacterium
AGACCTATCTAGAGCAGGCAACATCCTCTCCCTATCTGGTGACGCTACAGATGTTGATCTATCTGATCTACTAGATAATACGGATAGTCAGATGTTGAGCCTGGCTGGCAATACCCTTAGTTTGGTTGATGGGGGTAGTGTTGATCTATCACCATATCTCGATGACACCACTCTAACTGAAGCCGAAGTAGATGCCTTCGTTGCTAACAATGGTTACTTAACAAGTGAAGTAGATGGTTCTGTCACCAACGAGGTCAACACTGGCTTCACTATTAATGGCAGCAACCAACTCCAGTTAACAGACAGCAATGGCACCCTCAGTGTTAACTTGGCTCCATACCTAGATAACACGGATGCGCTACTTGCTCTATCTTGTGCAGACGGGGAGGTAGCTAAATGGAACAATACTGGCACCACTTGGGAATGTGCTACTGATATAGATACAGACACCGACACTACATTAGACGAAGCAGCTGTTGACGCTTTCGTCGCCAACAATGGTTACCTAACCACTGAGGTAGATGGCAGCACAACCAACGAGACCAACACAACCTTTGAGCTAAACGGCAATGACCTAGAGCTAACTGATGCCAGCGGCACACTAACTGTTGATCTATCTAGCTATGTAGACACCAACACTACCTACACTGCAGGTAATGGCATCTCACTTGTCGGTACAGAGTTCTCCATTAACAGTCCTACTTGTTCTGGTACTGACAAGCTAGTCTGGAATGGCACGGCATTCACTTGCTCCGCCGACATAGACACCGACACCAACCTAACCGAGGCTGAAGTTGATGCTTTCGTCTCTAACAATGGCTATCTCACCACTGAGGTAGATGGCGTCGTAGGCAATGAAGTATTGGATGCGACGGCTAACGGTGGGCTCGCACGGTCTGGATCAGGCACTGGCGGAGATCCATACACGCTTGGGCTACGGACGGATTGTACTGATGGCGAAGTGCTCTCCTGGGACAACACGGGCAGCACATGGGGATGTGCCGCTGGCCTAGGCGATGTTCTAGACGGAGGAAACTCCACAGGTGCTACGCTTGTCATCGGTACTAACGATCCAAATAGCCTAGAGTTTGAAACCGGAGGTACTAGCAGGGTATTTATAGATACGAACGGCGATGTAGGTGTTGCAGGAACTAATACCAATGTTGAGTCACGCTTGTATGCAGAGGATAGTGTGACAACACAGTATGATGCAGGGATCTCACAGCTAGGGCCGTACACGTTTGATGCCGACAATGATGCAGATGAGGCCGCCTGGACCTTCGTGTCTGATAACGGCGGGAATGGCCTAAATGCTACTGGCACGAACCGAGCATGGTCTCATGCTACCTTAGATACGCCTTCTGTGGATATTGGACCAACTTCTGGACAGGGTGGTAGCCCAGACGGGTATATCTATACAGAGATGACCAACCCAGGAGCCCTCGGTGATACATTCCATATAACCAACAATACAACCATTGATGCGAGTGTATCTAGCTGGACGGTGGATTTCTACTGGAATCAGCGTGGCGATGACAATACTGCAATAGTTGAGGTTCAGACCAACGAAGCTGGAGCAGGGTGGGTAACTAGGGGCACCTATGCTACTGGTGGACCGGATGTCGCCACTGCTGGTGCGCAAGTATGGAACTTCGAGTCTCTTGACTTAAGCGGGGTTATTTCAAATGCCTCAACTCAGATACGATTTTTGGTAACTGCTGGTGCGGTGGGTACATCTTGGCACAACGACTTTGGCCTAGACACGATTACAATAACTCCAGCCAGTGGGGGTGGACCAGTATACGGTGATAACGTTTTCGAAGCATATAACACCAACGCAGTTAGCGACGTCGATCTACTCGTTTTGAGAAGTGATGTCGGGAGCGCAGGAGACGTTAAGTTTAGAGTTGATAGTGACGGTGATGTCTATGCAGATGGGACAAACTTTATCGGTGGCGGTGCTGACCTTGCTGAAAACTATATTTCGACAGATGACGCTCAGCCGGGAGATGTTGTTGCTTTTAACAGTGCACGTAGTGTAGAAAAGACCTCCGAAGTCGGTCAGACCGGACTCGCGGGTGTGGTATCTACGTATGCTGGCATAGTGCTTGATTCCGAAGTAGATGGTGTGCCGGTAGCTCTTAGCGGCCGCGCACCGACCAATGTTAGCGTTGCAAACGGGGATATCGTACGTGGTGATTTCCTCACCAGTGGACCAAATGGCCGAGCCGTAAAGGCAATTTCGAGTGGGCCTGTCATCGGGGTCGCAATGGAAGCAGTCTCCGAGGACGGACAGATTGACGTGTTTGTTAGCCTTGGCTACTATTCTGTCCCATTCAGTATAGATTTAGACTCGATATTCAACACAGGAGGTATTGATGTCATTGAAGTGGCAGACGAGACAGTTCAGCTTGAATCAGAAGCTCCCCCAGATTCAAGTGCCGATAAAAACGAGCCTCAAACCGAGCATGATGAACTTCTTCTCACAGATTCTGTTCAGTTAATTTCTACTCAAAATCAGTCGAGTCAGTCTGTCGAAGCTGAGCTAGTTAGGGTTTTTGAGACCATCGCCCTTAATTTAGGTCAAATTGAGGAGCGCATTGCCTACCTTGAATCAGTTATATCTGATGAGCAGTTAAGCCAGGAAGAATCTAGCCTAGATTCAGACGCTACAAGTAGCGCAGAAACCCAAATTGACTCGATGATATTTGATGTATCAGATCTTGCTGATGTGCTCGACCTAGAACCAGATTCTGTAGCATTCGTTACAGAAGTCAGGTTTAACTCACTCGTTAAGTTTGCAGGTATTGTCGAGTTTGCAGCCAACGCGTCTGGAAGTGTACGACTCGCTGCTGGCCAAACTGAGGTTTTCGTGGACTTTACGCCTCCTTACCCTGGGATACCTCAAGTATCACTAACACCAAAAGAGTTTATCGACGGACAGTGGAGACTGGGGACCGTAGAAACAACAGGGTTCTGGATTAGACTATCGTCTGCCCAGGACTCTGAGCTAGAGTTTGATTGGCAGGCAATTTATAGTACAGACGAGCTGTAGAACGCTCACGCTTTATAACGTATACTATTTAAGAACCGGAGGAAACATGTCAGAGGAAATTAAAGTTAAAACCAAAAAGACAAAGAGCAAGTCATCAATGATGATGGCCGCCGTATCAGTGCTGGCAATCGCGGGTATCGGCGCATCAATATTCTTTTTTAATAAGTATAATGACATTAAAGATGACCCAACCGCAGA
>JBCCHY010000047.1:0-2659 GCA_039028495.1 Patescibacteria group bacterium
CAAATCCTAATCCAAGTCCAACGAGAAAACCAACAAGATGGCTGCTGCAAGGACTGCTGCTATGAACTGGATGAGGCATATTGGGGGTATTGACCCTACACTCAACAATGGGGGATAGCTCCGCGTCTGACATTTTCGTTATATCACTGTCACCAACTACTATAGTCCCATTACTGGGTTTATCCAGTCCAGCGAATATATTAAGCAGCGTGCTCTTGCCGCTGCCACTAGGGCCAACAAGGGCTACTATCTCTGACTCGTGGATCCGCACCGAAACGTCATCAAGTGCTGTTACTTGATTGTCTTTACCTGGGTGGTAGAGTCGGCTGATCCCCCTTGCCTCTGCCACAACAGAATTCTTGGTGTAATCAGTCTTTTTCTTTGAGGACTTCTTAAACTTTGTAGCGTGTTTCTTGAGATCAGAAACGAGTAGTTTTACATCACCGTCGTAGGCCGCAAATAATTCTGAGATTATATCTGATTTAGCTCTCATAGTAATGAGAGCATTATATAGCCTATCTCAAGCTATAGCCAATGCTCTTCTTCGTGGCGTACGCTAACACACCAACACCGAGTATGGTCACTACCGCTGAAGCAATCAAAAGCCTATTGTTCTGACCTGTCTCAGCTAAAACCGCAGTAACTGCAGCATCATCTGTAACAGCAGAGGAATCAGTCGTACTTGCAGCTGACGATGAGCTGTTGGAGCTTGAGGCGGCCACGTCATCCGAGTCTGTAGAAGCAGACTGGTTGTCTGACGACTGGCTACCACTGGTACTAGCACCCTGGACCACCGTGATAGAACCAGAGTCAGAGTCCACGGTAAAGCTGTTTGATGATTGAACCGCGCTGTTCTGATCTGACTCAACAGCTACATTAACGATCTTTTGCCCAGTTGCAGAATCATCAACCGCTAACGTGACACTTACAGAGTGAGCGGCATCAACATCTATAGTAGCACTAGCAGATGTACACAAGCCGTTATCACACTGCCATCCATCACCCTGTATTGTCACTCCGTCTGGTAGCTCTACCATTGTCACGACACTAGTTGCACTGACCGTCCCAGTATTAGAGGTGTCAATATCAAGGCGGAGCGTCTGAGGATCTGTACCTAGATCAGTCAGACTGGTAGCAACAGACAGCGTGGAAGTCTGCACGTCTATATGGACAGTCGCCTGGTCACAATACGTCCGTCCAACTACAGTTGTACAGGCTTCGTAAGCGAAACTATCAGTACCTGCGAAATCTTTAATCGCCTGGTACTCAAGTGCACCGTTCGGTCCAACTATCACTGCTGCACCGGCGGCAGAGGTCTTATCGACTTCACCTACTACCAAGTCACTCGCAGCGTAGTCGTTGTCAGACCAATCAATAGATAGCTGGGTTCCTGCAACACCGTCACTGAAATCATCAGAAGCCACAACATTGAGGGCGGGAGCCGATATGTCAGGGCAGCCGGCGCTATCTGCGATATCGTGCGCTGAAGTGTAGCCTACGAGCTGAGCAACAGGGTAATTCGTATCGTATCCGTTGATTCTATAGATCGCACCGTCGTTATTGATGACTGCGTACATTTCATAACTATTGCCGTCCTGACTGCGGGCAAGCCACTGAGCGCCATACGTTTTATTCCTTGGCAGCCCATGAGCTGTCACTGAGTAACCTTCGCCGGTAGACACATTCGCCACCGCCAATTGACCATTACCGTATCCACGGTTGCCATTGAGCGAGTAAAGTACGCCGTCAACATAGACTGCATCTCCAGCAAAGAAGCTCTCATAGACATCCGGTGAAGCGTCAACCCCTGGGTAGTCAATATCATGTCTGGTATATACGAGAGTATCAACGTCTATTTCGAAAACATTCTTTAGATCGTCACGGTCGGCAAATAGTAGATCAGTACCCCCTGTATTCTGGCCCGCTGTGTCACCGCCAGGGATTACGAATAGTTTACCGCCGCTCATATCACCAACTCTAAAGCGGTCATACACGCCGTCATTCACAAACTCATCGGACAATGTGCGCAAGCCATCGCTACTAGTGACCTGACCGAGGTTTGTCTGAGCGCCGTTAGTGGGGTCTGTTCTGACTAATTCTTCAGAGCTGTTTAGTCCATAAATTTGACCAGTTCTTGTGTCGTACCCAGCTGCGTCTAAGTCGGCAACCGTCGCGATGCTCTGATGATCGCTAATAATGGAGCTGACGCTAGCCAGCTGATTGCCACTGTGGAAGTCATACCAAACTGCCGAGCACGTAGGAGACTGGGCAGAGGTCGAAGCAGTGTTTAAAGCGACAAACACCAATGAAATGGTGAATATGGCCGCATGTACAAAATACTTTTTAAATCGCGCGAGATTTTGCATGTTTGTCCTTTTTTGGTGTTTTTGTTTAGGAGCTTATGCTTAATATTGTATATAAAACTCTTGTGAACTACAAGTTGCTATGTAGTAAGTTAGCCTGAATGTGTAAAATAGGAACTTATGAGGCGCCGTGGCCGAGCGGTTAGGCAGAGGTCTGCAAAACCTTTTACACCGGTTCAAGTCCGGTCGGTGCCTCCACGTCAGATACGTACAAAGGCTCTCTAGTTTTTCTGAAATTAAATCCCAGAAAAAGCTGAGAGTCTTTTTTGAACCCTCCTTTTCCCACAAAGTAAAAC
>JBCCHY010000048.1:0-2414 GCA_039028495.1 Patescibacteria group bacterium
CAGATGTTGATAAAAATTCTATTGCAGGGATCCAAACCACACGATTGGGTAACCGACACAAAGCCGAGCCTGTTTTAGAAACCGACCTGCGTAATCTAGGTGTACTAGCAAGGGCTGGTCAAGTAGTTATCCGGGCCGATCTCGTCAACACTGTTCAAGTCTACCGAGACTACAAAGATACTGTTATGCAAGAGGTCGACTACATAACTGAAGTAGAGAATGCCCTCAGGATGAGCGAGTTAATCACAGATGAGAATATCGTGGTGCCCACTACGTACAAGCAGCTTTGTACGTCTGAGTTAATAGTGCAAGACTATCTAGAGGGTATGACTGTCAGCGAAGCTCTAAACCGTAACGAGGCTGGCGAAAACATGATCCAGACAATTCAAAACCAGCTAGGCTCCGACTTATCCGAGCAACTGGGCAGTCTCGGCTACTACTTTATGCGAGCCTCGCTCGTTGGCCCCTATGTATATGGCGATCCACACCCTGGTAACTTTGTGCTGATGCGTGACAGCAAGGTCGGAATCATCGACTACGGAGTAATATTGCCTGGTACAGCTCGCCCAGACCACTTGTATAAACTCTGGTCTAATGAGCGGGTTGTCTGGGACGGCGAGCAAATAGACTACGCCCAGCATGTTGTCGATATGTTTAGATTCTATAATGCGCGGCTTTTCGAGGCACTTGATCGAGTCTCAAAAGAGATGAAAGAGTTTAATCTGATGGACGAGTTCAAAGACATGATGGCCAGGCTAATTGAGCCTCACAGAGAAAAACTAGATACACATCAGAAACATGGCAAGGGCTCGCAGGCCCAGATAGTCGTAAACTCAGTTAATGGAGATAACCGATTTGCTATCGAGATAGATGAGAAGAACGCTCGTCTCGCTCGAGCTAGAGCACAGCTATGGAACTCTATCGGCGGCTTCAACCTAACAGAATCAATTTCACCAGTTGTACATAAAAAAATCCAGAATTTTATAGAATCACATCCCTCAATGATCTCGCCCAAAGAACCTTCTATAGGGCTAGAGGAGGCAACAGGTATGGTCTACGACTGGTTCAACAAAGTCTACGAGCGGGACCCATTGCTTTTCGGTCCTCTATTTGCTAAAATGAGAGAATCATTGCATAAAGATGCAAAGTTAACAACCTAGTGCTCCCAGTGGTTTCCTGTTGAGATGCAGTTCGGCAGTTCTCTGCGAGTAGCGGAGTAAGCGCTACTCCTGTGGTAGCGCGTCGAGCAATCACAGCAGAAACTGCCGAAATGCGCTCAAGAGGAAGGCACCATGTTAAAAGATTTTTTACTGTTTATAAAATACCCCTACACCGCAGGCATCATCGCAGTCATTTGGCTGGGTTCAGCTGCGTTCTTGGCAATAGATGAATCCCTGAACATGATGGACGTGATAATCATCAACATGTTTGTCACTGTACTAATAGCTGCCTTCGGCTTCCGTGGTAAAAAAGAGTTGTAGGAAATGAGACAGGGGGCCCTTTTCTCATCGTGTCGGTTAGCTGAGGCAAAATGATTCGTGAAAGATTAAATACTGAACCCATCGCTCAGGCGAGAGATTGTGATGCTCGCAGAGCTGCGCACCTATTTTCAAGCTTTTTTGGCCGCGAATTACCTTTTTTTATAATTAGAAATACTGGTGTTAAAAACCCCAGCGCAATACAAGATCAGATTGTAAGCGAACTCCTAGATGCAGGATTATGTGGCTCTGCTTCAGCAAGAGTCAAATACATGCATACCAGATGTTCCCGGCCAGGGAGACTCAATAAAAGAGACGCAGCAAAAGGCGTCCAGTCAGCAAGAGTGAGGTCAACTACTGCCGGCAGATCTCGCGGCTCGTCCCTCTCCCCTATGCATCAAGACGCACTCGAAGCAGGCAAGCCGCTGAGGGGTCAGGTGCGCTCAGCGATCACCGCAAGAAAAGGTATCCGTATAGTCAAGCTGCTTACTCCACTTCCAGGGGTTAGACTAGACCGAAGTAACTGGTTTATGAAGCCAGCTGAGAACAACCTCGCCTTATTCAATGCAGGCCAAGTTCCGGCTGGACTATTCGAGCCTGCCGTAAGCACAGCACAACTCTACCCCGGGGACACCCTATTTCTTGATAACTATGTCATGCATGGGTTCCAGGCAATAGGTGGAGTACGAGATACAGCCACTTCTGGAACCATACTGCTTGACTGTGACTTTACATAATCTTATTAACAGCAGTGATTAACCCGGCACCCGTGTCTACTACTACAGCATTGAGTTGCCAGGGCTTTGAGTCATCCTGAACATTCTTCGTCTGCAGGCCATCATGCCATCGCGGGATGACACTGTCTAGACTGACTCCGAGACTGCTATGTAGGCTGCCACACATCCCGACGTCCGTGATGTGTGCGGTACCTTTGGG